>JASEHH010000041.1 GCA_030017685.1 Thermodesulfobacteriota bacterium | reverse complement strand
CGAATCGAGGTGATGATCGCATCCACATCCATGGGCGAGATCGTTCTGAGATCGATGATCTCCATATCGATCTTATCACCTTTCAATTCCTCAGCCGCATTTAAAACCTCTCTCACCATCGCACCCCAGGCAATGATTGTCACATCCCTGCCTTCCTGAACCAATCGAGCTTTGCCCAAGGGAATTGTAAAGTCTCCTTCCTGAACCTCCTCACGAATGGCCCGGTAGATGCGTTTGGGTTCAAGGAAGATGACCGGATCGGGGTCACGAATCGACGAGAGAAGTAACCCTTTGGCCTCATAGGGAGTGGAGGGGATGACAACTTTGATCCCTGGTGTATGTGCCAATATGGCTTCCGGACTTTCGGAATGATGCTCAGGCGCATGGATGCCCCCCCCATAGGGAACCCGGATGACCAATGGACAGGTGAACCTTCCTCGTGATCGGTTCCGAATCCGGCCGATGTGATTGGTAATCTGATCGAGGCAGGGATAGAGAAAACCATCGAACTGAATCTCCGCAATCGGTCGCAGTCCATAGAGGGCCATGCCCATGGCTGTGCCCACGATTCCCGACTCTGCTAAAGGTGTATCAACGATTCGATCATCGCCAAACCTTTCCTGGAGCCCATCCGTAACACGAAAGACTCCTCCTTCCCGTCCCACATCCTCACCCAGGACAACAACCCTCTTATCCCTCTCCATCTCTTCCCGGAGAGCTAAATTGATTGCCTCCACCATATTGAGTCTGGGCATATCCAGATCCTCCCAAATTAATCCCTTCTCTACTGAACTTGAGGGCTCAAAAAATTCGAAATCCGAATATCGAAACTCGAAACAAATCCTAAATTCGAATTTTCAAATGATCAAAAAATAGATTAAATCGTTTTGAATTTGAGGCTTCTGTCATTCGATATTGTTTCGAATTTCGGATTTCGTGCTTCGGATTTAATTTACAGAGTTGTCTTCAAATACTCCATCTGCTCTTTCAACTGCGGCGTCGTCTCTGCAAAGACATATTTAAAAATATCTTCAACTTCGGGTACTGGAACCGCTTCAGCCTCCTTAACTACCTGGTCAATCTCCTCCTGCGCCTCTTCAGTTAATCGTTTCTCAACCTCTTCATTCCACAGCCCTTTCTCTCTGAGGTAAAGTCTCAACCTGACCAATGGGTCCAAAGGTTTCCAGGGCTCCATCTCTTCATCCGTCCTGTATTTGGTCGGATCATCCGCAGTGGTATGGGGTCCAAACCGATAGGTCACTCCCTCAATAAGGGCGGGGCCTCCTCCGGACCGGGCTTTATCAGCGGCTTCCTTTGTTACCGTGTAGACAGCAAAGAGATCGTTTCCGTCCACCTGAATTCCATCAATCCCATAGGCAATTGACTTCTGGGCAATCGTCTCAGAGGCGGTCTGGATCTTTCTTGGAACGGAGATGGCAAACTGGTTATTCTGGCAGAAGAAGATGCTCGGAGTTTTGAAGACTCCCGCGAGGTTCATCGCCTCATGAAAATCGCCCTTGGAGGTTGCGCCATCCCCGAAATAGGCAATGGTCACAATTCTATCTCCCCGGATTTTTGCCGCCCAGGCCACTCCAACGGCATGAAGGGAATGTGTTCCAACAGGGATCGATACAGGCATGACATTAATCCCTCCTGGTGCACGGCTTCCCTCCTCGTTGCCCATCCAGTAGAGATAGATTGTTTTGAGAGGAATCCCCATCATCAGACTTGCGGCCAATTCCCTGAAAGCTGGAAAGACCCAATCCCCTTTTTGAAGCGCATAGGCGCTTCCAACCTGGCAAGCCTCTTGGCCCCAGACAGGCGCATAGGTTCCCATCCTTCCCTGCCGCTGGAGCATCAAGGCTTTCTGATCAGCCAACCGGATGAAGACCATCCTTTGATAAAGATTAAAAATCTCCTGGTCACTCATCGGCGGCTTCACATCCGGATGAAGTGTTCCATCAGGTTTAAGAATCTGGAACATCTTCCCCTTTAAAGGATGGTAATCCTCAAAAATACCCATGGGATTCTCCTTGAGAAAAAATAATAGGGTTCCAGGGTTCGAGTATTCTAAAACCCTAAACCTCTTTTACCTTTAAACATATTTTGAAGTCGCTTGACCCCTTGAACCCTTGAACCCTCGGCCCCTTTACTCAAGCGCCCATTTCTTCAATCGTTCGTAATCTGCGGAGCCGCAGATCCACTTTCCCGTTTTCTTGTTGAAGAAGAACGGGACGCCTCCGCAAAAGCCCTTGTCGTATTCTCTCATCAGTTTGGCATTGGCCTCATTATGCCATACCTCAAGCTTTGCCACCTTCACCCCCGCTTCATCCTCCAACCTCTCCACGAGAGGTTCCACCTGATGGCAGTGGGGTCATTCGGCGCCCGTGAACTCCAAAAGATAAAATTCCTCTTTCGTCATATAGCTTCCTCCTTTCTTTTGGCTAATGAGGCTTTCGAGATCAGTTTTGCAATGGGTAGATAAAGAACGATTAATGTAAACAAAGGAAGAAACGATGATAATAGGTTGTCTTTCTTAAAGCCAACAATGGTGTAAGCGATGATAAGCAGAATTGCAGTAGAATTATGGGTGCAGATCATTCCCAGATTGGCGGGCGCCATCTTCACAGGATCCTGATAATTGCCTCTTAAAATCGAAATGGTCTTGAAGGCAATGGGAAAGGTCAGCAGGGAGATCAATCCAACAAAAGGAATCTTCCCTAAAAAGATGCCCATCAGGATGGCGCCATAAGCCGAAAGGAGGCTAAGAATAAATAGTTTCACTCCTGCCTCCCTCCCGAAGCGGGCGACCAGGTTCAGTTTTCCGGCTTTCCTGTCTTCAAGATAATCTGGAATTTCATTGATCGTGATCATCGAGAAGAGCATGATCCCGAAGGGAAGCGTTCCCCAGAAGGCTTCCCATGAGAGCTTCTGCGTCTGGACATAGTAAGCTCCGAGACCGATGCCCGGACCGAAGCAGAGGAGCTGGGCGATTTCCCCGAGCCCCCTGTAGCCGAATCGAATGGGAGGAGCCGTATAAAAGAAGGCGCAGAAAAAGCCAAACGCTAAAAGGAAGAGAACAAAAGATCCCCTCAAAATTCCTAAAAATATTCCGATCCCGATTGCGATGATATAGAAGCTCGCAAAGACATGGCGCATCTGATCAGGACGGATCAAACCCTTTGAAAGAGTGCCGCTCCCGCCGGAATAAGGATTCCCATGCGAATCGAAAGCATCGACCAGATGGCGGAAGTCATAATAGTCATCCGTCATATTGAGGGCCAGATGATTGAGGATCAAACCCAGCATCACCAGGAGGAAGTATCCGGGATGGAACTGCACATCGTATGTCCAGGCGATCATCCCTCCTAATATTCCCGGCATAAAACTGGCGGAGGCATAGTGAAACCGGAAGGCCTTCCACCAGACCTCAAAAGATTTGAAATTCATTGTCAGGTTTTCTTTCTCCTTAAAAAGTAATCGAGACTCAGTCGCCCCGGTCCTGCGGAGAAAAGCAGGAGACATCCTCCAAGCATGCTCACGTTCTTCATGAACATGATCATCTGGATGCGATCGGCAAAATGGGTGTGAAAGATGAGTGTGGTTGGAATCAAAAAGATGAGGATGAGAAGCGATCCAAACCGGGTGAAATATCCCAGGATGACGCTGAGGCTTCCCGCCAGTTCAAAAACGATGGCGCCAAAGAGGAAGAAAGAGGTAAAAGGCATCCCGAACTTTGCCATATACTGGGCTGTCCCTTCAAAGCTTCCGATCTTCCCGATTCCCGAATTGAGGAAGATGAGAACGAGAAGAACCCTTCCGATCAAACTACCGAAGGCTTTCAGCCATTCCATAATCTTCTCCTTTCCCTCCCCTCTTAACCCCACCTCGCCTCCCCTTAAACTAAGGGGAGGTAGGGAGGGGTTAAAGATTTAATCTAATATCCCCGTACTTCTTCACATGTTCGACCAGTCCGCCATCGTTGAGGATTTGCTTCATCACAGGTGGAATTGGGATGAAGGAGACGGTTTCATTCCGACTGTAGTTAACAATCTTCCCTTCATCCAGGAAAAGCTCTAAAACATCTCCTTCCCCAAATTTATCAGTATCACAGATCACGGCAGGCAGTCCACTATTAAAACAGTTTCGGTAAAAGATTCTGGCGAAACTCTTTGCCAGAACAGTCTGGATGCCATTCATCTTGACCACGATGGCGGCATGCTCCCGGCTCGAACCCTGACCAAAGTTATGGCCTGCTACGATGAAATCGCCCGGAGCCACCCTCTCTGAAAAACTTTGTTTTTCATACTCAAAGATATGTTTTGCAAGCTCAGGAAGATTTGACCGCAAATAAAAATATCGGCCCGGGATGATATGATCGGTGCTGATGGCATCGCCGAATTTCCAAGCTCTTCCTTTCATGTCCCTCCCTCATACCTAAATTGAGCGATTCTTTTTGAAATAACCTGTAGTAGCTCCGTGTGAGACGGAGCGTTTTAAGATCACCCATTGGGTGTTCTGTAGGGCAAGGCCCTGCCGCAGGAGCCTTGCATGCCTGCCACAGGCAGGCATTATAAGCAACCCTAAAGGGTTGCCCTACGATTAAATTTATTTAAATCGCTCAATATAGGTTATAAATGATGGTTTCGTAAAAAGTCTGAAAATCCCATTATCAGTCATTCCTGCGCAAGCAGGAATCCAGTATTTTTAGATAGTTAGAATTCTCTGGATTCCCGTTTTCACGGGAATGACGACTTTTTACGATTCCATCATAAATACTTTCTCGGATCAGCAATCTTCCCTTCGATGGCTGTAGCTGCCGCAACAGCCGGAGAACCCAGATAGATGAACGAATTCGGACTTCCCATCCTTCCTTGGAAATTTCTGGGCTGTGTTGCCAGGCAAACTTCGCCGTCTCCTAAAACGCCTTCATGAAGCCCAACGCAGGCCCCGCACCCAGGAGGCATGGCCAGAGCGCCTGCCTCGATGAGGATCTCCATTGTCCCGTCCTTAAGGGCTTCTAAATAGACTAAACGGGAGCCAGGGGTAACTATCATCCGGATCTTGGGATGAATCTTCTTTCCTTTTAATATGTTGGCTGCGATCCGGAGGTCTTCCAGCCTTCCATTGCAAGAGGTCCCGAGGTAAACCTGATCCACTTTGACTTCCCCGATCTCGTCAATGGTCCTGGTATTGTCCACCTGATGGGGACAGGCGATAGTGGGTTTGAGGGTCCTTGCATCGATCTCGATAACTTTCTCAAAGAGAGCATCAGGGTCAGAGGTTAATTCTCTAAAGTCTCCGGGTCTCCCCATCCGATTCAACCAGTCTCGAGTGATCTCATCGGAGGAAAAGATCCCCACTTTTGCTCCCGCTTCCACAGCCATGTTGGCAATGGTCATCCTTCCTGCCATCTCAAGATGCTCAATCGTATCTCCAGCGAACTCCAGGGCCTTATAGGTTGCTCCAGCAGCGCCGATCTTCCCGATCAGATGAAGGATGATATCCTTTCCATAAACACCGGCAGGGAGTTCTCCTCTCACAACAACCCGGATCGTCTCCGGCACCCTCAGCCAGATCTTCCCAAGTGCTATGGCAACGGCGACATCGGTTGAGCCGGCGCCCGTGGCAAAGGCCCCCAGAGCCCCACCGGTACAGGTGTGGGAGTCAGCTCCGATGACCACATCCCCGGGTTTCACTTCCTTTTCAGCCACGACCTGATGGGAGATGCCGTATCCTACATCCGAGATCCGGCACCCTGTCCTCCCGGCAAAATCCCTCATAAAAGTATGGTCATTGCTCAATTCGAACTTGGGGCTGGGAGAGGCATGGTCGAAGAAGAAGATCGTCTTCGTCGGATTGAAAACTTCCATAAATCCCATCTCCTGGATCTTTCTCACTGCTAAGGGACCGGTTCCATCCTGGGCATAGGCAAGATCGACTTTGACAACAGCAATCTCCCCTGCCCTAACCTCTTTCCCCGCGTGTTCACTTAATATTTTCTCAGCTAAGGTCATTCTCATAACCGTTTCTCAAGCTTCTCAACGAAAATAATCTTTTTATTATTTATATCATACAAGCTTGGCGATTTCACCTTGAAATTTTGATTCTTCGTTCTTCTTTTTTTAGAAGGGCTTTTTCCATTCAAGACCCTATACTTTCATCTCATATCCACCGTCCTTCCATAAAATGAGCAAATAGCATTTGAGTTTCCTTGATCTCTTGAGGAGGAATGATTAAATTTAGCTTGAAAAGGAGGTGTTCATGATGAAAAAAAATGTTAAAAAAAGTAGAACCGAAAAGACAAAAGCAGCAACTTCCTCTGCCTATGATTGCTGTTGGTATAAAGCATCCTGCTATGACCCATGCTGTGGCGGGGTTTGTTGCTGCTGTTAGGCGGTGGGATAAACCATTGCTGAGCTTATGTTTAGAAATCCCAACACGCCTGAGTGGTAAATTGCTCCCAAGTCCGCCCGTGTTGGAAGGGAGGGCTTGGGTAGTGTAGAACACGCCCCCGGGGTTGAGCCTCTGAAATTTTCTGAGAGAATATCTCGAGGGTATAGCATTTCATCTTATATAGAAAGGAGACAACAGATGAAAACAGCCGAAAAAAAGAGCCTGAACAACCCGGAAGAGGTGCGGACATTCGATAAAGGGAAATTGGAACTCATAAACATTGGGGGAGCCGCTATTGGATGGGCAACCTTCCAGCCTGGATGGAGGTGGTCTGAATCTGTTAAACCCCTGGTAAAGACGGGAAGTTGTGAAGCTCCCCATTTCCAGTATCATGTGTCCGGGACGCTAAGAATTAAGATGGATGATGGTAAAGAAATAGAATGCAAGGCTGGGGATGTATCCTTGCTGCCAACAGGGCATGATGCCTGGGTGGTTGGAAATGATCCTGTGGTGGTGGTTGATTTCCAAGGGATGGTTGATTACGCGAAAGAATTAACGAAATCATAAAGCGACATCCCGCATCCGGAAAGCCAAATAATAAAATTCCCCCTATCGCCCTCTTTCCTATGAGGGGCGGGGGAGGTCGATAATCGACGGAAATAGCGTAAAACACTACACCAAACGTCCATGGGAAAAAACCGATTCAAAGAGGCCCTTCTCGAGAGAAAAGAATTTGTCTACACCCTTGAGCTCGTGCCCGGAAGGGGATCCCGGGGAAAAACCCAGGATGATCTTTTAAAAATTGTTGAGAAAGCGGCCGGGGCAAGGCTTGTCCACGCCGTCTCCATTACTGATAATCCCGGAGGTCATCCAGCCCTCTCTCCTAACGTGATCGGTCTCGAAGTCTCCCGCCTGGGCGTCGATCCGATCATTCACTTCACCTGCAAAGATAAGAATCGAAATCAAATTGAATCCACTCTCTATTCTCTGGATCGAATCGGGATTTCAAACCTCCTTTTGATGACCGGTGACTTTCCCCTCTATGGATTTGAGGGAAAGGCAAAACCTGTCTTCGACCTCGACTCTATTCAGCTCATCCATCTTATCAATGAGATGAACCAAGGACTTGAAATCGATGGAAAGGCCCCGGGGGGAGGAGTGCGACTTCCTCCCACCCATTTTTTCAAAGGTTGCACCATCTCCCCATTTAAAAAATATGAATCGGAGGTGATGGCACAGTACTATAAACTTTACAAGAAAGTGAAGTCGGGGGCGGACTTTTTGATTACCCAGGTCAGCTTCGATGCCCGGAAATTTGACGAACTCCTCCGGTTTATGCGCCGAAATGCCTTTCAAATCCCCATCCTTGGAAATGTCTACATCCTCAATCAACCTGTAGCGAAAGTGATGAACCGAGGGTGTGTCCCGGGATGTGTGGTCACTGATGAGCTTTACCGGTTCTTTGAGGAGGAGGCAAAGGCCCCGGATAAGGGCAAGAAAGCTCGACTCACGAGGGCCGCAAAATTGATCGCCATCTTGAAGGGGATCGGCTATGACGGGGTCCATATTGGAGGACCGAACCTGGTCTATGAGGATGTGGAATGGGTAATTGAGAAGGGAAAGGAGTTTTTTCTGAACTGGGAGGAATGGGTTCGCGAATTCTCCTTTCCTCAGAAAAATGGTTTTTATATCTTTGAGAAGGATCGGAATACAGGCCTGAACACAGAGGTTCCCGTTAACAGATTAACCAAGCCACGAAAGAGTCCGGGATATGCCGTCATGCGTTTCTTTCACCACCTGATGTTTACTCCCGATGCCCCCCTTTTCAGGCCGGCGAAATGGTTTTTCAAAAAGATCGAGGGGACCCGACTGGAAGGCCCTGTAACGGAATGGGAATACTGGATCAAGTTTGTCAGTTCACGCTGCCGTCGATGCGGCGACTGCACCCTGTTGGAGGTCGCCTTTCTCTGTCCCCATTCACAATGCCCCAAATATCTCTTCAACGGCCAATGTGGAGGTTCTCTGGAGGGATGGTGTGAAGTCTATCCCCAAAAGAAGAAGTGCATCTATGTGCGCGCCTATAACAGGCTCAAACCTTATGGAGAAGAAGAATCCCTAAAAGACGGATATACTCCCCCCCGCAATTGGGCCCTGGATCAGACCTCTTCCTGGGTCAACTATTTCTTGGGCCGAGATCACCACAGCCAAAAAGAATGAAGGCATCATGCTGGATTTTACTCCCAAAAGCCGGTGGTTGCCCCGGGTCTGACATACAAATTTTCGCATTCGTGACAGATCGCCCCTCCTTCTTAAAACACTGCATCCCCGGTCCTTTCAGGCAAATGGGGCTTCCCTTGATTTCCCGGAAATGGGTGATTACTTTTAGATTGAAAAGAGGTGAGAATGATGTATGTCATCAAAGGAATAAAACAATGTTCATGCTATGAGCTGGATGATAAGGAAAGGCAAATGCTTGTTGAAGTGGAACTTCCTGGAGGGAAGAGAGAGGAATTCACCGTGGAAAGGGAGAAGGTTAATTTCTTTATTCCTTCGAGGGCTATTTGCGGCTGAAGCATTCACCTGGTTCGGGTCTAAAAGGTTCTTTCAACTTCCTGGAGCATCTGTCGGGCAATGATCAACCTCATGATCTGGGCAGTCCCCTCATAGATCTGAATGGCCTTGGCATCTCTCATCAATTTCTCAACAGGGTGCCACTTCGTATATCCCATTCCTCCGTAGATTTGAACCGCATCCGTTGTCACTCGCATGGCGACATCCGAGGCAAAGGCCTTGGCCATGGCCGCCTCTTTCGAATTCTTCACTCCCTGGTCTGCAAGCCAGGCTGCTTTATAGACCAGAAGCCTGGCTGCCTCGATATCCTTTGACATGTCCGCCAATAAGAACTGAATGGCCTGATGCTGGGCGATCGGAACTCCGAATTGAATTCGTTTCTTCGCATACTGTGTGGCCAGCTCCATGGCTGACCGGGCAATCCCCACTGCTCCTATAGCGATCATCGGTCGGGTGATGTCAAGGGCGGCCATCGCCTTCTTGAATCCGTCGCCCTCTCCTCCCAATAAATTATCTCTGGGAACTCTGACATGGTTAAATGTCACAGCCGTCGTATTCGACGCCCTCTGGCCCATCTTGTCAATGGGCTCTCCATGGCTCACTCCCTCTAAATTTGAGGGGACAATAAGGCAGATGATCCCCTTATGTCTCTTTCCGGGATCGGTCGTTGCAAACACCAGGTAGAAATCAGCATATCCCCCATTGGTGATCCACATCTTCGTTCCATTGAGGACATAATGGTCTCCATCGAGGACGGCAGTCGTTCGCATGGAAGCCGGGTCAGACCCACCCATCACCTCACTCAGGCAGTAAGAGGCAATGCTGAACCTGGAGCAGAAGGGCCTGAGGAATCGTTCCTTCTGCTCTTCCGTCCCGAATTTAATAATGGGAAATAGGGCTAAAGTGCTTACGAAGATGGAGACATAGATCCCCATGCAGCCCGCCGCCAGTTCTTCAGAGAAGATACAGGTATCTAAAACCCCTAACCCCTGCCCACCATATTCCTTAGGGACCAGAGGGGTGAAGAAACCCTCCTGATGGGCCTTCTCCATAAGGTCTAAAGGGAAAGTCCCATCCCGATCATGTTGGGCCGCCACAGGGAGGATAACGTCTATTGCAAATTGTCTGGCCTTCTCCTGAAGGGACTTCTGCTCTGGTGTTAAGTCGAAACCGATCATCTCTTGCCTCCATAATGGTAAAAACCTCTTCCTGTTTTGACTCCTAAATATCCGGCATCCACATATTTCAGGAGAAGAGGACAGGGCCGGTATTTATCTCCAAAACCCTCCTGCAGAACGCTCATCACCGAGAGAAACGTATCCAGTCCCACAAAATCGGCTAATTCCAGAGGGCCCATGGGATGATTAGCTCCCATCTTCATGATTGCATCAATATCCTCCGCTTTTCCCAGACCTTCGTAAAGGGCATAGACGGCCTCGTTCATGTAGCTAAAGATCAACCGGCTCGATATAAAGCCCGGAAAATCGTTTGCTTCCAGAGGGGTCTTCCCGAGTTTTAAACTTAATTCTTTGGTAATCTGAAAGGTCTCATCCGAGGTAACCAGTCCCCGGATGATCTCGATCAACTTCATCACTGGCGCTGGATTGAAGAAATGCATGCCGATCACACGATCCGGCTTTCGGGTGACAGAGGCGATCCGCGTAATCGAGATCGATGAGGTGTTGCTGGCAAGGATTGTCTTCGGTCCAGCCACCTCCTCCAGTTTTTTAAAAATCTCCCATTTCAAAGGGATGTTCTCCACAGCGGCTTCGATGATGAAATCGCAATCTCTGAAATCCTCCATTTTCACCGTTATGGAAAGCCTTTGAATGGTCTCCTCTTTCTCCTCTGCTGTCATCTTTCCTTTTTGAACTCGCCTATCCAAATCGGTGATGATTCTCATCCTTCCCTTTTCAACCGCATCCTGACTTACATCCCTCATCAAAACATTAAATCCGGAGGCAACCGCCACTTCTGCAATCCCGCTTCCCATCTGCCCCGCTCCAATTACTCCTACCTTTTTAATTTCCATATTTCACTCCTCCATTTAATTTTACATTATAACCTGTTCCTCGATGTTTGAATATCTCTTTATATCTTAATGCAAATCTTGCACAATTAGGATTGATTTTGTGGCAGGTTTACGATAAATTAATTCAATATGTCAGGCTATCCTGTTCATTCTCTCCTCATAAGAGTGTTGATATTGGTTCTGATCCTTTTTTGTGATGGCTGGCTTTTTGCCCATGTCGAACAGCATCGTGAAACCAAAGGGGTTGGAATCGATGAAAGGCTGGGCCATTCTGTCCCATTGGATTTGACCTTCCGCGATGAAAATGGAAAGCCAATTGTCCTCAGAGAGTTGATCGACAGACCTACGATCTTCGCCCCGGTCTTTTTCTCCTGTCCGGATATCTGTAGTTTTTTACTGTCCAATCTCTCAGAGACCCTGAATCGATTACCCGCAGATCCCGGAAAAGAATTTCTGGTCCTCTCTGTGAGCTTTGATGAAACAGAGGGCCCCTCTCTGGCCTCGGAAAAGAAGAACCTCTACCTCAAGATGATCGAAAAACCATTTCCGGAAGAAGCCTGGAGGTTTTTAACGGGCGACCGGGAAAGTATTCTTAAACTCATGGACGCCGTGGGTTTTTATTTTAAGAGAGAGGGCAAAAATTTCTTACACCCTGTCGCCCTGATCATTCTCGCTCCTGATGGGAAGATCACCCGATACCTTTATGGCACGGAGATCCTGCCTTTTGATTTAAGGATGGCGCTCCTTGAAGCCTCTGAAGGAAGGATCGGACCCACGATCAGTAAAGTCTTGCGGTTCTGCTTCAGTTATGACCCGAAAGGTCGAAAATATGTCTTTAATACATTGAAAATTACCGGGACCGTCACATTGACCTTCGCCTTCTCTTTCATCCTATTTCTCATTTGGAGAGGGAGGAGGAGGTCGAAAAAAGGTTGAAGAAAGATGGCCGGCTTCTACGAAGATGAAAGGCGATTAAGGGGAATTCTGGGTTGGATCTTTTCCACCGACCATAAGAGGATCGGTCTTCTCTATCTTTTTGCGATTCTCTTTTTCTATGCCATCGGGGTTCTCCTCGGTTTTCTGATGCGTCTCGAATTGATGGCGCCGGGTCCCACGATCATGAGACCACAGACTTATAATGCCATCTTCACCCTGCACGGGGTGATCATGATCTTCTTATTCGTCATCCCCGGCATTCCCTCCATCTTCGGGAATTTCTTCCTTCCGATTCAGATCGGCGCAAGAGATGTTGCCTTCCCAAGGATCAATCTCCTCTCCTGGTGGATCTATATGACCGGCGCTTTTTTGGCCATTCTCTCCTTATTCACCGGAGGCGGACCTGTGGATACGGGTTGGACCTTCTACGTGCCTTATAGCCTCCGGACTTCGGTCAATGTCCCTCTCGCTGTCTTTGCCGTCTTCATCCTGGGATTTTCATCGATTCTCACAGGAATCAATTTTGTGACAACCACTCACCAGCTCCGGGCTCCCGGGATGACCTGGTTTCGTCTTCCCCTCTTCGTATGGGCCGTCTATGCCACGGCATGGATCCAGGTTCTGGTCACTCCCGTGATAGGGATTACCCTTCTTCTCACCCTGATGGAAAGGCTGGTGGGTGTTGGGATATTCGACCCGGCAAAAGGAGGGGATCCGCTCCTCTATCAACATCTCTTCTGGATCTATTCCCATCCGGCTGTCTATATCATGATCCTTCCTGCCATGGGAGTGATTTCAGAGATCATTCCCGTCTTTGCGCGAAGGACGATCTTCGGGTATAAGGCGATGGCTTTTTCAATTCTTGCCATTGCCGTGGTGGGCTCTTTTGTCTGGGGACACCATATGTTCGTCAGCGGACAGAGCGACCTTGCCTCAATCATCTTTTCTCTTTTGACCTTTCTGGTGGCCGTCCCCAGTGGCGTGAAGGTCTTTAACTGGGTCTCGACCCTATATAAGGGTTCCATAGAGGTCGCCCCTCCCCTTCTTTTTGCCTTGACCTTCATCTTCCTATTTTCAATCGGCGGGCTTACGGGCCTCTTTCAGGGAGCTCTTGCCACGGATGTCCATCTCCATGATACCTACTGGGTGGTGGGCCATTTTCATTATGTCATCTTCGGGGGAACGGGATTTGCCCTTTTCGGAGCCCTTCATTACTGGTTCCCGAAGATGTTTGGCCGTATGTATCATAAGAAGATCCCTTATTTCGCATGGGCCCTTCTCTTTGTCGGGTTTAACACGCTCTACTTTCCCATGCTCATTCTGGGCTGGAAAGGGATGCCAAGAAGGTACTATGACTACCTTCCCCAATTTCACTCCTTACAATGGATCTCTACAATCGGCTCCTGGATTTTAATTGCCGGCTTGATCTTGTTGTTTGCCAATCTCATCTATTCTCTCTTCAGAGGTGAAAAGGCAGAGGGAAATCCATGGGGCGGAGCCACGCTCGAATGGCAGATCCCGTCCCCGCCGCCAAGGGAGAATTTCGCAGAGATCCCCCGGATAGAACGGGGGCCATATGAATTTAGGAAATAGTTATTCTGTATTATTTTAGCTCTTTGAAAAAGCCTCCACTTATGTCATTCCCGTGAAAACGGGAATCCAGAATTTAAAACCCCTGGATTCCTGCTTCTGCAGGAATGACAAACTTGTTGAGCTATATCACCATACTTTTTTCAAAGCGCTAAATTGATACATTATTCTCAATCCTGGACTCCTGCTGGAGTTTATCCCGTACTTTGCTACGGGGCAGGAGTGACAAGCTTGTATCGTTAATAATAATAGATGATGGAGACTCATAAAAACGATATCGGTTCAACATTCGGGATGTGGCTATTCCTCCTTTCAGAAATTCTTCTGTTCGGAGGACTATTCATTCTCTATTCCGTATACCGTTATAACCACTCCCAGATATTTCATCTGGCGGCTGACGCATTGAACCGACCGGTCGGGGCTTTGAACACGCTGATCCTTCTGACCAGCAGTTTAACCATGGCCCTCTCCATCTTCTTCCTGAAAAACAGAAGGCCCGAAAGATCCCTGTTCTTTCTCTTTTTAACCATCTTTTTAGGGCTCTTCTTCCTTTTCAATAAATATTTTGAATGGGCCTCGAAGGTCCATCACGGGGTCTATCCCAACGCCCCCGGTCTTCTTGAAAGGGAGAGAGGGGAGGTCCTCTTTTATGGCCTCTACTATTCGATGACCGGCCTCCATGGATTTCATGTGCTCGTTGGTATAGGCCTCCTCTCCGTGATGTTTGTCTTTATCCTGAGAGGTAAAATCGATCACGAACGTATCCTTCCGTTAAAAAATACCGGGCTTTACTGGCATCTGGTCGATATCATCTGGATTTTTCTCTTTCCTCTTTTTTATTTGATCACTTGATTTCGGGAGAGGGTGGAGTGAAAATTTATATTCTTGTATGGCTGAGCCTGGTGATTCTGACAGGCATTGCCGTCTCTGCGGCGGGGATGGACTGGGGAGGGTGGAGCCTGGGAGTGGCCCTGGGAATCGCCTTTTTGAAGTCTGGTTTAATTCTCAACTATTTTATGCATCTTAAAGATGAGAGAGGATTAAGGCTTTTTCGATGGATGGTTCCGGGGATCCTGGCCATCCTGATCCTCTTCATCGGTCTGACCTTTTTCGATGTCGCCTTTCGATAGAGTGGATGGGGCATGATTCGCGGAACAACAGGCCTTTCAAACGAAATCGTTGAGAATGTTTTTCTCTACATTGCGGCAATCTCCGTCTCGATCTTGGTCCTCATCACCTTCCTGATGATCTATTTTACCATTCGCTACCGCCGGAAGAGAAACCCGCAACCCGAAGACATCAGGGGAAACCTCTGGCTCGAGATCCTCTGGACCGTGATCCCCACCCTTCTCGTCCTCTCCATGTTCTATTATGGGTGGACAGGATTTCGCTCTTTGAAAAAGATTCCCGAGGGGGCTTTCAAGGTGAAGGTGGCGGCGCGCCAGTGGTCCTGGCTTTTCGAATATGAGAATGGGGTGAAGACCGAAGAGTTGATGGTCCCGGTGGGAAAACCAATCCATCTCTTGCTCACCTCGCAGGATGTGATCCATAGTTTTTATATCCCTGCCTTCAGGGTCAAACAGGATGCTGTCCCGGGGATGGTCACTCCCTTATGGTTTAAAGCTAAAGAAGTGGGGACCTATGATGTTTTGTGCGCCGAATACTGCGGCCGGCAACATGCCTATATGCTCACCAGAGTAAAAGTTCTTTCAGAGGAGGAGTTCAAACAGTGGTACGAGGGAAAAGGAAAGGAGCTGCAGATCGAGAAATCCAGGGGCCTTCCCCGTGGACCGCAGTTGCTTCAGGAGAAAGGGTGCCTGGTCTGCCACAGCCTCGATGGCACCCCAAGAATCGGACCCACTCTCAAAGATCTCTCCGGAAACACGGTTATCGTTTTAACAGATGGGAAAGAGCGAAAGGTCCAGGCGGATGATGCCTATCTTAAGAAATCTCTGATCGAACCGAATGCAGACATCGTCAAAGGTTTTCCTCCCATCATGCCTTCTCAAGAGGGACTTTCAACCGAAGAGGAGATCAACGAACTTGTCCGACATATGAAAGAATTGAAATGAGAGTTCTAAGGGACCGGCTATCACTTCTGATGGATCTGATCAGGTTCAGGCTGTCGATCTTTGTGACCCTCTCGGCGGCGACAGGTTTCATACTGGCTCATCAAGGGATTTCACTGAAGATGTTTCTGATGCTTGCGGGCGTCTTCCTTCTTGCATCAGGGGCCTCCGCCCTCAATCAATATCAGGAAAGAAGAGAAGACCAGAAGATGGAAAGGACAAAGGGCCGCCCTATTCCCTCGGGAAGGCTTTCTCCATCATCAGCCTTGAAAATATCCCTCCTTCTGATAATGCTTGGGCTTTTTATCCTCTATGCGGGAACAAATTGGAAAGCCCTGTTCTTAGGTCTGTTCGCTGTGCTCTGGTATAATGGAATCTATACGCCCCTTAAGAAAAAGACCGTTTTTGCCGCAATACCAGGGGCCCTGGTGGGTGCGATCCCTCCTGCCATAGGCTGGTTTTCAGGAGGAGGGTTTCCGGACGCTCAAATATATGCTGTCTCCTTCTTCTTTTTTATATGGCAAATTCCGCACTTCTGGCTTCTTCTGCTCGATTATAGAAAAGATTATGAGAATGCGGGACTCCCCTGCCTGACCCAGGTCTGGGGTTTGAACCAGGTTGAGAGAATATCATTCGTATGGATTTTTGCGACTGCGGTTGCCGGCCTTCTGATCCCTCTGTTTGGAATCGGAAACTCACGGGCCATTTTGGGAGGTTTGATGATTCTGGGAACCTGGTTGATATGGAAAGCCTCAAAAATCCTCTTCCGCCAGCCTCAAGAATCTCCTTTTCGCTCGACTTTCAGGACAGTTAATATTTATATTTTGGCTGTGATGGTTCTTTTCGGCCTGGATCATCTGTTGTATTAATCTTGAAGTTTTTACGGACAATTGCCACCGTTTTCCTTGACAGGATGATATTCCATCGAATATAGATAATTTATTAAACTGGATCAGATCGTCGCTCTCCTTTGAACCGGCAACCCTATGAGAAAGGGATTCTTTGTTTTGATCGGCATCATCCTCGTCCTTGTCACCGCCATTGTAGCCTATCACCGGTTTCAATATGAGACGAAAACGGTCTTCTTCTCCCTCTTCCCGATCTTTAAATGGAAGTCAATGGATCAGCCTATCCTCTTCAACCATCTCATCCATAAAGAAAAATTAAATTTGAATTGTACTTTCTGCCATCGTTATGTGGAAAGGCACCGTTCCGCAGGCATTCCTAATATTGACCTTTGCCGTGCCTGCCATGCAACCGATGCGATCAGCAAGAGGCCCGAGGCGCTTAAAGTGGTGAAGTATGTCCAGGCAGGGAGAGAGATTCCCTGGGAGCGAATGTATGAACTTCCGAAATTTGTTGTCTTTCCCCACTGGATCCATGTTCAAAGCGGTGTTGATTGTTCCGTCTGTCATGGCCTTACAGGTAAAAAAGAGAGGCCGGTAAAGATGGTCGATAGAAACTATATGGCCGGGTGTATGGATTGCCATAAGAAGAAAAAGGCGAATATCGATTGCTATGCGTGTCACTCCAGCTGAATTGCAAAGAGCGAAAGGCTGGATGGGGTGATAGGGTGATAGGGCGATGGGGTGAAAAAATTTCCCCCTATCTCCCAATCTCCCCATCTCCTCATCTTGAATAATATTGAGCGATGAAGATCTCCCGTAGAAATCTCTTGAAGATGATCGGTGCGGCCACATTAGGGATGGCCCTTCCTGATGAGCTCCTCCATGCCCTTCCAAAAAAAGGGGAATGGATACCTTATGATGAACAATGGTCCGCCGGCATCTGCCTTCAATGCCCGAGCGGCTGTGGTCTCCGGATTCGCTCGGTCAATCACTGGCCGGTCAAACTCGAAGGGATAAAGGACTACCCCGTTAACAAAGGCCGGCTCTGTCCAAAAGGTCAGGCCGGCCTTCAGGCGCTTTATGATCCGGATCGAATCCGGCATCCCTTGAGAAGAAAAGGGAAACGAGGAGAGGGAAGCTGGGAGAAGATCCCCTGGGACGAGGCCATTCCCCTGGTTACTCAAAGATTGAAAAAACTCCGCGAGGCAGGGCGACCCCATCAGCTTCTCGTCCTGGGGGGCCGGTATCGCGGTCATATGCTCGATCTGATGAACAGATTTATGGAGGCCTATGGTTCTCCCAATCACCTTGGAAATCCTTACAGAGGATCTGAAGGGATTCTGAAGGGACACTTCTTCACAATGGGTGAAAGAGATTTTCTCTCCATCCACTGGGAAGAGACAAACTATGTCCTTTCTTTTGGGGCCGGCCTTCTGGAGGCATCGCGACCGTCCATGATCAACCTTCGGGGATATGGATCTTTGAGAAGAGGAAGACCGGGGATACGGGGCAAGCTGGTTCAAGTCGAACCCCGATTCTCTGTCACCGCCTCAAAGGCCGATCTGTGGATACCCATTGAACCGGGAACCGATGGCGCCCTGGCTCTCGGTATCGCTCACTGGATCATCAAAGAGAAGAGATACGATCAGGATTTCATCTCTCGCCATACCTTCGGTTTTGAAGACTGGAAGGATTCGAGCGGAAAGAGCCACATCGGTTTTAAAACCCTCGTCCTGAAAGAATATTCTCCAAGACAGGTCTCCCAGGTCACAGGAATCCCAGAGGAAACGATCATTCGGATCGCCGGAGAATTCTCCTCCCACCGGCCTTCGGTTGCCGTTTCGGGAAGAGGAGTGGGAATGCAGACAAACGGCACCTATTCCCAGATGGCGATCGATAGCCTTAACGCACTGGTGGGATCGTTCGATCGTCGCGGTGGACTTCTCCTTCAGAGGCGGCCTCCTTTCCAGAATTGGCCTCCAGTTCAAAGAGATGCCATTTCAGAAAGAGGGTTTTCTCAAACCCGGATCGATGGAGCCGGTCAATTACCTTTCCCCTTTGCCGGAGAGGTTCCATCCCGGCTTCCTGAGGAGATCGGAAGAGGAGAACCCTATCCGATCGATACCCTTTTCCTCTACTACACCAACCCTCTCTTCAGTATTCCCGAATCGGAAAAATTCCGCACCGGCTTAGAGAAAATCCCTTTCATCGTCAGCTTCTCACCCTTTATGGATGAAACCACGAGGCTTGCCGATCTTATCCTTCCGGATGGAACCTATCTCGAGCGCTGGCAGGACGACCATCCTGAACCAGGACCGGGCTTCCCGATGGTCGGACTGAGAAGTCCTGTCCTGGACAAGCCGCTTCATGATGTCCGCAATACAGGAGATGTTTTGATCGAGATTGCCAAAGGCCTGGGAGGAAGCGTGGAGAGGTCTTTTCCCTGGAAGGACATGAAGGAAGCCTTGAGAGAAACCATCAAAGGGGTATTTAGATCAAAACGCGGTTCGATTCGTGCAAAAGAGTTTGATGAGTTCTGGAAAGCCCTGGTCGATGCCGGAGGATGGTGGGATGAGTCTTATCCCTTCGGCGGGTGGAAGAAGAAATTTAATACCCCTTCCGGGAGGTTTGAATTCTATTCTCAAACCATGGAGCGAGGGCTCAGTGAATGGTCGAAGAGGAGTTCGAAGGATGTGGATTCCATTCTAAAGGAGTTGAAGATAGAGGCAAAAGGGGATAAAGCTTTTCTTCCCCATTTTGAGAAACCGCGCCTTATCGGAGAGGAAAAAGACTACCCTTTCCAATTCATCCACTATAAATTGATGACCACGGCAGAAGGCAGGGGAGCCAATCAGCCTTTTCTCCAGGAGATCTTTGGACCTCATTTGAAGGAGAAATGGGATTCCTGGGTGGAAATTAATCCGGAGACAGCCCGAACCATGGGGATTCAAGATGGAGATCCTGTCTGGGTCGAATCGAAGATCGGGAAGGTGAAGACAAAGGCGAGACTCTTCCCCGGGACTCATCCGAAGTGCATCCATATTCCTTATGGTCAGGGCCATCGGGCCTATGGACGGTGGGCAGAAGGAAGGGGGATTAACCCGAACGATCTTCTCGGGAGGGAGTATGACTATCTGGGTGGATTCCTTTCACACTTCTCCACAAGGGTGAAGGTGTATAAAGCGTAGTGAAGCAGATAGGGTGATAGGGGGATAAGGAGATGGGGGAAATGCATAAAAATAGTTCTCCCTATCTCCCCACCACCCCAACTCCCCAAGAAAGGGGGTTCATTTGTATCGCTGGGGCATGGTGATCGATCTCGACAGATGCACGGGCTGTCAGGCCTGCGTGGTGGCCTGCCGTCAGGAGAATAATGTCTCCTTTGCAGGAGAGAAGGAGGCCAAGCTCGGCAGGGCAAAGTTCTGGATGAACCTCATCTCGGAGGTGAAAGGAACCTACCCCGATGTGGAGATGCGCTTCCTTCCCATTCCCTGCATGCAGTGTGATCACCCTCCCTGCACGATCGTTTGTCCTGTCGCAGCCACGTATAAAAATCCTGAAGGGATTGTGGCCCAGGTCTATCCCCGATGCATCGGCGTCCGCATGTGTATTTCAAACTGCCCTTACACGGTCCGTTATTTCAATTGGCACGCACCCTCCTGGCCGGATGATTATAAGAGGGGCCGAAACCCCGATGTTTATAAAAGGAGAAAAGGAATCACGGAGAAATGCAATTTTTGCATCCAGAGGATTCGGAAGGCAAAGGAGAACGCAAAGAGGGAGAAGCGGAGGATCCGGGACGGTGAGGTCATCCCTGCTTGTGCGGAGACCTGCCCATCCGAAGCCATCTATTTCGGAGACCTCAACGAACCGAAGAGCCGGGTCTACAGGCTCTCAAAGAGCCGTCGTGCCTTTCGCCTGTTAGAGGACCTCGGCACGGAGCCCAAGGTCTACTACCTCAAGGAAGGGGAATGGAATGATGGATAGTGAAGCCATTGCCCGAAAATACGACAGAATTCTTACCCCGATGACCCGAACGGGATGGAAGTTCTGGGCCACCGTGATTCCCCTTTCCGTCATCTTCCTCTGGTCGGTCCTGGCCTTTGGCTGGCAATACCATTGGGGTCTTGGCGAGACGGGAATGGGCCATCCCGTATCATGGACTCTTTATCTCGTCAATTTTGTCTTCTTCATCGGAATAAGCCATGCGGGCGCTTTGGTCTCCGCAGTTCTGAGGATCACCCATGCCGGGTGGGGAACTCCCTTTGGCCGAGCGGCTGAAGCGGTCACCGTTTTTGCCCTGGCCGCAGGCCCCACGAATATTCTTTTCGACCTGGGTCGATCCGTTCGATTCTACTGGGTGGCGCTTCATGCGCAGTTCAAGTCGCCTCTGCTCTGGGACTTTACCTGTATCATGACCTATTTTACCGTCAGCCTGATCTTCCTTTATGTTCTCATGGTGCCCGATATCGGACTTCTGAGGGAGCGGTTTCCCGGCAGGCGCTGGCTTTACCGCCCGCTCTCCTTGGGCTGGACCGGAACAGAAAAGCAATGGTCGATCCTGGGAAAGATCATCGGCATCCTCTGCGTTGCTGTCATCCCCATTGCAGTGAGCGTCCACACGGTGGTCTCCTGGGTCTTCGGGATGCAGACCCAGCCCATGTGGCATAGCACCATCTTCGCTCCCTACTTTGTCGTGGGAGCCATCTATTCGGGAATTGCAGCGATCATTGTTGTGACCATTGCCCTCAGGAAAGTCTACCATTTAGAAAATTACCTGAAACCCTACCACTTCAACAATATGGGGTTGCTCCTGCTGACCTTCACGCTCCTCTGGGTCTATTTCACATTCGCCGAGCACCTGACCGTGGGCTATGGAGGAGGACCGGCAGAGTTGGCGGTTCTGTGGAGCAAGCTGACGGGCAAATATGCCCTGCTCTTCTGGATCATGGTGACCCTCTGTTTTGTGATTCCCTTTCCCATATTGATTTTCAAGCGCACCCTCCCGGGACTTCTGGTCTCCTCTATCTGCATCATCATCGGAATGTGGATCGAACGATACACCATCATCATCCCCTCTTTCATTGAACCCCGCCTTCCGTATGCCCGCGGTGATTACATGCCCTCATGGGTGGAGTGGTCCATGACTGCCGGCCTTTTGGCAGGATTCACTCTGGCCTTTGTTCTCTTTTCCAAGTTCTTTCCCGTCATCTCGATCTGGGAAACGGAGAAAGAGGAAAAGGAGAAGGAAGGTCATGCCAAAGGAGAATGATATGAAAAGATGGCTATGGGTGATCACGATGGTATCTCTTCTTCTCTTCTCTTTCAGCTTCGTCTCCGGCCAGCCCCCCAAACCTCCCGCTAAGACCCCTGAACTCCTGGGGGTCGGGAAAAAACTTTATGACCAGAATTGTGCAAGCTGTCATGGGCCGAAAGGAGATGGTAAGGGACAGATTGGAGCTGCTCTCAAACCCCCTCCGAACGACTTTACAAAACCTTTTAGTCAATGGCCACGGGGAAAAGGGGATGTCCAGAAGGTATTCGATGTAACTACAAAGGGAATCCCAAATACCTCAATGGTCAAATGGGATCAACTCCCTGAACAGGAACGCTGGGCGTTGACCTATTATGTGGTGGAATTTGCAACGCCAAAAGCCCCCACGAAGAAGAAGTAAAAAGGGAGAGGAAAGAAATGAAAGAATTCACTCCAGAAGAACTGTTATCCTGCAATGGAAAAGACGGAAAACCGGTTTATATCGCTTTTGAAGGAAAAGTCTATGACGTCTCAAAAAGCCCTCTCTGGTCCAAGGGGATCCATATGAACAGGCATCTCCCCGGGAAGGATCTGAGCGGAGAGATCTCTGCCGCTCCTCATGGCCCGGAGGTCTTTGAGCGCTATCCTCAAATCGGAACTCTGAAGAAAGGAGCGCCTGAAGAGTTAAAACACCTGCCGGGATTTCTTCGGACGCTTCTTCAGAAATTCCCAATGGCCAAACGCCATCCCCATCCCATGATGGTCCACTTCCCTATTGCTTTTTTGATGGCTTCCTCTTTCTTTTATCTTCTATTCTTCAAATTTTTACATCCCTCCCTGAGAACTACCAGTACCCACCTTCTAATCCTCGGAGCGATCTCAACTCCCTTTGCCATAGCCACAGGACTCCTGACTTGGTGGATCAACTACAAGTTAAAATTAACGCGTTTCATAAAGAGGAAGATTCAGCTTTCGATCCTCCTCCTGGTCATTGAAGTCATCTTCATCCTCTTTTTGATCGGAGAGGTAGAAATTTCCTACTACACCTATCTTATTTTAATGCTCCTCGTCACCCCCATCGTTATCCTTCTGGGCTACTATGGAGGCCAGATGACCTTTCCCGCTGAGAAATAATGGAGAGATAGGGTGTGATGAGGAGAGCGTTATTTTTGAGAGCTGATTGTCTCTGAAATTCTTTCGATATTGAAATCCAGTTTCTCGGCGAGGGTGATCAGGAGGGGGGGAAAGGGTTTCTGAACGCCATTCCCCCACCAGAACTCTTCAGCAGCCTTCAAACACTCATCCAATATCCTGTCCATCAAATCCTGGGCTTCCCATTTATCGAGATCAAAATCCCACTTCTTCGCCAAATCGAGGAGGGTGATTGTCTCCTGAATCAACCCTTCCTGAACCGCGAGATCTGAATATTTTGTCCTCCCGAGGGATTCCATTTTCTCCCTTAATATTTCGTTCAAAACAAGCAGGGACTCCTCTTTTCTCAAGCGACACCCGTATTTTTTTGACTCTTCAACGATTCGATCGATCGCTCCTTTTGCGATGGCCGATCTGAAATCTCTCCTAAGTTCTTTGACCTCCTGGAACAGCCTGTGGCCCAGCGTTATCTCTGCGGCGGCCCGGATCTCATAGGGAATCTCCAACCCCTCTCCAGCCAGAATCCCGATGGCCGGCTTTGTCCTGTCAAAAATTTCCGCATAAATCCGAGAGGGTTCCCCAATCTCTTTCTGTATGAACTTTCGAAAGATTTCCTCCCTCTCTTCTTTTAAAATATCTCGAATCGTAAATATCTGATGTCCGAGGAGTGAGGCAAGGGTCTCCTTTAATTCCTCCATCCCCTGCTCAAAACCATCCATTCCTCTCCGCCTTAAGGTGTTGAAATTGAGCGTTCCTCTGTCTTCAGAAACCCAATTTTGGAAAAGGTCCCCCTTAGAAGAAATCAACCCGAAAAGGAATCCCTTTGCCTCCGGAATGACATCAGAAGTCACTTTCACTTTTCCCAGGACAAGTAATCGGTCATCTTTCTCTATCCGCTCGTCATCTATTTTCTCTACCCGAAATGAGAAGATTCTCTTCTCCTTCTCCCCACCGTCAAAAAGAGAGGAGACGGCATAGTGGTTCACCACCTGTTCAAGGGCGACCTGCTTCGGCTTCACAAACCGCTGATAGATCTGGAGGCCATCTCCCATTTCAGGAAGGTTGCTTCGGCCTGGAGAAAGAGCCTGGAGGAATCTTTTTTCGATCTCCTGATCTGAGAATTCCCCTGCGAACCGGGTCGCCCTCGAAGCATGCTCGAGGATGAGGATCGTTTCCAGACCTGCCAGGTCGGCAAAAAACCATCCGCAACTCGTAAACATCCTGAGGGCGTGCCGCTCCATCTCCAGCAATTTTAGCCCATTTATCCTTCCTTTCTCATCGAAACCCTGACGGCCATACTGTTCGAAGAATTTGCCGACGCTTTCAGGAGACCGATCCATGATCACATCGATATAACCATTTCTCGCCTCCCAGGGATCATGAAAGATCTTCTCTCCTTCTTTCTCGAACAGGACGCCGAGCTCATCCCTCAGGAGATTGAGGGCATCCCTCAAAGGTTTTCTCCATCTCTGATTCCATCCGGGCTTTCCGCCGGTGCTGCAACCGCAATCCTCTTTCCATCTCCCCACGCCATGGCCGCAGCTCCATGCGCTGCCTTCCCCCTTGGGTCCTTCATCGATCTCGACCTCATAAACAGGAGGAAACCTTTTCAGGAAGGCCCCGTAATTGAGGACCTCAAACCCCTGGGCGGAGAATCCTTTGCTTAAGGCATAGGCCAAAGCCATCTCCCCGAATTTTTTGTGATGCCCGTAGGTCTCGCCATCCGTGGAGACATGGATTAACTGAGGCCCTTTCTTTCCCCTTCCATAGGCCTGGACGAACCGCTGACAGAAACGACCTCCGTCTTTCAGAAGTTCTCCGAAGGCGATCTCCTTAGAAATCACCCCGTCATAGAAGAAGATGTCGATATACTGATCCGACATTTTCTTTCCGGACCGATCCCCGAGGAAACAGCGATAGGGCTGAGTCGTATCGATCTTTCCCTGAGAGACATCCGTCCACCTCTTGCTCCCGAAGGATCTCACCCTCAGCGCCTGGAAAGGGCTCAGGATGAGATAGCGCATACCGCATTTGATCAACGCCTTCAGCGTGGGGGTATTGACCGCCGTCTCGGGAAGCCACATCGCCTCAGGTTTGCGATGAAAGTGTCTTTCAAAGTCCGCTATCCCCCATCGGACTTCTGTCTCCTGATCCTTCTCATTGGCCAGGGGCATGATCATATGGTCATAGACCTGCGCGATTGCATTCCCGTGGCCCAAACGCCTGAGGCTTTCCCGGTCCGCTTCAAGAATCTTCTGATAAATTAAAGGCCTCTCCCTCTCTATCCAGGAAAGGAGCGTGGGGCCGAAATTGAAACTGAGGAAGGAGTAGTTGTTGAAGATATCGAGGATCTTTCCCTGAGCATCGACGATCCGCGCATGGGCATTGGGCCGATAACATTCGAAGGCGATCCGTTCATTCCAGTCATGAAAAGGTTGGGCGCTCTCCTCACGCTCAATCGCCTCCAGCCAGGGATTTTCTCGGGGTGGTTGATAGAAATGACCGTGAATGGTTACATAAGTGTCTTTCATTCTAAAAGCCTTGGGTATGGCTGAAACTTTAACTCATTATCTTACATCACACCCTTAATTTCAAAACAATTTTTATAGCTTAAGGTAAAGAGAAGAGGACAGGCCAAAATTGATGATTGACAGAGTTATTCAAAATCCATTAAATTTATCGAGCAAAGGGGAGCGACCGATGGAGCGTATTAAAGTGGTTGTACGATATACCAATGGCAAAATGTTAAAGGGTTCTACGATTGATTTCTTCCCGAATAAGGATCGATTTCACGTGACACCCATGGATAAACCCCTGGACAAGCCCATCGAAGTCATGATTAATCAGTTGAAGGCCGTTTTCGTGGTTCGGGATTTCAAAGGGGTTCCGCAATATGTTGAACGGGGCGGGTATAGAGAAGGAGAGAACCCTTATGGGTCGTTATTAGAAGTGACATTTGCGGATGGGGAAGTATTGGTAGGATCCTGTATGAGTTTTGATCTGAAACGACAGGGTTTTTTTATCTCTCCCACAGATCTTAAGTCTAACAATCTAAGAGTGTTTGTCGTATGCTCTGTTTTAAAAAGGATCCGCCAGTTACTCCAAAAAACAGGGGAGTATATTGAAGTGTCCATCCCGGGAAGAAAAAAATAAAAGAGGGTTTCTTTTTTTATTTATTTTTAGCCTCATAAATACGCTTTTTGATCTGGCCGATCTGTTGGGTGACGGGAATCTCCTTGGGGCAGACCTCTGTGCATTTCCATAAGGTCTGGCAGCCCCATGCCCCCTCCTCTTGATCCAGCAGAGCCATCCTCTCCTCTGAAGCCTCGTCTCTTGAATCGAAAAGATAACGGAAGGCCCGCACCAGAGCCGCAGGCCCGACATAATTCTCTGTCTCCCTATTCTGGTTAATCGGGCAGGAGGCCGTGCAGCAGGCGCAGAGGATACAGCGGATGGCCTCTTCAAACCGTTCGTGTTCCCCGGGAGACTGTTTTCGTTCCGTATCGGATGGAGGCGTCTGAATGATCAAATAGGGTTTGATCGACTGATACTTTTCAAAAAAGGGACCAAGGTCCACCACCAGATCTTTCACCACTTTAAAGACAGGAAGGGGTTCGATCAGAACCTCCTCCTTAAAACTCCGGACCAGCTTCTGACAGGCCAGGCCGCAGATGCCGTTGACCCTCATTCCATCCGATCCGCAGACCCCATGGCCACAGGACATCCGGAAGGACAGGGTTGGGTCCTGCTCCCAGCGGATTCGATTGAGGCAATCAAGGAGCCGATCCATGGGGTCGGCCTCGACCTCATAGGTTTGGTAGTATGGTTTTTCATCCTTCTCAGGATCGAAACGGAAGATCTTTAGCTTCACGAGCATCCATCACCTATCATTGAGATGGCTTCATCCAGCTCTGCGGGATTCGCAATGGCAAACGGTTGAATGCCAAGTTGCTTTTGCTGTTCAATATCATTAATTTTCAATCCGCAATCTACAATCCGAAATCCGCAATCAATACACCCTTGCCTCGGGTTGGAACTTTGTGATCTTCACAGGCTTATATCTTACCTCCGGACCTTTTGGGGTCTCAAAGACAAGGGTATGTTTTAAAAAGTATCGATCCGCCCGCGCAGGAAAGTCTTCCCGGTAGTGGGCTCCCCGGCTCTCACGCCTCTGGAGGGCGCTCAGGAAAATCACCTCCGAGAGGTCGAGCTGATGGCCCAGTTCGATGGCTTCCATCAATTCATAATTGAAAGCCTTCTTTTTATCAGAAACCCCGATATCTTTATACCGTTCTTTCAGGGACGGGTCTGCGACAAAAATATGGGTAGATTTGACAATTCTTTTTATTTGGCCTAT
>JASEHH010000040.1 GCA_030017685.1 Thermodesulfobacteriota bacterium | reverse complement strand
AACCGAGGGCGACCAGGGCGTAGATGCTTCCGACCAGAATTCCTGTGATAAAAAGCTGTAAAAAGAGTTCCATGTTGCCTCCTATTAAAAAATCAATGCAAATTGCAAAATTTGCATTGCAAAGTTAACAATATAAAAGATCAACCCTTTTTCTTCCTGTCCTTTGCGGTAATGATGCTTTTAGCCACAATCGCGCACAACTGTTTACATTCATCTAATGCAGGGTCTGTGTGAGTTGGGGAGAGCATTTTGGTTCGTTGAATTACTCTGAGCCAAAAGCGTGCCTCTTTGAGTTCCTTCAGAACGATGCTCATTTTATGAGCAAAATCGGATCTGGATTCGGCACCACAAGCTTCTTCATAATTCGACCCGCCTGATGTTCCTGCTCTTATCAATTGGCCCCCGACGTGTCTCCCTGCAACTGTATTTGGTAAAACATTTGCAATTTTGATCACTTCCACAGCAAAATCAAGTAACCGGTCTGATAATTGATTGGTTTTTTCATTCATTGCTAATTGCTAATTTTGTAATTAACATTTTGCATTGAGTTTTTACTGGGGAACTTTCATCACCTTCAGATCTGTCTTGATATGAATCACCCTACCATCCTCATAGTTAATAGTGGTATCCATATGAACACTATCCGTATCGGAATAAAGGCCATTAACAATGTCTTTATATCGCTCTTCGACAAAGGCCCTTCTCAGTTTTCGCGTCCGGGTCAATTCATCATCATCCGCATCGAACTCCTTATAGAGGTTGACAAATTTCTTAACCCGGGCAACGGGCGGGAGATCACGATTCATCTTTATGACCTCCTTCTGAACCAGTTCATACACCTCAGGCATCTGGGAAAGCTCGGGATAACTGGTGTAGGCAATATTTCGGGCCTCTGCCCAATTGCCCACGACGGCATAATCGATGCAAATCACTATGGTGACATAAGGTCGTTTGTCCCCGATTGCCCAGACCTCCCTAATATAAGGGCTGAATTTGAGCCTGGTCTCAAGATACTGGGGCGCGAATTTTGTTCCATCGCTCAATATCATGACGTCTTTAGTTCGATCAAATACGACGAGATGGCCCTCGGTATCGATGAAACCAGTATCGCCGGAATGGAGCCACCCATCTCGTAAGGTCTTTTCTGTCTCCTCCGGCATCTTATGATATCCCTGAAAAACAGAGGGGCTCTTTGAGATGATCTCTCCTTCGGGCGTGATTTTCACCTCGGTCTCAGGAATGGGTACACCCACGGTGTCAAATTTGATATCGCCATCACGATGAAGCACTGAAATTCCTGCAATCTCTGTCTGGCCGTAAATCTGCTTCAGATTCACTCCAATCGCATGGAAGAACCGGAAATGGTCTGGCCCCATGGCCGCTCCACCGGTATAAGTGTCCCTTATTCTTGATAGCCCTAAATGGTCTTTTAATTTTTTATGGACACCCAGGTAGGCGAGATAATCGAGGGCTTTCCAGTAAAAGGGAACAGGCTTTTTTGTAAATTCTAACTCTGCCACATAATAACCGATCTTCATCGCCAATTCATAGACCCTTCTTTTTGACCAGGAGGCATCAAGATATTTGACCTGGACATTTCGCACCATTTGTTCATAAACGCGGGGTGGAGCAAACATGACATGGGGACCGATTTCACGGATGTTTTCCTGAGCGGTTTCAGGTTCTTCAGGGAAGTTGAGGGTGAACCCGGCCTGAAGTCCGCAGGAGATTGACATCATCTGCTCCCCGATCCAGGCAAAAGGGAGGTAGGAGACAAAGTCGTCCGTTTCAAAATAAGGATCGACCCGCATCAGATTGAGGCCCATGGTTAACATATTATAATGGGTGAGGAGGGCCCCTTTAGGAAGGGCGCTAGTTCCAGAGGTATAAAAGAGGAGACAGATATCGTCCCCTTTTCCTTTCATGATCATATCCTCAAAGAGCCCCGGTTCTTTCTTGTCTATTTCTTCTCCGATCCTCATTACCTCTTTGATGCTGATGAGAATAGGGTCGTCGTAGTCTCTCATCCCTTTGGGGTCGTCCCAGATCATCTTCTTCATCTTTGGGCATTTATCTTTAATCATCAAACATTTATCAACTTCCTCCTGGCCTTCCCCCACCATCAATTTGGCATCGGCGTGGTCGATAATATATTGCACCTCGTCAATCAGGGATTCCTGGAAGAGCCATACTCCCACCCCACCCGCACACATGGCAGCCATTTCAGCCCAGAGGGCTTCTGGACGGTTATCGCCGATCATGGCCACCTTATCTCCACGTTCAAGCCCTAGGGAGACCATTCCCAGTGAAATACGCTTCACATTTTCATAATATTGTTTCCAGGTGATGGGAATCCAGATTCCGAATTCCTTCTCCCGCATGGCCACCTTTTTGTCCCCATATTTTTTAGCAGATTCCAAAAAGAGTTTTGGGATGGTTAAGTCCTTTGTAATCTGAATTTCTTTCCGGTTAGCGACGTGTGACATAGAGATCCTCCGCCTCACCCAGATAGGCCTTGATGACATTGGGATTTTTCTGAACCTCAGGAGGGGTTCCATCTGCGATCATCTCGCCAAAGTTGAGAGCCATGACCCGGTGTGAAATATCCATTACCACTCCCATATCGTGTTCAACCAAGACACAGGTGGTCTGCCATCGTTCTTCTTCATTGGTATCCAGGATGAATCGAGCCATATCCTCCACTTCCTCTAAATTGAGACCTGCGAGGGGTTCATCCAGAAGGATGATTTTTGGATTGAGGGCCAATGCCCTTGCCAGTTCGACCCGTTTCTGGAGTCCATAAGGGAGCATTCCGACGATCTTGTCCCGGATATGTTCGATCTCGAGGAGGTCAATGATATCCCTTTCAATAAAATCACGGTGTTCGATCTCCTCACGGGCTGTCTTCCCGAAATAGACAGAGCCGCTGAGCAATCCTGTTTTGAGGTGAATATGGCGACCGAGCCGGATGTTGTCGAGCACGGTTGCCCCTTTAAAGAGCTCAAGTTTTTGGAATGTCCTTGAGATTCCCTTTATTGCTCTTTGATGGGGCTTTAATCTGGAGATCTTTTCTCCCTCGAAGAAGATTTCTCCTTTCTGAGGATGATAGAGGCCGTTGATGCAGTTCAGAAGGACTGTTTTCCCGGCGCCATTGGGACCGATGATGGAGAAGATCTCACCTTTTTTTACTTCAAAACTTACCCCCATCAGAGCCTGAACACCTCCGAAAGCCATATGGATGTTTTCAACTTTGAGTTGGACCTCACTGGTAACAGCCATCAAGGACTCCTTTCTCAAAAGAAATAAATGGTAATTGAATCGTGGAGTTGGGCAGGGAGTTTAATACTTGTGTGGAAAACGACGAAATGGGAATAGATGCAGACATGGATTGGCGTAGAAGACTCAATTTGCCAAAGGGAAGACGCAAGATTTTTCCCCTCATCTAAGCTTGGCTCTGCCTCTCGCTTGAGACGCTACCTTCCGTCTCGGTCAAATAGTTTTACGTTAAAAAATAGGAGTGAAAAATTGAATCGAAGAAGACCACCCAAAAAAACGTTTTATCTTATTATCAGAACATTATTTTTTTGTCAAGAAAAAAATTGCCAGTTTACGTAAAATGTGAAAAAAATCATTTTAAAATTAGATTCCTTTTTAAATCCCAGGAGTTATTACCATTCTCCTTTGACCCACTCGCCGTTTACATGATCAGTGGATAAATTTTTTCAGAAATCTGTTTTGAATTTTTTAACCTTAGGTTAATCATTTTTTATCATCTATCCCATTAGAAGAGGTCATTATGTCCTTTTGAGAATATCAATCTTGATGGTCTCGTAAAAAGTCTGAAAAGGCTATTTTCTGTCATTCCTGCGCAAGCAGGAATCCAGTATTTTCATGTAGTTAAAATTCTCTGGATTCCCGTTTTCACGGGAATGACGACTTTTTACGATTCCATCAATCTTGTTTTCTTGACAAACTACCCATTTATGTTATCAACGGGATAACAACAGAATAACCGGGTGTGGAGCTGTCATGGAAAACAGAGAGATTCAAATTCGTTGCAAGGCCTGCAGTGGACGATTTGGCGTCCCCCCGCTTCAAACTTTTGCCTGGTGCCCGGCATGCCATCAGGAGTGGAAGATCAAATGGCTTGACTCCGAATCCGGAATGATCATCGCGCCGGTCTCCTGGAAGGATTACCAGGTGAAATCGAGGAGGATCCTGCCCAATGAGTAAAATGGCTTATATCTCTCTTACCGATGAGACCTTTAGAATCGAAGAGATTCCATCTGAACAGAGAAAACTCTTTTTAGGAGGCAGGGGAATCAACACCCATCTTCTTTATCAGATGGTCGGAGAAGAGACGGATCCTATGGGACCGGAGAATGTCCTCGTTGTGGGAGCAGGAATGCTCACAGGGGTGGCGGGGATTGCCAACTCCAGGATCAGCTTCTCAGCGAAGTCTCCGGAGACAGGGCTCCTTGGCGATTCCGCAATGGGAGGATTTTTCGGTGCGGAACTCCGTTATGCCGGATTCGATCATCTCGTCATTCAGGGAAAAGCGAAAAAGCCCCTCTACCTCTGGATTCATGACGGAAAAATTGAATTCTATGATGCATCCTCCTTTTCCACGCTGGATACCCTTCAGATTCAGACAAAAATCCGCGAAGATCTCAAGGACCCCAAAATTCAGGTAGCCTGCATCGGGCCTGCCGGACGAAACCTCGTCCGATTTGCCTGTATCATTCATGGTCTTTCTCATGCGGCGGGCCGAACAGGGATGGGAGCGGTGATGGGATCGAAAAACCTCTGGGCGATTGCCGCAAGGGGAAAATCAGCCATCGCGGTTCACGATCCGCGAAAACTCCTTGAGGTGGTGCAAAAGCATTACCAGCAGGTGACGCGGACCAAGGGATTCCTTGCTTCTTCCATCTATGGCACGATGATCAGACTGAATAATACGAGGACCCAGGGATATGAAGGAGGTTTGAATCACCGATATAATATGATGGAGTATGGAGGCGAGGAGCTCGATGCCGAAGTCTTCATCGAAAGGTACGAGACCGGGAAGGCGACCTGCTTCGGATGCCCGACCGCCTGCAAACATATGTTCAGAGTTCCGAGGGGAATCTATCAAGGGATGGAGTGCGAAGGCCCTGAATATTATGGCTGTGGAGGATGGGGTTCTCAATGCGGATGCTCGAACTGGGAGACGATCCTTGAGGCGTGGAACCTCTGCGCCAAATATGGCCTCGATGTGGGCTCCATGACTTCCTACACTGCCTGGCTGATGGAACTTTATGAGAAAGGCTTCACCACTAAAAAAGAGACAGAAGGTCTTTCTCTTGAATGGGGGAACTCTGAGGCGATCATCGGCCTCATCCGGCAGGTGGTAGAAAATAGAGGGGTCGGAAAGTTACTGGCTCAGGGTTGGATTGAGGCGGCAAAGGCTATTGGCAAAGAAAGTGCGCGCTATATGAATCATGTGAAGGGACTCAGCATCGAATGTGATGATGTGAGGGGTCATCGCGCCCAGACCCTGGGGCTTGCCACCGCCAGCCGGGGAGCCTGCCATCTAAGAAGCCGTTATACCCTGGAGGAGTTTTCCCTGCCTGAAGAGGCAACGAGGAGATTGACCGGAAGACCCGTTCGGCAGGATCCGGCGACTTACGAAGGGAAAGAATGGGCCTGTTACTGGACGGAGTGCATCTGTTCCATCGCCGATGCGCTGGGCGTCTGTAAATTTATGACGAAATGGTTGAGCGTGGGGCTTTTAGGATTTGAGGAGTTTATCGAATTGATCGAGGCCGTCACCGGAATGAAACTTTCCATCGAGGAGATGCTTGAAATCGGAGAGAGGATCTATACAACAGAAAGGCTCTTCCTCACCCGGGAGGGGATCACGAGGAAAGATGATACGGTCCCCGAAAAATTCTTCAAACCCTGGACGCATGGTCCCAAGGCCGGAACAAAGATCGAGAACGAGCCCTTTGAAAAGCTACTTGACCGCTATTATGAACTTCACGGATGGGATCGGAATGGTATTCCGAAGTCCGAATCCGTAAAGAAACTGGGGTTGGAGAAATAACGATCAATATAAATTCGAAGCACGAAATCCGAAATGGTTTAAACTCTAAACACTAACCAAAAATATTTGAAATTTTTCTGACTTGTCATCCTGAACTCGTTTCAGGATCTAACCTAAAAGCCGGGCAAAACGAGATACTGAAACAAGTTCAGAAGCATGACACTTTTTGTTTTCAAATGTTAGAGATAAATTCTCAGATCTTAATATGTAAGAATCCTAAACTCTAAATCCTAAACAAATCCAAAACTCAAAAGATTATACGGTTTTGAGTTTTGTGGTTTGAACATTTGAGTTTGTTTAGAGTTTAGGGTTTCGAGTTTAGGGTTTAACTTTTTGGTTTCGGATTGATCCCTTCGGGAAGCTTCGCCCGATATTCGAAATTCGGGTTTAAGGTCCGAATGAAGGGAAATGGTTGATGCAAAAGAGAAGAATGACGATCCATCAGGGAAGATGTACCGGATGCAGGCTCTGCGAGGCCGTCTGCTCCCTTTATCACGGAGAAAAGATGGACCTCACCCTTTCGAGGATTCAGATCGATCCTTCATCAGAGAACCGGTTTATGCCGCGGGTCTGCCTCCAGTGCCAGGCCTGCCCTCCCTCCGAGGTCTGTCCGAATGGAGCCTTTGAACGGGATGAGGCCACAGGGGTTGTTAAGATCCTGAGAGAGTCCTGCGATGGCTGCGGTCTATGCGCTCCAGAGTGCCCTTTCTCCTCTGTCTTTGAGGAGAATGGAGGAGTGATGGTCTGTGATATCTGCGGGGGAGATCCGAGATGCGTGGAGGTCTGTCAAAAACAGGCTCTTCTTTTCGGACCGGCGGAGGTCAGGTAAGCCACCTCTTTCTCCTCTTATAATGTTTGACATCCCGGTAGCTCTTCTTCTTGCCCACCTCGGTGAGACCGAGATAGAATTCCTTCACATCGGCGTTCTCTTTCAGCTTATCGACCGTATCGTCTAAAACGATCCGGCCATTCTCCATCACATATCCCTGGTTGGCGATGGAGAGGGCCAGCCGGGCATTCTGTTCGACGAGCAGGATGGAGACCTTTTCCTGGCGATTGATTCGCTTGATAATCTCAAAGATCTCCGCCACAAGAAGCGGGCTCAATCCCATGGAGGGCTCGTCGAGGAGGAGGAGTTTGGGTTTCGCCATCAAACCCCGACCGATGACGAGCATCTGTTGCTCGCCGCCGCTCACATAGCCTGCCAGCACATTTTTCCGCTCCACCAGACGAGGGAAATAGTGATAGACCAGATCCATGCTCTCCTTAATCTCCTTCTTTGATTTCCGGGTATGACCTCCTGCAATGAGATTCTCTTCGACCGTAAGGTCTTCAAAGACCTTACGGCCTTCCATCACCTGAAAGATTCCCATCCGGACAATATCTTCCGCATACTTCTTGTCGATTCGTTCCCCCATAAATTCGATTGATCCATCGGTCACCTCCCCGTTCTCTGTCTTGAGGAGACCTGAGATGGCCTTGAGGGTGGTGGTCTTCCCCGCCCCGTTATTTCCAAGGACGGTGACAATCTGGCCCTCTTCGACCTTGAGGGACATCCCTTTTAAGACGAGGATGACATCGTCGTAGACAACTTGAATATTGTTCACACTTAAAATGGGTGGCATGGGGAGTTGGTTTCCTCCGTTTTAATCACAATTAGCCGTTCGCCCTGAGGCTCTCGAAGGGAAGAACGATTCGCTCAGCCTTCGGCTCGGAGAGGACGGACCCTGTCGAACCATGAACGGACTTATGACACACTCTCCAGGCGGGAGAGAAGGGAGTAAAACGTTATGCTCCTAATCTTGAATAGGTCATATCCTCTTCGCCCAGATAGGCTTTGATGACCTGTGGGTTCTGCCGGATTTCCAAGGGGAGGCCCTGAGCGATCTTTGAGCCGAAATCGAGAACACAGACCCGATCTGATATGTCCATGACGACCCCCATATCATGTTCGATGAGAACGATGGTCGTTTCCCACTCCTCGTTCACATCGAGAATGAACCGGGCCATATCCTCCGTCTCTTCGAGGTTCATTCCTGTCATCGGTTCGTCGAGAAGGAGGATCTTCGGCTTCATGGCGAGGGCACGCGCCAGCTCGACCCTTTTCTGTAAACCGTAGGGAAGGGTGGCCACGACCTTCTTGCGGATGGCCTCGATCTCCAGAAGGTCGATGATCTTCTCTTCAATTTCCTTTCTCAAAGCCATCTCTTCCCTGTGACCTTTTCCGAAGTAGAGGCCTCCGGCGACGATGCCCGTCTTCAGATGGACATGACGTCCGAGCTTAATGTTATCGAGAACAGTCATCCCTTTGAAGAGCTCAATCGCCTGGAAGGTCCGGGCAATTCCGATTGAGGCAATCCGGTGAGGGGAAAGATGCGTGATCTCGTTTCCCTCAAAGAAGATCTTCCCTTTCTGCGGTTTATAAAACCGGTTGATGCAGTTGAGAAGAGAGGTTTTGCCCGCTCCGTTGGGACCGATGATAGCAAAGATCTCCCCTTTTCTGATTTCAGTGGAGACACCGTTGAGGGCTTTCAGTCCGCCAAAGGAGAGATGGATGTCCTCCACGCTCAGATGGATCTCAGCTCCGGGTTGGATGCCGGTTTTTGCCATTGATTCAACCATTCGATTTCTCTCCTTTGCTCAACTGAACTAACAAAACTCTATTTTTTTGTCAAGGAGTCGCCCTTTTTCCAATCTCCAATCTTTGATCCCTTCCTCCCTTAAACGGAAGCGCTGGACCTTTCCGGTTGAAGTCATGGGAAAAGAAGAAACAAATTTCATATACCTCGGAAAATATTTTTCAGCCAGCTTCCCTTCCAAAAACCGGAGGACCTCCTCCTGCGTCACCTGTTCTCCCTTTTGAGGGCGGATCCAGGCAGCGATCTCTTCGTGATGAACCGGGTCTGGAACACCGAAGACCTGAGATTCCTGAATCTTCGGATGGGAGGAGAGGACCTCCTCGATGTCAATCGGTGAGATCGATTCTCCGTCTTTTAGAATCATCTCTTTGAGCCTTCCCTCGATTCGGACATAGCCCTGGGGATCGAGGGTGGCAAGATCACCTGAATGGAGCCAGCCCTCTCCGTCGATGGCCCTGAGGGTGGCGGCCGGCATTTTGTAATATCCCTTCATCAGAAAACCTTTATAGCAGAGCTCACCTTTTTCGCCGGCCGGAAGAGTTTCGCCTGTCTCCGGATGGACGATCCTGGCCTCGACAAACGGAATGGTCTTTCCTACGGTCATTGCCCGTATTTCGAGAGGATCATTTCTCAAAGTCTGCGTGATGCTTCCCGAGCCTTCAGATTGACCGTAACTGATGGTGATCTCCTTTGCCCCCAATTTTTCCAGGATCCTTTTCATCAAATCGATTGGAATCGTTGCTCCTCCCACCATTCCTGTCCGGAGGGAGGATAGGTCGAATCGGGAAAATTGAGGGTGCTCCATCATTGCCACCAGCATGCTGGGAACCGCATAGATTGCCGTACAGCGCTCTTTTTCAATCGCCATCAGGGTCTTTTCAGGATCAAAGGTGTCGGAGGGACAGATGATTGCCGCCCCGTGGCAGAAAGATCCAAGAAGTCCGGTAATAGTGAAGTTGTAATTGAAAGGAATGGCTGTGCAGAGGCGGTCCATTTGTGTGAATCCCTGGCTCAGGGTTCCGAAATATCCGTTATTAAGAAATCCGTAATGGGTGATCATGATCCCCTTTGGAGTTCCTGTTGTTCCGGAGGTGAAGGCGAGATTGAGGGTGTCCTCCGGCTCGCAAGCCTGCTGTCTATCAATGAGCGCCTGATCCGGGAGGCTCTCTCCGTTTTCAAGGATTTCCTGAAAAAGAAGAACGCCAGGAGGAGGAGAAGAGGAAGAGATGAGGACCACCTCTTTAAGATGAGGGAAAGCTTTTAGAGGAGACTGTTTCGGTCCGGAACGGAGAAGGGAAGGGCAGAGATCCAAAAGCATCTTGAGATAATGGGAGTATTCATCCTTTTCGAGAAGGACGAGGGTTCTGACATCCGAATACTGGAGTCCATAGCGAAGTTCTTCAACCTGATATTGCGGATTGAACGGGACGAGGGTTGCTCCGATTTTTGCCGAGGCGAGCTGGACGATGATCCATTCGGGAATGCTGGTGGCCCAGAGGGCAAGGTGTTCCCCTCTTCCCACTCCTAAGCTTAAGAGCCCTTTGGCAAACCGGTTGGCGATGGTCTGGATTTCCCGATAGGTATAGCGGACATTTCGATCCACATGGACGAGTCCATCCCGGTCTGGAAATGTTTCAGCCGTCCGATCAAACTGGTCTCCAACGGTGATCCATAGGGGTTTCGGGTTCATTGCCTCTTCAAGAGTCTCTGTTTGAGGAGGTATCTCTGGATCGTCCCTGAAGCCGTCTTTGGAAGGTCATCGGCAAATTCGATCCATCTCGGATATTTGTAAGGAGCGATCCTCTCTTTGACAAAGGATTTTAAGTCTTCTTCCAGGTCTCCGGTTGCCTTCTCTCCTTTTTTCAGAACGATAAGGGCATAGGGCTTGACCAGATCATCCTCATCCTTATAATCGACGACCGCGGCCTCTGAGACTGCGGGGTGTGCAAGGAGGGTTTTCTCGATCTCCATGGGCGAAACCCATTTTCCTCCCACCCGCATCATATCGTCACTTCGTCCCTGGTAGTGGAAGAAACCCTCTTCGTCCCGGATGTAACGGTCTCCTGTGACGAACCATTCGCCCAGCATGTTTCGCTTCGTTTCGTCATGCTTGTTCCAGTAAGCCGAGGCAATGGTTTCACCTTTGAGCAGGAGGTTTCCGATCTTTCCTGTCCCCACCTCATTTCCATCTTCATCCACCAATTTCCCCTCATAGCCAGGGACGAGCTGGCCGGCGCTTCCAGGCAGGACATTTCCGATCCGGTTGGAGAGGAAAATATGGCATGCCTCCGTGGAGCCTGTTCCATCCAGTATCTCCACGCCATAGGTCTGCTTCCAGCGTTGGTAGAGTTCAAGGGAGAGGACCTCCGCCGAGGCGACACAGGCCCTGAGACTATCCATCCTGCCGACGGATTTTCCCTCTCTCTCCTGGCTCTCTTTATAGTCTAACAAGGACCGGAAGAGGGTGGGGACGCTCATGAATAGGGTGGGGCGAAATTTTTCGATCAGTTCGTAAATCTTTTCCGGAAGCGGCCGCTCCGGAAAGAGGACGGTGGCTCCGCCCACGCCGAAGGGAAAGTAGACGCCGTTTCCAAGACCGTAGGCGAAGAAGAAGTAAGAGGAGAGGACAATATCCTTCTCATCCATGCCCAGGATGGTTCTGGCATAATATTCGGTGCAGTAGGCCATATTCTTCTGGAGATGGATGGCTCCCATCAGCTCATCCGGTTTTCTTGCGCTGTAAAGCCAGAAGGCGGCATCGTCCTTCTTCGTCTCAGCAGGCTCCAGTTCCGGAGAGCTTTCTTTGAGCAGGACCGAAAAGAGGGGATCATTTCCTCCCTCCTTCCCCACGACCAGAAGGGTCTTCAGATATTTTAGATTCCCCTTTATCTTTTCTATTTCCGGAAGGAAGTTCTGATCGATGATCAGAACCTTTGCTCGGCTGTCATTCAGGACATATTCGAAGTCCGGGGCCTTTAACATGGTGTTGTTGGGGATGGGAATGGCTCCTATCTTGATGGCGCCGAAGAAACTGATGATGAACTCAGGGGAGTCCTGAAGAAGAAGGAGAACCCGGTTTTCCATTTCGACTCCAAGGGTTTTAAGGAGATTGCCACAGCGATTGACGTTCTGATAGACCTCGTCGTAGGTATAGTTTTTTTCGGCGGAATAGATGGCAATCTTTTGGCCTCTTCCCTTGCGGATGTTTTCATCGACAAAATAGTCTGCGGCATTAAAGCGCTCCGGAACATGGAAGGAATTCATTCGTCTCTCCTCGGATCAGGGGTTTGGATGCCAGCCTTGCATAAAAGAAGAGCCCCTCCGGGTTTCTAACTCCGTCGGGGCTCTCGAAAAAAACATTATATCCCGAAATACTTAGGGTCTCTACCGATATCGATCCAGTCGGAAACCGGGACCAGTTTGCCATCCTTAATCTGATACATCTTCGCCTTTGTGGCGGGAGCGTGGTCTTTCGCTGTAATCGTGATCGGTGGGACAATCCCTTTCAGATCGAAATCCTTTAGATTTTCAAACTCTGCCTTGACCGCAGTCGAGGAGAGGTCTCCTTTCTTGTCGGCACCCTTGAGCACCTCGGAGATGACTAAAATATTGGCCCATCCTTCACAATAGACCAGAGTCGGTTTCTCCGCCTTGCGGAATTTTTCATGATAATCCATCATCGTCTTCATGAAGGCGACTTCCTTGGCTCCGTAAGGGACCACGGTGGTCACACCGTAAACTCCATCCGCCGCTTTTCCCGCAAGGAGGGGTAAGTTTTCGTCGAGGGACCGGATGTTAACAACAAACTGGGTTTTGACTCCGACCTCTTTCGCATCCTTGAGGATGACGGCCGCATTCATGGCCGTAGAGGTGATGAAGGCGAAGTCCGGATTGTACTCCTTCATGGTGATCATCTGAGATTTGGCATCGGCTGTGGGCCAGTGGACGATCTGATCCGGCCCGGTTTCGATCCCGATCTCTTCGGCATACATCTTGGCCGGTTTGAGATGGGCTCGGCCATAAGGATTGTCAGGATAGATGTGGACGACTTTGGGCTTCCGGCTTTTATCCTTCCAGTTGTCCTTGATCCACTTCAGGGCGATCCTCGACATATCTTCATAGGTGGTCGTGACAATGAAGTTATAAGGGGTCTTGGAAGGATCCATCAATTTGGAAGTGAAGGAGGCTCCGAACATAGGCATCTTATCACGGGTGACCAACTCCTTCAGGGAGAGGGCTGTTCCGGTTGACTGGATGTAGAGGCCGGGGACCTGTTCCACATCTTTCAGGGTCTTATAATATCCCATTGCCTTGTCAATTCCGTAAGCGTCATCCATCACGATCAGTTTAAATTCCTTCCCGTTGATTCCCCCCGTATCATTAATCCAGCGGGCGGCGTCGATCTGGCCTGCGGCCTGCTGTTTTCCCCAGTCGGAGGTCGGACCGCTCAGATCGATCAGGGCGCCCCATTTGACCACTTTCTGGGCCTGGGCTGTGCCCATGCCCATCAGCATTACAAAACATAAAACCGAAAAAGTCATGATCCATTTTTTCATAAATCTATCCTCCTTTATATTTGGTTGGGAATTCAGTTTCAAAGCGAATGCATCACCTCCTTCATGGATCGTGATCGTGTCCGTGATTCGTGTCCATATTATCATCTTCAACGGTCACGGAAACGTTTATCAATAAGAGAACGGCCAGAGTTTCCAGTAGGCCTTCACCGTCCGCCACCGTGCCGCCAGTCCATCCGGTTCAAAGATCAGGAAGAGGATGATGATGAGACCGAACATGATCTCCTTAATGGAGACGAAATAGGTGATGAGGAGCGGAAAGGAGGCGCTCAATTCCTTGCTCATCACCTCGAGAAGCTGTTCGAGGCCCACATAGAAGATGGATCCGAAGATCCCTCCCAGCACGCTTCCCAGGCCTCCGATGATCACGATGGCCAGATACTTGATGGAGAGATGGATGGTAAACTGCTCATAGATGATCAGTGAAATATAGTGGGCCCAGAGCGCGCCCGCGATGCCGGCGAGAAAGGAGCTGATGCCAAAGGAGAGGATGCGGTATTTAAAGAGATTCACCCCGATCAGCTCGGCGGCGAAATACCTGTCCCGGACTGCGATAAATGCCCTTCCTGGTTTTGTCCGGAAGAGATTCTTGGTAAAGGCGGTGGTGGCAATGGCCAGGACCATGACGAGGTAGTAGAATTTCTTGTCATTATCAAAGATGAATCCTCCGATGGCCGCATAGGGCACGAACATTCCCTGTGTCCCTCCGGTCAATCCCGTCCATCTCCGGATGGTGAACTCGATGATGAACTGGGCAGCGAGGGTGGCAATGCAGAGATAGAGTCCCCTCAGACGGAGAGAGGGAACTCCGAAGACCATCCCGACCGCCGCCGTGAGGAGGCCTGCGCAGGGAAGGGAGAGGATGAAAGGAAATCCCGCTTTGGTCATCAGGATGGCGGAGGTGTAGGCCCCTACCGCCATAAAGGCTCCATGGCCGAGGGAGATCTGGCCCGTATATCCGGTCAGGATGTTGATCCCATGGGCGCCGATCACGAAGATGCCGGTCAGGATGGCCGTATGAAGGACATTGAAGCGGAGAATTTTATTGAGATCCGAAACGATGAATGGAAATCCGAAGAAGAGGAAGAGGATGAAAACCCAGAGCCAGCCTTTAACCCAGAGGGTCTGGAATATCCTCTCGTCATTGGAATAATTTTCATGAAAAAGTCCGGATGGCATCGGGAACTCCTAATCTTCTTTCCTTTGAATATTCCGCATTCCGAAATCCGAAATCCGCATTGGAAAAACCTAAACCCTTTCTATCTCTTCCTTTCCAAATAGGCCATAGGGCTTGATGAACAGGATGATCACCAGAACCACAAAGGGGAAAACTTCTTTCACGGCAGGGATGATGTGGTCAAGATATCCTCCGGAGTAATTTTCGAGGAGGCCGATGGTCACCCCTCCGATGATCGCTCCCAGGATACTATCCAGCCCTCCCAGGATCACTGCCGGAAAGACTTTCAAACCGAAAAAGCTCAGGGTGATCCCCACGCCACTGATATATCCTAAGATGATCCCTCCTACCGATGAGACCACGGCCGCCACACACCAGGAGATAGCGAAGACTTTTTTTACACTGATTCCCATGGATTGGGAGACCTGCTGGTTGCTCGCTGTGGCGCGCATGGCAATTCCCGTCCGGGAGAGTTTGAAGAAGACGGCAAAGAGGAGAAGAAAGAAGATGGCCAGACCGAAACTCCAGATATAGATGGGAGCCATCGGGACACCGAAAACAGGAAAGGGTTTTCCCGCAAGAAAGGGGATATCCTTTGGGAAAGGGCGGATATCATTACCCCAGAACATGATCACCATCCCCTTGAGGATGCTGGAGAGGGCAATGGTCACCATGATGACAGAGATGATGGGCTCTCCGATCAAAGGCCGCAGGACCAGACGTTCCACGGCCAGGCCGAGGAAGACGGAGAAGAGGAGGGTGATGAAAAAGGCCCAGATGAAATGGATTTGAAACTGGAGGATCAAGGAGAGACAGATATAGGCTCCAACCATCAGAAACTCCCCCTGGGCTAAGTTGAGGATACTGGTCGATTTATAGATGAGGGCGAACCCCAGGGCGACGAGGGCATAGATGGACCCGAGGACCAGTCCATAGAGGCTCAACTCAAGAAACTTCGTCGGGTTGAGGGTGCAGAGGTAGGCCAGGACTCCCACGAACGAGGCCAGCAGGATCCACCCGAGCGTATGGTAAAATCGTTCACCCATGGTCTAGTCCCAGAATTTCCACCACCGTTTTTTCATCATCGCTTCATATTCTTCCACTGATTTCATCGTCCGGACGATCAACCGGGTGCGAATCGTGGCGGTCCGGCCGTCCTGGTAGCGGATGATTGACTCAATCGGGATATTTTCTGCCTCTCCATAGAGGGCTTCAATCTCCCTCTTATATTTTTCAGAGATGAAACCTCTTCGGACTTTTCTTGTCCGTGTGAGTTCTTCATCATCCGCATCCAGCTCCTTATAGAGGAGGACAAACTTCTTAATTCTGGCCGCCTTTGGAAGGCTCCGGTTGACCCGGTAAACCTCCTTTTCAATGAGATCGTAGATTTCAGATTTGGAAGCCAGATCCGTGTAAGTGGTATAGCCGATGCGGTGGGCTTCCGCCCATTTGCCGACATGTTTGAAATCGATGCAGATGATGGCTCCGATGTAAGGCCTTTCATGGCCGACGACCACTGCCTCAACAATATACGGGCAGAACTTCAGTTTATTTTCAATGAACATGGGAGAAAATTTCGTCCCATCGTTCATGGTCATGAGATCGGAGACCCGGTCGATGACCACCAGATGCTGGTCCTCTGTAAAATAACCCGCATCCCCTGTATAGAGCCATCCCTCGTGGACGGCCTTTGCGGTCGCTTCGGGATTTTTATGATACCCTAAAAACACCCCCGGGGTCTTGACCTGAATCTCTCCATCCGGAGAGATTCGAATATCGGTTTCAGGGATTGGCCTTCCAACTGTATCCACACTGATCTCTCCTGAAGGATGCATGGTGGCCACTCCGGAGAGTTCCGTAATCCCATAAATCTGTTTCAGATTGACCCCCAGGGCGTGGAAAAATCGAAAGACATCCGGGCCGAGTGCGGCCCCGCCGGTCATCGCGCTCCGGATATGAGGAAAACCGAGGCGGTCTCTAAGGGCGCGGAAAAGACAGAGATAGGCCATAAAGTAGAGAAGTTTCCAGTGCCAGGGAGGTTTCTTTCTCTCAAATTTAAAATCGGCCCATCGATAACCGATGGGAAGGCAGGCATTGTAGATGAAGCGTTTAAAGAAAGAGGCGTCGAGGTGTTTGACCATAACGGATCTGGAGATCCCCTCCCAGATCCTTGGAGGAGCAAACATGACATGAGGTGCGATTTCGTAGAGATCGGCTGTGCCCGTCTCCGGCTCTTCGGGAAAACTGATGGTATATCCTGTCAGGAGGGCTCCGAAGACGCTCATGTATTGTTCTCCCACCCAAGGGAGGGGGAGAAAAGAGACAAACTCGTCCGTCTCATATTTGGGGTCGACCTTGTTCAGATTCTCGGCCATCTTGAGGACGCCACGGTGGGTAAGAAGGGAGCCTTTGGGAAAGCCTGTGGTGCCTGAGGTATAGGCGATCAGGGCGACATCGTTTTCAGTCACCTGATTCACATTTCTCTCAAAGAGGTCAGGATGCTTTTTCTCTATTTCCTTTCCCAGCTCTTCCACTTCAGGGAAGTAGATGAGAAGGGGATCATCATAGCTTCTCATCCCCTTGGGGTCGGTGTAGATGATCTTCCTGAGATTGGGAAGCTGATCCTTCATATGGAGGATCTTGTCCGTCTGTTCCTGATCCTCTGCCACGACAAATTTGGCATCGGAGTGGTTGATGACATAGGCCACCTCCGTGAGGATGGAGTCCTGATAGATTCCGAGGGGGATTCCTCCGGCACACTGGACGGCCAATTCGGCGTAGACCCACTCCGGCCGGTTATCTCCAATGATCGCCAGTTTGTCTCCCCGTTCGAATCCGAGATGGATCAGTCCCAGAGAGAAGTATTTGACATGCTGGAGATACTCTTGCCAGGTCACCTTCTGCCAGATGCCAAATTCCTTTTCACGGAGGGCAACCTTGCTGTTTCCGAATTTATTTGCATTTGCGATCAGTAAAGAAGGCAGGGCGTTTCCCTTGATCTCCATTTAGCATTCCCGAAGGCAAGAAGTGAAATGAATGATAGGATGTCTAAGTTCATCAGGAAGAGCCCACTCTCAAACCACTCCTCCCGAGGATGGTTAGAAACACTAAATCATTAACCTTTTTTTGTCAAGATGAAAAAAGAGACGGGTCATTTAGTCTCATGGTCTTGTAGTCTAATAGTCATTTGACTAACCGACTATCTGACTAATGACTATTAGACTTTTGTCACCTCGCCCAGATTTTTGACCCTTCCGTCTTATCTTCCGACGGAGATGAAGCCGGTGTGTCTTAAAAGTTTTCCGTCTTTGACGATGAAGATCCGGGATTCGACGCTGGGACGATGGTCTTTTGCCGTAATATTGAGGGGAGGAAGAAGGCCTCCGACAACATAATTCTTAAAACCTTCAAAAGCCATCCTTACCCTTTCACGGGAGAACCCCTGTTCCGGGAGAGACCTCCCAAGGGCTTCCGCCATCACTTTGACCGTGACCCATCCTTCAACATAGGAGAGGGTATGAGAATCGTAGGGATGCCATTTCTGATGGGCTTCTTTGATCTCTGCCATTCCAGGGACATCTTCCCCGAAAGGGGAGATGGGTTGAACACCGAGAACTCCGTCGAAAGCCGAAAGAGTTTCATCGAAGGCTCTCATGTTGCAGATCCATCTTGTTTTGAGATCCATTCCCCTGACCTCCTGAAGGAACGCAGCGGCTTCCTTTGATGTCAGGTTCAGGTAGGCAAAGTCCGGATGGTATGACTTCAATGGCGCAAGAACAGGAGAAGGAGGCTTTAGAAAAGAGATGTCAGAGATGAAGATGTCCGGTCCGATCTCCAATCCAAGCGTTTTTGCATGAGACTTCGCCTCATCGAGAAAGTATTTTCCCGAAGGGTCAGGAAAACTGATGAAGACCACTTTCGGTTTTCTCATTTTTATATCGGATCTTTCCGAGATAAACTTCATGGCAATCTTTGCCAGATCAAGGGGGGTGGGAGTGATCGAGAACAGATAGGGAGTTTTGGAGGTATCGGCGAGATGGACAGGAAAAGAGCTGGTCAGCGTGGGAATTCGCTGGAGATTGATATGGGGCAGGAGGGCAAGCCCTGTCTCGGTCGAATAGAGATAAAGGAGGAGAATGCGGTCCGCCTCGTTTAATTTTCGAAAGGCGGCTACGAATTCAGCCGGCTGAGAGGAATCATCGATGAGGATGATCTCCAGTTTTTTGCCGTAGATTCCTCCGCGCTGGTTGATCCATTTCCCTGCATCGAGCAGACCTCTCGCGCATTCCCTGCCGGAATCCCCCCATCGGCCCGTGAAAGGGACCAATGCGCCCACCTTAAGAGAATCCTGGCTGAATCCAGGGTCGGGAGATATGGTAAGGAAGAAAAGAATTAGAAGAAGAAAAGTTGTAAGTTTCATTACCATTTTTTAAATTTTCGTATCAACGTAGTCTTATGAAAAACTGAACCGAATATAGCGCCTAACAGGTTTGTCATTCCTGCGGAAGCAGGAATCCAGGATTATATGGTTCCCTGCTTTCGCAGGGACAGGTCTGGATTCCCGCCTGCGCGGGAATGACAATTAAAATGATTTTGCAATGATCATTTAGGTGATCGGTGCATAGAGCACCGCCAGAATTCTCGCGATCTTATCCTGGTGACACTGGACCTTATGGGGAATGGTTGAGTCATAATAGATGGAGTCGCCAGGGTAGAGGACATCGGTATGATTTCCAAGGATCACCTCCATCTCGCCTTCGAGGACAAAGATGAACTCCTCCCCCTCGTGGACAGAGGTCTTTGCCGTTTTGACCGTGGCAGGTTCGAGCGTCACGATAAATGGTTCCATATGGCGTTCTTTCTTGTCGAATCCGAGAGATTCATACGAATAACCATACTTCACTCCATCTTTGGAGGCAAATCGGGAAACCGTTTTCCGTTCATTCTTTCTCACAATGGTGAATGGCTCCCCTTTGGTCTCACCCCAGAAGTCACCCACTCTGACCCCCAATGCCCCTGCCAGCTTGATAATCGTTCCAAGGGATGGAGAGACGAGATGGTTCTCCATCTGAGAGAGCAGGGCGGTTGAAAACCCGGTTAAGTCAGCGATGTCTTTAAGTGAGAGTCCCTTTTTCTCTCTCAATTCTTTAATTCTCTCTCCGACTCGAACCTCTTCAAATTCTCTCTTCTCTTCTTCCATAATTCCCCCTGAACCCTGAACCATGTAAGGTTCAGGGCTTTGCCCTGCATCCTACGTGGTGCAGGGCCCTTTAAAGAGATTGAACAAACTTGGCTCCAATTTCGATTGCTTTGATATTGGAGGGAATGAGGCCATGATGACGTTCATCAAACACTTTTTCAAGCGATTCGAACAGGGAAGGCATCCCGATCCATTTCGTCTTTTCAGCAAAAGCTCCTAATGCAATCATGTTGGCCAGTTTAGGATTTCCGTTCTGGATGGCAATGTCATTGACCGGAATGGCAAGCAGTTCGACATCATTACGAGAGACTTCCTTAAGATCGATCAAGGAAGAGTTCACCATCAGCAGTCCCTTCGGTAGAACCCTGGGGCCATATTTTAGAAGGGAGGGTAGATTCATGGAAATGGCCGCATGGGGCCGTTGCACAATAGGGGAACCGATTTCCTTGGATGAGATCACGACGGTACAGTTAGCCGTCCCGCCCCTCATCTCCACCCCATAGGTGGGAAGGAAGGTGACCTGCCTGCCCTCCTTCATGGCGGCATAAGCCAGAAGGTTTCCAATGGCCAGCACGCCCTGGCCTCCGAAGCCCGCAACAATCACATCGTAATAGAAACGATCACTATTCATATATCAAACCTTAATGTCGAAATGTAAAATTCAAGATTAGGTTAAGGTCAAGGGTGAGGTTTTCTCAACCTTAACCTCAGCCTCAACCTTTACTCTCATTGCTAATTGATCATTGCCCATTTTGCATTGATTCTTTTATAAGTAATCTGCCATCTTCCGTTCTTTTAGTATCCCTAGCGGAAAATAGGGGATCATCTCCTCCTCGACACGGCGGTTGGCCTCAAGGGAGGACAACCCCCAATTGGTAGGGCAGGACATTAAGATCTCGACAAACGAAAAGCCCATCTCTTCAGTCTGCATCTGGAATGCCTTTCGAACCGCTTTCTTTGCTTTCATCAGGTTAGCCGCGTTGTTCACAGCCACTCTGGCCACAAGGGCGCTGCCCTCGAGGGTGGCCATCATCTCAGCCATCCGGATGGGGTAACCATCATAGGTGAAATCCCTTCCGTAAGGGCTGGTCGTCGTTTTCTGGCCGAGGAGGGTGGTGGGTGCCATCTGGCCTCCGGTCATCCCGTAGATTCCGTTGTTGGCAAAGATGAGCGTGATGTTTTCACCCCGGTTGGCTGTATGGATTCCTTCGGCGATCCCAATCGCTCCCAGATCTCCATCCCCCTGAATTGTAAAGACGATCAAATCCTTCCTTGCCCGCTTCACACCTGAGGCGACAGCGGATGCCCTTCCATGAGGAGCCTCGACGACATCGATATTGAAGTAGTCATACATAAAGACAGAACAGCCCACGGAGGCGACCCCGATCGTCTTCTCCCTTATTTTAAAATGGTCGATTGCCTCTGCGACCAGACGGTGGGCGATTCCGTGATGACACCCCGGGCAGAAGTGAAAAGGGACATCGATCAGACATTCGGGACGTTTAAAAACAAGTTCCATCTCTAAAACCTCATTGCAAAATTAGCAATGATCAATTAGCAATTCAACAATTGTTAATTTTACATTGTTAATTTTGCACTTTGCATTGATGATGGTCTCGTAAAAAGTCTAAAAAGGCTATTTTCTGTCATTCCTGCGCAAGCAGGAATCCAGTATTTTCATGTAGTTAGAATTTTCTGGATTCCCGTTTTCACGGGAATGACGACTTTTTACGATTCCGTCATTGATTATTTATAGTATTTCCTAATTTCCTCCAGTATCTCTTCCGGAGGAGGCAAGGCTCCCGGCGGTTTCCCGTAAAAATAAACCTGTGCATCCCGGTCCACCGAGAGTTTCACATCCTCCACCATCTGCCCTGTATTTAATTCAACGGTTAAAAATTGTTTGACTTGTTTTGAAATATCGTAAAGACCTTTTTCAGGATAGGGGAAAAGGGTGATGGGTCGAAAGAGGCCCACCTTCATCCCTTCCTCCCTTGCCAATTCCATAGCGCTTTTTGAAACCCTTGCCATGCTCCCGAAGGCCACAATGATAAACCGGGCATCTTCAACATTGACCGTTTCAAAGCGGACCTCCTCTTTCTTCATCCTCTCATATTTCTGGTAAAGCTTCCAGTTATGTTCTGTCAGTTCGCCCTCCTGGAGGTAGAGCGATTTAATCCGATTCGGTTTTCTTCCCCTGGCTCCGGTCAGCGCCCAGTCTTTGGGCGGGAGGTCCATCTTTTCTGGTTTTTGGCGGATAAGAGGTTCCTTCATCTGGCCGATGAGGGCATCTCCCAGAATCATCGCGGGATTTCTATATTTGTCGGACAGATCAAAGGCCAGGCAGGTCAGGTCGTACATCTCCTGGATGGTGGAAGGGGCGAGGACGATCATTCGATAATCTCCGTGTCCTCCGCCCCGCGTGGCCTGGAAATAATCGCCCTGGGAGGCAGAGATTCCTCCCAGGCCCGGTCCGCTTCTGGAGATATTGACGATTACAACAGGAAGCTCGCTTCCTGCCATATAGGAGATTCCTTCCTGCATAAGTGAAATTCCAGGGCTGGAGGAGGAGGACATGGCCCTGGCTCCCGTTGCGGAAGCTCCCAATAGCAGATTGATCGAGGCGATTTCACTTTCCGCCTGAATGAACGTTCCGCCCAAAGGAGGGAGGTGTTTGGAGAGATATTCCGGAATCTCATTCTGGGGAGTGATCGGATATCCAAAAAAGAGGAGGCATCCTGCATCGATGGCTCCCATCGCAACGGCCTCGTTTCCCCTCACCAGTATCTTTTCCACCTCTTGATCTATCAAGCTTTAACCCTTTCCTTCTAAGTTTCAGTTTCTTTTTGACCGGTTATTTCCTCTAAAGACTTTATCTCCCTATCTCCCCATCCCCCCATCTCCCAATCTATCTTTTGTCCCTCCAGACCTGAATGGCCACATCCGGACAGATCTCTCCGCAGATCGCACAACCCGTGCAGGAGCCGTTATCGTCCCAGACGACGAAAAAGTAGCCCTGACGGTTGATCTCTTCTCCGATCTGGATCAACTCCTTCGGGCAGGAGATGGTGCAAAGTGCGCACCCTTTACATCGCTCTTTGTCAATTTCGATTTTGCCCATCATCAAAACCTATTGGAATAATGGAATACTGGGTAAAAAAGAAAAGGGATTTATTGGTCTTCAAACCCATCATTCCATTGTTCCATCATTCCAGTATTCCAGTTCTTTATATGGCTTTTGCCTCTTTAAACCGCTCAATATCGCTTTTTGTGTATCCTATCTCCTTTAGCACTTCGATGGTATGTTCTCCCCATTGGGGAGATGGAGCTGGGACCGCAAAAGAGAAGAGGGAGGACTTGATGGGATTGCCGACCTGCCGCACCTGTCCCTCAACAGGGTGCTCATATTCTATGAGCATCTCCCGGTGGAGGACCTGCGGGTGCTGAAAAACTTCGTCAAGGGTCAGGATGGGTTCACAGCAGGCATCGACCTCCTTGAAAAAAACAACCCATTCCCTCTGGGTTCTGGTCCTGAAAAGGTTTTTGATTTCTTCGATGATCAGAGTCCTTTCCTCTCCTTCTATAAATTGCTTCAGGATGAGGTCTTTTTTCCCCACGGCCTCGCAGAAGTTCTTCCAGAATTTCGGCTCCAGCGCTCCGAGAGACATGTATCTCCCGTCCTTGGTGGGATAGACCTGATAACAGGCATACCTTCCTGAGAGGTGCATTTCCCCACGCTGAGGAAGTTTTTGATCCATCAGATATTTTCCTGCATGGATGGAGAGCCAGGAGAGGACGCCATCGTGCATCGCTACGTCAAGATGCTGCCCCTCTCCTGTTTTTTGACGGTGGATGACGGCGGCTAAAATGGCGAAGGCGGCCATCATTGCCCCTGCGCCAATGTCCGCAATCTGAACGCCCGGGATCACTGGACCGGTTTCCTTGGTTCCGGTCAATTCGAGGATGCCTCCGAGGCCGATGTAATTAATGTCGTGGCCAGATCGGTCTCTGTAGGGTCCGTCCTGTCCATATCCGGAAAGGGAGCAGAGAATCACTCCGGAATTTCTCTTTTTCAGTTCCTGATATCCGATTCCAAGACGATCCATCACTCCGGGCCTGAAACCTTCTAAAACAATGTCATAGGTTTCGATCAATTTATAAAAAATTTCCTTCCCCTCTTCGACCTTGAGGTTCAGGATCATGCTCTTCTTATTTCGGTTCAGGGCGAGAAAGTAGGCGCCGTCATTCTTTCGGACAGGCCCCATCATCCGCATATAATCTCCCTGTTCGGGATCTTCGACCTTGAGCACTTCCATCCCGAGGTCAGCCAGAAGAAGAGAGCAGTAAGGACCTGGCAGAAGCCTCGAAAGGTCGAGCATTTTAAGGCCGTTCAGAGAACCCAATCGCATCTCCTAAAAGTGGATGAAATGAAAAATAGATAACATATTAGATTTGAAAATGAAAGTCTTGCGCTTAATCCCATGCGTTTTGCTCCCGGCCCTTAACGAAGTTTATGGAAAGGCAAATATTTCTTGACGGAGGGATTAAGGAATGGTATTTAATTGTCCTCACATTTTAATAAAGGGGGGCAGATATCATGAAAAAACCATTGTGGGTGCCGTCAGAAGATAAGGTGAAAAGCGCCAACATGACCCGGTTTGTCCAATTTGTGAATAAAAAATATGGAAAGCAGTTTAAAACTTTTGATGACTTATTCCAGTGGTCCGTGGATTCGATTCCGGATTTCTGGGCTGCCGTGTGGGAGTTTACAGAGATCAAAGCCTCAAAAAAATACGATCAAGTGGTAGATGATTTGAAAAAGTTTCCCGGGGCGAAGTGGTTTGTGGGGGCGAAACTCAATTTTGCGGAGAATCTTCTGCGGTATCGAGATGATCGATTGGCTTTCATCTTCAAGGGAGAGACGCAGAAGTCCGCCAAGATGACCTATGCGGAGCTTTACTCAACGGTTGCACGCCTGGCCGCATCTTTGCGCGAGATAGGGATTCGGCCGGGAGACAGGGTGGCAGGCTATATGCCAAACTTAATGGAGACGGCCATGGCCATGCTGGCGGCAACCAGTGTCGGTGCGGTCTGGTCTTCTTGCGCCACAGACATCGGGGCTCAGGCGGCGCTCGATCGGTTGGGTCAAATCGAACCCAAGGTCTTATTTTCGGTGGACGGCTATTTTTACAAGGGAAAGCCCTTCAATACCCTGGGGAATGCGGCAGAGGTTGCCAGAGCCATTCCTTCATTGAAGAAAGTGGTCATCGCTTCCTATGTAGGGGATAAGTCCGACCTAAAAAATATTCCCAATGCTGTCCGTTTTGAAGATTTTTTGACCAAGGGAGAGGAGCCTGCTCTCCAGTTTGAACAACTACCCGCTGACCACCCCGTATTCATCATGTTTTCCTCCGGAACGACCGGCAAGCCCAAATGCATGGTTCAGAGCGCGGGGGGTATTCTCCTCAACCACATGAAAGAGCTCATCATCCATACGGATGTGAAGCGGGAGGACAAGATCTTTTACATCACCACCTGTAGCTGGATGATGTGGAACTGGCTGATCAGCTCGCTGGGCGTCGGGGCAACGGTTGTGTTGTTTGATGGCAACCCGAACTATCCGGATGCTGAGGCCATGTGGAAGATGACACAGGACGAGAAGGTCACCATTTTTGGCCTCAGTGCAAGCTATATTAATTACCTCCGAAGCGAGGGGATTCAACCCGGGAAGAAGTATGATCTTTCCTCTCTGAGGGAGATTTCTCAAACCGGTTCTGTTCTTTCAGCCGAGGGCTTCGAGTGGGTCTACCGGGAGATCAAGCAGGATCTCCATTTCAATTCCATCTCCGGAGGCACGGATATCAATGGCTGTTTTGCCATTGGCAGTCCCATCCAGCCCGTCTATGCCGGGGATCTCCAGGGACCTGGTTTGGGCATGAAAGTGAAGGCTTACGATGAGAATGGGAAACCTGTCTGGGATAAGGAGGGAGAACTGGTATGCGAAGCCCCGGCTCCTCCCATGCCGCTTTATTTCTGGAACGATCCCAATGGAGAAAAGTATCGGAGCGCTTACTTTGAGCACTATCCAAATATATGGCGTCATGGCGATTACGTCATCCTGCACAAGGATACCGGTGGCATCACCTTCTATGGACGTTCCGACGCGGTCCTGAAACCTTCCGGGGTCCGGATTGGAACCGCTGAAATTTATAATGTGGTGGAGAAAATCGAAGGGGTTGTTGACAGTCTCGCCATCGGACAGAACTGGGAGGGTGAACAGCGCATCATCCTCTTTGTGAAACTTACTCCAGGGGGCAGCTTGACAAAAGAATTGACGGATAAGATTAAAAAGACCCTGCGAGAACAAGCTTCTCCGCGGCATGTTCCAGCCATCATCATGGAAATGCCGGATGCTCCCTATACGATGAATATGAAGAAGGTGGAGAGCGCGGTGACCAACATCATCCACGGGAGACCGGTGCTGAACCGGGATGCCCTGAGCAACCCTCAGGTTCTGGATTATTTTGAAAAAATCGTCCCAGAGTTGCAAAAGTAAAAGAGGGTCCAAGGGGTCAAGTGGTCAAGGGGACTAGTGAAGGCCTTAAGAATAAACCTTGAACCCTGGAACCCTTGAATCCTTGAACCCTTTCTTATGAAATTGACTCGAAAAGAGTTTGAGAAAGTTGTGATTTCAGCTCTGGAGGGGCTGCCCAAGTCCTTAAAAAATAGGATGGAGAATGTCGATGTGGTGATCGAGAATCGAGCCTCTCCAGATCTCCTTTCGGAGATGGGCCTTCGTTCCCCCTCTGATCTATTAGGGCTTTATCAGGGCATTCCATTAGATCAGAGGGGGTTTTACTACGGCAACGTCCTGCCGGATAAGATCACACTCTTTCAATATCCCATCGAATCAACCTGTAAGACAAAGGAAGAGATTGTAGAGAAAGTCAGGGAAGTGGTAATCCATGAGGTGGGTCACTACTTCGGTCTGGACGAGGAGCGATTGGAGGAACTGGAAGGTGGAGGAGAGGAGTAATTTAGGCTTATTTTGTCATTCCCGTGAAACTTGTCCTCGAAGGTATCAATCGGGGAACGGGAATCCAGGCTTGCCTATGTGAAAACAGGGAGCCATAGGATAGGAATCTGGATTCCTGCTGGAGTTTATCCCGTACTTTGTTACGGGGCAGGAATGACAGATTCTCTATTATAATATTTTCGCCGTGCGTTGTTTTCGAATTGGAAAAAGTGTTAGGGTTTACTTTGATTGCTACCCGTGAGGGTTTAAAATTAGATTTGGAGGAGGTTTGATGATGGAAAAGTGGATGGGTGGAGATATGCACCCGAGCTACCGAATTTTGATGGGCCCCGGGCCGAGCAATGTCCATTACCGGGTTTATCAAGCCATGTCTAACCCGGTCATCGGTTATCTCGATCCCCAGATTCTGGCCTGTATGGACGAAATCAGCGAAATGTTAAGAGGTGTCTTCCAGACGAAGAACCAGGTGACTCTTGCTATTTCTGCTACAGGAAGTTCTGGAATGGAAGCATCCTATGTCAATTTCGTTGAGCCTGGTGATGTTGCTGTCATTGGAGTCAATGGTTTCTTTGCAGATAGGATGACTCAGGT
>JASEHH010000144.1 GCA_030017685.1 Thermodesulfobacteriota bacterium | reverse complement strand
GAGATCTTAAATTGCCAGCTTATTCTTTTTTCAAAGAGCTAAAGTGTTACTATTACCGTATTATTGAAGATGTAGTTGAAGTCTTCGCGGTCCTGGATTGCCGACGGAACCCAAGTTGGATAAGAAAAAGACTAATAGAGGGTTAACCAGTCCGTGCACCGGACTGCCGATAAATCCTACTCCCGGGGAGCTACTCCGGTACCTCTTAGATATATGAAACTTGAAACCGACATCCAGAGGATTCAACAGCTTGCTCGACAACGCAAAGATGCCAACTGGGCCTTCCGCTGCTTTCTCAAGGGGTCTGATCTCTCTATCCGTAGGATTGATCTTACGGTCCGTGATCTCTATCGGGAAGTATCACGGGAAATCGACTGCACCAAATGCGCAAACTGCTGCAAGACCGTCGGTCCTGTTCTGAAGCCGGCGGATGTAAAGCGCCTTGCCAAGCATCTTGAGTTGAGTGTCAATGAGTTTCGTTCCCGATTTCTTGAAGACGATCCGGAAAAAGAAGGGGCCGTTTTCGGGAATCAACCCTGTCCCTTTTTACAGGACAATCTCTGCACGGTTTACGACCATCGGCCTGGTGACTGTCGCTCTTACCCACATTTACACAAAAGGGAGTTTGTCTTCAGGATCAGCCAAGCTTTTTCGAACTGTTCTGTCTGCCCCATCGTCTTCAATGTGTACGAACAGCTCAAACGAGAGCTATGGAGACAACGTCCGAGGTAAAAGAAACAGAACCACTTTATCCAAAATATCCATAAAATATGTGAAGCCATGGGGCACAATATGGGACGTGAGCAGCAAGGAGGAGCCATGTCGAGCGACGATTTGAAAAAAAGCCTCATAGGTTGCTGGAGATTATTATCCATGCATCTCAAAACTTCGGACGGCAAGGTGAGCTACCCCTTCGGGTCCGACGCCCTCGGCTACTATATTTTTTCGGAAAGCGGATATATGTCTGTAAACATCATGCCCGTGAATCGCCCCAAGTCCGGTTCGGGAGATGTTTTATGCTGGAGCGTTGAAGAGAAAGTTAAGGCTGCCGAAACTTATATATCTTATAGCGGCAAGTATGAGATCCAGGGGGATAAACTGATCGTCCACCCGGAAGTCGTTTTCTTCCAAAACTGGGTAGGGGTTGACCAGGTCCGCACTTTGGAACTTTCAGGAAACCAAATGACATTAAGCTCTCCCCCGATGTTGGCCAGTGGGATAGAACAGACTGCCCATCTGGTATGGGAGCGTATCTAATAATTCGGACCGATTCTTAAGAGAGGAAAATGTGAGCAAACTTTTTGAAACGAGTAGGATCAACGGCATGGAATGGTCGAATCGATTTGTTCGATCGGGTCAAAAGTCGTGAGAAGAAAAATATTTAATCAAGCGACTTTCTATCAATCAAAACCTCTCCCCCTCTGGTTTGAAGTACGAGCCCCCCTCTTCCAACATCCTTGCTACTGAAAATGAAAATATCGCTGAGCTTGAGACGGTTTTTTAGCCTCAGGATATTTTCATTCCTCTGCCCTTTCAGAGCTGAGAGATCTTTTGGATGGCAGACGAAAATAGGTTGGGACCCATCTGGATCATTTCGAAGCAGGTATTCTGCCATATCATAAAAGATGGCTGAATCGACGAGTTGATGAAGGGCAGGATGAAAGGGCCCGGCGAGAAGATGTTCTTCCAGTTCCTTTGTCGGCTGAAGGCCAATCCGTGCAAGAGGCAAGGATGCTTTTTCTAATTTGAGAATTCCCCTTTTTAACCATCGAATGGCTTCATCCAATGATAAGGGAAAATATCTTCCATCGCTCCAGAGTTCTTCAAGTGAAGCGCCCTGGAGCACCAGCGTTGGATGAATTCTGACAAAATGGGGTTTAAGGTCAATCATCTGATCAAGAGACCACAGAAAATAATCGCAGGTATCACCCGGAAGCCCGATCATCAAGTGAACACCCACTTCAAATCCCCATTGTTTTAATCGTAAAATAGCAGAGGCTGAGTCTTTTGCACCATGGCCTCTCTTCGAAAGGATGAGGACCTCATCGAGCATTGACTGGATCCCGACCTCGATGGTCTTCACACCATATTCTTTGAGCGTTGCAAGCGTCTCTTCATTCAGGGCATCGGGCCGTGTTGAAAGACGAATCGAGTTTATCCGGTCTGAAGAGAGAAAGGGTTGAACCTCTTTTAGATAAGAAACCTGATCTTCCAGACTCATTGCCGTGAAACTCCCTCCATAGAAGGCAACCTGTTTCTCCCTTTCTCCCTGGTGGGAAGGAAAATGGTGCAGAGAGACTTCGATGAACTCCCGGACCGATTGGGGAGAAGGAGCCTTCTTGGCAGTTGTTCTCTGGTTGCAGAAGAGACAGTGCTCGCGACAACCCAGATGGGGAAGAAAGACAGGGATGATGAGTGGAGTCATTCTTGAAATCCTAACCCAAAATACTTGAAAATTTCCCCTCACCCTTCCCCTCTCCCCCGACCTCGCCAAGGCAAAGCCGAGGGCGGGCAGCGAGGAGAGGGAGGGGGGGGCCGAAACTCTATTCGTTTTGGTCATTGGTATTTTGGTCATTCGGATTTGTTTTAGATGGATCCCTGGGGGATGCTTCACCCACGCTTTGAATTTCGAGCTTCCACAGAGCGTTTCGGGCGGCTTCCTGTTCGGCCTGCTTCTTGCTTCTTCCCCAACCTGTCCCCCTGATCTCCCCTCCGACCATCACAGAGGCCTGGAACTGCTTTTCATGTTCGGGCCCTGACTCCTTCAGGACATGATATTGGGGAGTGAATCCAATGACCTTCTGGGCAAATTTTTGAAGAAGGCTTTTGTAATCATTAGAAAGGAATGGAAAGTTGTCCGATCCCAAATAAGGTTCGAGATGGTTCCGGACGATCTCCAGGGCTTGATCATATCCGGAGTCCATGTAAATGGCCCCGATCACGGCTTCATAGGCATTGGCCAGAATCGATGTTTTTTTCGCCCCGCCATCCAGGATCTCGCTCTTCCCGAAAAGGAGATATTGATCCAATCGAAGTTGTTTTGAAAAAAAGGCCAGAGAGCTTCGTTTGACAAGATGGGATCTCCACATGGAGAGCGTGCCTTCCTGGGCCTCTGGAAATTCTTTAAGAAGAAGGTGGCTCACGGCAAGGTTAAGAACGGCGTCGCCGAGAAACTCGAGAACCTCATTCGAAACCTTGTTCGGAGTGTTGGTCTGATGGATGAAGGACGTGTGGGTGAGCGCCTGATCCAGCCATACCCTCTCTTTGAATTGATATCCTAAACGTTCCTCCAGCTCCCTTAAAGAGACCAGTCTCTCCTCATCCATGCAAACCCTCCTCTACTTTGCCGATGACTCCCTGATCGTTTAATTCCGTTACGACGACCCTCTGCTCCTGATTGGCCAGATTCAAATCGTTTCCATCCGAAAGATGAACAGGAATGTAGTTGCGTGAAAGCCCCCTCCATCTCCCTGTCCCTTTCTCCCTTCGATCTTCCACCAGGACGCTCAACGCCTGATGGAGAAACCGGCTGTAAAAAAAGAGCCGTTTCTGCCTTCCCAGTTCCCTCATCCTCTTTGCCCTCTGCCTGATCTCCCTCCCGCCTGTCTGTTGGTCCAGTTGGGCCGCAGGCGTCCCTTTTCTTTTAGAGAAAGGGAAGACATGAAGATAAGAAAGGGGAAGGGACTCAATCAAAGTGTAAGTGTTTTCGAACCTCTCTTCGGTCTCTCCTGGAAAACCGATGATTACATCCGCACCGATCGAGACCTCCGGAAGGCTTCGGTGCAATTCATCAATGAGGTCACGGAGGAGGAACCGGTCATAATCTCTATTCATCCTTCTTAAGATCTCATCGTCTCCGCTCTGGATGGGGATGTGGAGGTGGGGACATACTTTTGTTGATTGCGAGAGGAGGGAAATGAGGCCAGGTGCGAAATCGAGAGGTTCAATTGAACTGAGTCGAATCCGATGGGGGGTATCCTCGACCTCGATCTGATGAAGCAATGTCTCCAGTGAGAAGGGAGGCTGAAGGTCCCATCCGTAGGAGCCAACGTGAATGCCGGTGAGCACAACCTCCTTAAAGTCTCTCTCTTTCAGGATCCTGAGATGTCCGATGACCCTTTCCGGAGGTAGGCTTCTCGAAGGCCCTCTCGCACGGGGAACGATGCAGTAAGAGCAGCGTCCATTGCATCCATCCTGGATTTTGAGAAAGGCGCGGGTGTGGCGATGAAACGTATGGACAGGAGTTTCCGTAAAAGTCTTCTCATTCCTTATATCGCTTACCTGAACCGATGGAAGTTCGCCTTTCTCCATCAGCGGAAGAAGGTCCGGAATCTGAAACTTCTCCCTATTGCCAAGGAGATATTTGACTCCCTCCATTTGAACAAAACCCTCCGGCGCCACCTGTGAGTAACATCCGGTTACGATGATCAATGAATCCGGATTGTTTCGAAGGGCTTTTCTGACCATCTGCCTCGAGTCGAAATCAGCCCGGTGGGTGACCGTACAGGTATTGACAACCGTGATATCCGCCCCGGATCCAAAGGGAACGAGGCAATAGCCCTTCTCTTCCAGATCAGCCATAAGGGCTTCAGATTCGAACTGGTTCACTTTACATCCGAGAGTGGTAACAGCGATCGTCTTCATCATTTTAAATGTTTATTTAACGGGGCTACAAAACCCGGGCTATTGAGATCGAACCCCTTTCATTAAGACAATGATAGGCGGGACATTCTCTCCGAGCCAGAGGCTCTTCTGAGCCTGAGGCCTGTCCCGTAATCACAGCCTGGTTAAATGAATATCTCCCCAGGCGCCCATCTTTTCTCCTACGATGATCAGTACCCCTGATACTCCTTCGATCTCTTTTCCTCTCTCCAATCCCCGTTCGATGTCATTCTTCTCCCGGACGATATTTCCAACAGCAGTGGCTGCCGCATCGGCAAGGGCTGCGGATTTCGAGAGGACACAGACCGCGTCCGATTTCCCGAAACTGAGGGAGTGGCCAACCGTTCCTGAAGAGGTGCAGATGCCAAGGGGAGTCTCTCCGGGTTCGATCACGATCCCGATCTTCATGCTGAGTGGAGAAGCACCTGCATAGATTCCGATGATCCTCTTCTTTGAGGTGGCCAGATAGATATCCCCTCCGTTTTCGACGATCACCTCGTTTGAGAAATGGAGAAGATCCTTTGAAACCGACTGGGCCATGGCCCCGGCTACGGCGGCCATCGGGCCGACTCCGGCCAGGCCGGAGGTCCGGATCATCTCCCGGATGATCTCCGGGGCATGAGAAACCCCCTGGACAGGGATGAGGCTTCTCTCGAAGTCAGGATTTGTGGCGATATAGGTTTCGAGTTGGTTGCGGTATTTAAGCACCGACTCCTTCGCCTCGCGGGAAAGGTCCTTCTCCGCACGGATCAGGAGGTCGGTCTCCTTGACGATGACTTCGAATTGAACAAGGTCATCGGTCCTGACGGCGTTTCGGTAGGTCCGCTTTTCAAACATCATCTTGCTGATTATATCTATTTTTGAATAAAACCTATTATATGATTCAATAATGCCGGGTGTCAATTTTCCAGGCATCATGAATAAACACACCACCTCTCTCGTCAAAATAGATAAAAAAGGTTAAAATATAATAATAAACATGGGAGATGGAAAAGAATGAAAAAAATATCATTTATTCTGTTGATTTTAATAACTTTTCTCCTCACAACCACCATTGTCTCGGCCAGAGATAGATATCCCTACCATCACCGCCACCCTTCTCGCTCTGGAATTTATATCGGTCCTCCTGGTATATGGATATCACCTCCGGCCTCTTATCGGTCATATTACCCTCCTTATCGAGTCTACTCTTCTTATGAATATGGCTATCGGGTCTGGGTTTCGGGCTACTGGGAGGAGAGATGGACCCCATATGGGTGGGAAAGTGTCTGGGTTCCTGGCCATTGGCGATATGAATATTAAGGGGCATATTTTATAATTATTTAATAAATACAATGTCTTATAATAATTACCCCGATGTGGGATTAAATATGGAATCCTCTTATATTCTGATCTCTCTCATATATAGGCGTAAATCTGACAACCTTCCTGCATAAACTCCTCTCAAATCAAAAACAATGAACCAACCAAAAAAACCATCAAAAAAATGTTGACAAATAAATTTTTTTCAGATAGTATTATAAGGTTTTTTCGCTTTAAACTCGTTCTCAATTTTTTTGTTTTATAACCTATTGAAATTATTCGTTCTGCTTAAAGAGGGTCTAAATG
>JASEHH010000039.1 GCA_030017685.1 Thermodesulfobacteriota bacterium | reverse complement strand
GTGAACAGTCTTGTAAGATAGTTAGAATTCTCCTGGATTCCCGTTTCCACGGGAATGACGACTTTTTACGAAAGCATCATATTTCACTTCCTTCAAGAATAATCCCTGGGCGGGGGCGGTGGGGCCTGCTTCTTTTCTGTCTTTTGATTCAAGAATTCTTTGAAACTCCTCGGAACTAATCTTCCCTTTTCCCACTTCGACCAGCGTTCCTACGATGGCCCTGACCATCTGCTTCAGGAAACCGCTGGCTTCGATCTCGAATCGTATCAAGTCATCCCTTCCCTTCTTCCATTTAGCCCGGAATACTTTTCGGACAGCCGTCTTCGTTGGGGTCCCTGTTGAACGGAAAGATGAGAAGTCATGTTCACCGACCAGTTTCTGAGTCGCTTTTTTTATCTCTTCCCAGTCCAACTTCTGCGGGATGTGCCAGGCATATCCGCGATGGAATACAGACCTGATGGGCTGATTGAGGATTCGGTACTCATAAATCTTGCTCCTGGCATGTTTCCGGGCATGGAAATCCTCTTTGGCTTCTTCCACCCTTTTGATCACAATATCATGAGGAAGAAGACTATTTAGCGCTCTCTGAATCGAACGAAGATCCATCTCACTTCTGGTCTTGAAATGGGCCACCTGGCCAATGGCATGGGCTCCTGCATCCGTCCTTCCTGATCCGATCAGACGGACACCCTCGCCTGTTAGTTGTTTCAATTTCTCTTCGATCATCCCTTGAATGGTAGGCCCCTTTGCCTGCACCTGCCATCCCAGGTAGTTCGTTCCATCGTATTCGATCAGAAGCTTAATGTTTCGCATCTCTCATCTCAAAACCGCATAGCGCATAGCGTCAAAGAAGTAATAGTTCATTGATCATTGATCTTTTACATTCTGCCTTCTGCCCGCTGCCTCCTGCCTACTAATTTCAGTGCCCACCCTTGTTGGATAGTGATGGCTCCCTCCGGACAGATTTCTTGACAGCAGAAACACCGAATGCATTTCCCATAGTCAAACACCAAACCTTTCTCATTTCCTTTGAGAGCCTCCGGAGGGCAGATCTCTACACATTGATTGCAGAGTTTGCATATCTCCTGATCGATAACCGGCTTTGAATTGAGTGCATTTTTAAAAGCTTTCTTTACAAAGCCCGGAAGGTTCCAGTCCACCCGGGTTAAATTGGGAAGCTTGAAATGGCGAATCTTTACATCCTCAACTCTTTCGCCCACCACCTCAATTCCATTCCTCCCCAAACCCTGTTCAAAGGCTACTCGATTTGTCATCAGGGAGTTTCTTGAAATCCCCACAAGGTCACAGACAATTTGATCCAGAATGAGCGGGTTTCCGCTTGCCAAAATCAATCCCAGAGGAACCGGGTCACCACTGCCAGGTCCGTTCCCTTCCATCCCCACAATCCCATCCAAAATGGTAAGGGACGGTTGAATCATTAGATAGATGTCCACCAACATTTGAGCAAAGATTTTGTGATCTTCTCCGGCCTTGAGATGCCAAAGCGCCTTCCTCTGTCCAGGGACACATCCGAAAAGGTTTTTGACGCCGAGGGTAAGGAGCATCTGAGCGTGAGTCTTCCATTTCGGAAGATTGATGATGACATCGGCTTCGAAAATAGCCTGATCGATCTCAATATTTTTAAAGAATCTTCCTTTCCTCTCCGGAGGCAAAACAGGCCGATTAAATTCAATGACCGGACAATCCATCGCATCTGCGACCCTTTTAATCCCGGCCTTTTCAGCGACTCCTACGGAGTTGCCGATGCCTGGACTGTCGCCAAGAAATGGGATTCCCCCATTTTCCCTGACAATCTGAATGACCCCTCTTATGATGGAGGGGTGTGTCGTCACCGCCTTCTCCGGAGCCTTCCCGTAAAGAAGATTGGGTTTGAGAAGGACACGGTCACCCTTCTTTACAAACGAACCAATCCCTCCGATCAGGTCGATAGAGAGCCTGAGTTTTTCCAAGACTTCTTCGTCGTCATATCTTCGGCATTTGACAATCGAAACAGGCGTCACCATCTATCCCAGCTTTTCCTTTCCGGTCATCTCATGGATAGAGATTTCGATCACCGCTGTCATATCATTGACTTCTTCAGATATCCCCTCATATCCTCCTTCAGGCTGGTATTTCTCCATCAGCCTCTCAAAAATTTTCAACTTCTTGTCCCGGTCGTTCACCAGAATCGCTTCCCCCTTGATGATGATACTTCGATAATAATAATTGGCCGTGCAGGCAGGCCCTGTGGCCCCACCATAGGCGATCGGTTCATCCAGTTCAAAGCAGACAGAGCTCCCCCGGCGGATATCCTCAATCTTCTCTCCCTTCTGGGAGGAGTGAATGTAAAGTTTCCCGTCCATGTAGACAAAGTTCACCGGTTTAATCACCGGGAAACCTTTCGGATTGACAGTGGCGATCCTGCCAATCGGTGAGTGTTTCAACATGGATGTGATTGTTTCTTTGTCTTTGATTTTCCTCTCCGGCCGCCGCATCGTTCTTTCCTCCCTCGCCTTTCGTCTTTTATCCCTCGTCTATCTTTTATCGTCTCTCGCCCTTACTCATTTACTCATTATTCCCCCTCACCCTTCCCCTCTCCCCTGCCTACCGGCAGGCAGGCGCCAGGGGAGAGGGATGGGGCAAGGTGGGCCCGAATCACGCCATCCCGAAACGTTGGGACGATGTCTGTGATGTCAATTTGAGCACAGTAGGCAAGGTCATCTTCAAACCCCTTAGTCACCAAGTCTTTCCCGTGGCATGAAACGTGAAAAGCCTCAATTAAGTTGTTTTCAAATCTTTGATAGAGAATATGAGCGGATTGGGCCGAATCGGTTAAAGCGACGGGCTTCCCTCCTATTTTAATGACCTGGTCGATCAACATCCCTCCGCATATTGTGTCTTCCAGAGAAAACCTACCTCCATCGCCTGAAGGAAAGAGAAGGATATCTCTATTCAGATCCAGACACCACTTTGCCGTCGCTCCGATGTTAAAAAAACTTCCAGCGGCTACCTCTCTCCCGGATGAGACGGAATGAAACGCCTTTGTCCCGTTGGTGGTTGTCAGGATCACTCTCTTTCCCATTACCCTTTCGGCAATATATTCCCTCGGCGAATTCCCCAGGTCGAATCCCTTTATCTTTTTACTTCCCCGCTCTCCTCCCAGAAGAGTGGCGCCTTGAGGAAAATTCTTGGCCATTTGAAATGCTTCCTCCACCGTGGCAACTGGGATGATCTCCAGAGCTCCTTGCGAGATTGCATGGACGATCACGGAGGTTGCCCTGAGAACATCGATGACAACGATTGCCCTTGTCGAAAGAAGGCTGGGGATCGGAGGAACAGGAAGAAGTTGAATGTCAACCTGCATGGGCTTAAGACCAGATTCCTACAATCGGGTAGCCGCAGAACCGGCACTTCCCGTTCTTAACCTCTTTTGCAGAGACTGAAAAGTGGGTCCGGTGGATGATCTTCTTTTTACATCCGGGGCAGAAGGTGGAGTTCATCTCATGGCCCGGGACATTCCCGATATAGACATATTCTAATCCCTCCTCCTTTGCAATCCTGTAAGCTCTCTCCAGCGTTTGGACAGGAGTGGGTGGAAGATTGGTCAATTTATAATTTGGGAAAAAACGGTTAAAGTGAAGGGGAGTACTCTTTCCCAGATTCGCTTTTATCCAGACACACATCTCCCTGATTTCCTTGGGATCATCATTTAAAGTGGGGATCATGAGATTGACGATTTCTAAATGTCTTCCATAAGATTTGACGGTTTTAAGGGTGTGAAGCACAGGTTCCAACATGGAAGATGAAATCTCATCATAAAATCTTTCCGTAAATGCTTTAAGATCCACGGTCACTCCATCCATATATTTAAGCAGATCGAGCAAAGGATCGGTATTGATTGAACCATTGGTGTGGTAAAGGGTTTTGAGGCCCTTTGTTTTTGCGATTTTGATGATATCGAACATATACTCATAAAAGACCGTTGGCTCAGAGTATGTAAAGGAAACTGTTTCACAGCGCTGCTCAATAGCTTTTTTAACCACCTCTTCGGGCTTCAGGCGGACATAGGAAATCTCCTCCATGCTTCTCTGAGAGAGGTGCCAGTTGTGACAAAATTTACAGCGGTTGTTGCAACTCGCCGTGGCTGTGCAGAAGATATGGGTTCCGGGGATCATATGGAAGGAAGGCTCTTTCTCAATGGGATCGATCTGAAGGGCGGCAGGTTTGCCATAGACAACGCCGTAAAGGGTCCCTTTTATATTTTCTCGATTCCTGCAGTAACCTCTTTTCCCTTCGGCAATCTCGCATCCCCTGAAACAGAGATGGCATTGCACCCTGCCCTGTGAGAGTTTCTTATAGTGACGGGCCTCCTGGAGAATCTCAGCCTCTTTCCCTGCACGGGAGGGTTCCGGTTTAAAAAGGAGAAAAAGGGAGCAGGAGGCCATTCCCCATCGCAGGCAATGGCTTCCGCTCTTTTTAAGAAATTCTCTCCGTGTGATTGGCAAAGACTCTTCCTTCATCCCGGTATTAAGATTATGCTAAATCCATTTCTTTGTCAATTTCGCCATCGAACTTGTCCATGATTGATATAGCAACCAAAGGGAAAGAGATTACACAAACCTATCTTGTTAATTTCATTTCAAATATAATGCTAAACCGAAAATCCCCCCCACCCCCCTTTTTCAAAGGGGGGAATTTAAAGTCTCCCTTTGTAAAAGTAGGATTTAGAGGAATTTTGCCGAACGGACTCTATCCGACGTTGACATGGCCGTGGGGAAAATGTCTTCAGCGCTTGCATTTCATTTCAAAGGGTGTTACGGAAATATTCCGGGGGGCCGAAGTGCCCTCTTTTTTTGTGCGCAGAGGTTGGAGGAAGCGAAAAAAGAAAGAGGCAAATTGAAAAAAATAATTGCATTTTTTTACCAATGACACTAAAATCTTTACGGATGCGAACAACCTTATCCGCACTCGCAATCATACTCCTGACAATCTCCACTTTTTCTTCACTTGCTGTTGGAGCGGGGCAGGAGTTTCCTGTCCCTCCCCCTCCTTTTACCGAAGGGATCTTCCCCTGCAGCAATTGTCACGCTTCCATGGAAGTAAACCGGAAAAAAAGGGAGTTGAAAGAGGAACATACGAAAATCAGGATGCATCATGCGGAAACCATGCGGTGGTGCCTCGATTGTCATGATGCAAAAAACCGTGATAAACTCCGTCTCTATAACGGAGAGCTCGTTAACTTCACTGAAAGTCACCGGCTCTGCGGTGAATGTCATGGGAACCTTTACAGGGACTGGAGGGCAGGCATCCACGGAAAAAGGACGGGATATTTCATGGGAACCGGAAAGAGAACCTATTTGCTCTGTGCCCACTGTCATGACCCCCATGAGCCGAAATTTAAATTGATCGTACCGGAACCTCCTCCGTTTCGGCCAACGGACAGGCGAAATGTCAAATAAAAACTATACCCGCAGGGAATTCATCCGGAATCTTTCAGTAACCGCTCTGGCGGGCCTCTCCCTCCCCCTGCTCTCTTCTTGTTCACGGGAGGAGGCCGAAGACTTCCTTCAGAAACATTTCCTGGAGATGACGGAAGAGGAAAAGGAGCGGGTCATCGCCAAGCTGGAGCAAAGATACCTGGAGCAATATGGAAGAAAATTCCAGATCAGCACGCAGGAGGCCCTGCCGGAAACTCTCTGGGGTTATGGTCTGGAGCTTTCACGATGCGTTGGCTGCAGAAGATGCGTTTATGCGTGCGCCAATGAAAACAATACATCACGCTATGCCCGTCAGCTTCACTGGATCAGAGTCCTGAGACTCAAGAGAGGGAATCTCATCAATCTTGAAGACTCGGAGCATTATTACGCCCCTGAAACCGTTCCGGAAAAAGGGTTCATCTATCTGCCTGTTCAGTGCCAGCACTGTCAGAATCCGCCCTGCGTGAAGGCATGTCCGATCCACGCCACCTGGCAGGAACCGGATGGAATTGTCGTTGTCGACTACAACTGGTGCATCGGGTGCAGGTACTGTATCGCGGCCTGCCCTTATAAGGGAAGGGTCTTCAACTGGGCGGAGCCGAATCTTCCTAAGGATGAGGTCAATCCCAACGTCCATTACCTTGGAAACCGGCCCAGGATGAAGTGCGCTGTTGAAAAGTGCACGTTCTGTATCCAGCGGGTGAGAGCAGGACGATACCCCGCCTGTGTGGAAGCCTGTCCCACAGGGGCAAGGAAATTTGGAAATCTTCTCGATCCCAAAAGCGAAATACGTTACATCATTGAACGCAAAAGGGTCTTCCGGCTCAGGGAGGACTTAAATACGGAATCCAGGTTCTACTACTTTTTTGAGTCTTAGTGCTTCGATTCGCAAATACGATCACGTATCCTCATGCTGCGAATTGAAATAATTGCTCACTCAGCACTAAGTCATGAGTAAATAAATACGTTACCGAATTTATGAATCGATGGACTTAGGAAAGCAATGGAATCATTACAAGGACTATTGAGGGAGACCTGGCATTTTTATAAGAAAACCCTGATCTTAGTGTCCAGGGGAAGCAAAATCTATTATGCCTGGTGTTTCTCCCTGCTCGCGATTATCATCGCGGGTTTCATCTTCTATTGGAAGCAACATGAGATGGGCCTGCTCGAAACGAACATGACCGACCAGGTTTCGTGGGGCCTCTATATTGCCAACTTCACCTACCTCGTGGGAATGGCTGCCGCAGCCGTGCTTCTGGTTATCCCGGCCTATATCTATCAGTTCAAACCAATTAAAGAGATTGTTGTGCTGGGAGAACTCTTCGCCGCCTCATGTATGGTCATGGCCATCCTCTTTGTCATGGTTGATCTCGGAAGGCTTGACCGGTTCTGGCACATGCTTCCTTTTATCGGATCAATGAACTTCCCCGCTTCGCTTCTGGCCTGGGATGTTTTGGCTCTAAACGGCTACCTCTTTTTAAACCTCCTCATTCCGATTTACCTGCTGGTAAAATCTTATTATGGAAAAAAACCGAACTGGAAATTCATCCTTCCCTTTATCCTCCTCTCCATCCCATGGGCGGTCGGAATTCATACGGTCACTGCCTTCCTGTACAACGGCCTCGCCGCCCGTCCCTTCTGGAATGCATCGATTCTCGCGCCGAGGTTTCTGGCAAGCGCCTTCTGTTCAGGTCCTGCCATTATCATCATCATTTTTCAGATCATCCGAAGGGTCTCCGCCATCAAGATAGAGGACAGCGCCCTCTTCAAGGTCGCAGAATTGATCGCCTATTCGATGTTTCTGAATCTCTTCCTTCTTGGCGCTGAGATATTTAAGGAGTACTATTCCGGTACGGTTCATATGGCGTCCTTCAAGTACCTCTTTGAAGGCCTTCATCACCATAATGAACTCGTCCCCTGGATCTGGGCGGCCATGGCGATGAATGTCACTGCCTTTATCCTCTTCCTGATTCCATCAACGAGGAAACGCTTAAGCACCCTGAACCTGGGCTGCCTTCTCATCATCGTAGGGGTATGGATTGAGAAGGGACCGGGGTTTGTCATTCCCGGATTCGTTCCCGACCCTCTCGGTGAAATTCACGAATATGTCCCCAATCTTGTGGAGTTCATGGTCTCCTTTGGAATCTGGGCGCTGGGTCTTCTCATCTTTACACTCCTGATGAAGGTGGCCATTCCCATTGAGACAGGAGAATTCAGCCACACGGAATATGAAAAAGAAAGGCCCTATTTAAGGCCTCATTAAAGGATTTCAGTCGATACCCCTAAAAAATTTATTGCGTTTCGTAAGTAGTGCTGTTATATAGGGTTCCAGGGGGGAACATCAAAGAAGGGATTAAAAAATGAAACCCTTCCTGATTGGATTGGCGATCGGGACCGCGATCCTCCTCTTTTTCATCAACTTCGGGTCAAGCTTCAGACCTGAACAGCCCATCTCTTTCAACCACAAAAAACATCACGAACAGGGCGTCGAATGCGCCACCTGCCACTCCTATTTTAAGGAACTGACCTTTTCAGGCATGCCAAAAACGGCCGTCTGCATGGAGTGCCACAAGGATTCCATTACCAAACATCCGGACGAAGAAAAGATTAAACAGTTTCAAAAAAATGGGGAAGAAATCCCCTGGAAACGACTCTACCAGCAACCCGACGATGTCTTCTTCTCCCATCGCCGCCATGTGGCGCTGGCCGGAATGGAATGTAAGAGTTGTCACGGAGACATCGGGCAGAGTGAAAAGCCGCCCACAAAACCCTGGGTGAAAATGACGATGAAATGGTGCATGGACTGCCATACGAAAACAAAAGCAAATAATGACTGCCTGGCATGCCATGTATGAAGGAGGAAATTCTAAACCATTTAAACTCTAAACACTAAATTCTAAATCCTAAACAAATCCGAAGTCTAAAACTCAAAAAGATTAGGTCAAACGGTTTTGAATTTGGTGTTTTGGACATTTGAGTTTATTTAGAGTTTAGGGTTTCGAGTTTAGTGTTTACCATCTTTGTTTCGGATTTAAAGATTTCATATGAAATTCAACCGTAGAGATTTCTTAAAGATGGGTGGAGGGGCGGGAGCGGCCATTGCCCTGGGAGGCGGCTTCTGGAAATGGTCTCAATTCCCCCCTGCCGAAAAATCGAATGTACCCGGTGTTGAGAGATGGATTCCAACGGTCTGCGGCCAGTGCACCGGAGGCTGTGGAATTCTGGTCAGGGTGATTGATGGTTGGGCTGTCAACATCGCAGGAAATCCCCTTCATCCTGTGAACCGGGGAACCCTCTGCCCAAAGGGCATTGCCGGACTTCAAGGGCTCTACGACCCTGACCGGATTCGCTCCCCGCTGAAAAGGATCGGCAAGAGAGGGGAAGGCCGCTATCAGCCGATCACCTGGGAAGAGGCCCTCCATCTTGTTTCCGAATCTTTAAAGGACCTCCGGCAAAAGGGAGAGGCCCACCATCTTGTGGTCCTGGGCGGAAGATACCGGGGACTGATGCGGTCGCTCTGGGATCGTTTTCTCAATTCCTTCGGTTCACCGAACTATATCGACAATCAATTCAGGTGGGAAGAACCTCCTGTGGAAGGTCTTTTCCTCACACAGGGGATCCATGACCTTCCAGCCTATGATATTGAGAATGCCCAGTACATCCTCTCTTTTGGCTCCGGGATATTGGAATCCCCCTGGTCTCCGGTCCAGATGTTAAGAGGTTACGGACACTTCAGGAGAGGAAGGCCAGGCATACGTGGAAGACTTGTCCAGATCGAATCCCGCCTCTCCTTCACCGGCATCAAAGCCGATGAATGGGTTCCCGTGCAACCCGGCACCGAAGGGATTCTGGCCCTTGGCATCGCCCATATGATCATCAAGGAAGGCCTCTATCATAAGGAGTTTATCTCCGGACAGACCTTCGGTTTTGAGAGTTGGACAGGCCCGGATGGCCGCGAGCATCTTGGGTTCAAAGAGTTCGTCCTCTCTGAATACGAACCCACTGTCGTATCCAAACGGACCGGTGTCCCCATTGATCTTCTCATCCGTCTGGCCAGAGAATTTTCATCGAACCAGCCCTCCCTGGCCATCGGATACCGGGATCGTCCCTTTCATCAGATGGCTGTCGCAGCTCTCAATGGATTGATGGGAAACATCGATGTTTCCGGAGGAGTCCTGATACCCAGATCCATTCCTTATCAATCTCTTCCTCCTCTCAAAGAGGATGCCATTGCTCAACGGGGGAATTCACAGAAGAGGATCGATGAAGGAAAAGGGATTTCAGTGAATCATCCCTATCTCTTTGCCAGAAACACTCTCTCCGGAAAACCTTATAAACCAAAGGTTCTCTTTCTATACTACACCAATCCTTTGTTTTCCAACCCGGACCCCGGACTCTTCTCAAAGGCCCTTCAGGAGATCCCCCTGGTCGTCAGCTTTTCCCCTTATATGGACGATTCCGCCCAGTTCTCAGACCTCATTCTTCCGGATCACACTCCCCTTGAACGATGGCAGGATGACCCGGTCTTTCTTAATAACGGGTTTCCCGTCCTCGGGATCCGGCAACCCGTGATTCCTCCTCTTTATCGGACAAAGGCGACCGGTGATTTTCTTCTTGCCCTGGCCAGATCTCTCGGAGGTCAAATTCAGAAGGCCTTCCCATGGAATGATTTTAAAGAGGTGATGATGGTTAGCCTCAAGGGTGTCTTCGAAGCGAAAAGAGGAGACACCTTCGGCCTCCAATTCGATGAGGCCTGGACCCGCCTTCTCCAGCGGGGAGGATGGTCGGTCCCTTCTTATAAGAACTTTGAAGAATTCTCGAAGCTCCTTCTGGAAAAAGGAGGGTGGTGGGACCCCGTCTATGATTTTGGGGAACGGGATCGCGTCTTCCGGACGCCTTCCAGAAAATTTGAATTCTATTCACAGGGATGGAAAAAGGCTCGCTCCTCTTCCTCCGGAGAAGGGAAGGATTCCTCTTTTCTCCCACACTGGGAAGAGTCGAAAGAGTCCGGGAACGAAAAAGAGTATCCCTTCCATCTCCATGTCTTCAGAACCATGAGCTTGACAGGTGGAAGAAATGCGAACCAGCCCTGGCTTCAGGCCATGGCAGGGCAACATCTTTTTGAAAAATGGAAGACCTGGGTCGAAATCAATCCCGTGACGGCAAAACGGATGTCCATATCCGATGGAGACTGGGTGTGGGTCGAATCCCCGAGGGGAAAGGTCAGGGTAAAAGCGAGGCTTTACAAAGGGGCGATGCCCGATGTCGTTAATATCCCTTTCGGCCAGGGCCACGCCTCAGGAGGCCGGTGGTCAAAAGGGCTGGGCCAAAACCCGTATCGGCTCATCGGAGATGATCTCGATCCCATAACCGGATACCCGACCCATGGAACGACACGGGTCAAGGTATATAAAGCATAGAAAGTTCGGAGTTCGTAGATCGCCCGCTTGCCGGACGGGCAGGGAGTTCGGAGCAAAGACGGACCCGGAACACGGACACGTGACACGGTGAAGAGAATGCACAAGTGGGGAATGGTGATCGATCTCGATCGATGCTCCGGGTGCCAGACCTGTATGGCGGCCTGCCATGCGGAGAATAATATTGCCATCATCGGGCCGGAGGAATCGGCCATGGGCCGCACCATCCACTGGATTGAACTTCTCCCCTATATCGAAGGCGAATATCCCCACATTAAAGCGAGGCTCCTTCCAAGGCCCTGCATGCATTGTGAGCATCCCGCCTGTATCAAGGTCTGTCCCGTGGGCGCAACCTATGTGAATGAGGAAGGGCTTGTGGGGATCGTCTATTCCCGGTGCATCGGTTGCCGTTATTGCACCACGGCCTGCCCTTACACCGTCCGGAGCTTTAACTGGTATGAACCCCGATGGCCGAAAGAGATGAAGGGCTCTCTCAACCGGGATGTCTCCATCCGGGGGAAGGGAGTGGTGGAGAAATGCTCCTTCTGTCACCACCGTCTGCTCAAGGCGAGGGAAAGGGCAAAGGCTGAAAAGAGGGAACTTCTCTCGGAGGATTATATCCCGGCCTGTGTTCAGGCCTGTCCCAGCAACGCCATGTATTTTGGCGATCTCAACGACCCTTTCAGCACGGTGTCGATCCTATCGAGAGAAAGAAGGGCTTTCAAATTACTGGAGGATCTGGGAACCGAGCCAAAGGTCATCTATCTTTCAGAGGGAATGTGATGGACGAAAAAGGTTTTAAGCTGGGCGATGATGCGATCCTTCTTCAGCCCATTCAGAGAACAGGGAAAACCTTCTATCTCACTCTCTTCTCATTAATTGCGGTCATCCTCTGGGCGGCCGGAGCTTATATTTATCAATACAGGGATGGACTGGGCGTGACCGGACTCTCCAGGCCCATCTATTGGGGGGTCTATATTACCAACTTCGTCTTCTTCATCGGCATCAGTCATGCGGGGACTCTCATTTCTGCCATCCTGCGGCTCGCCAAGGCGGAATGGCGAAGGTCGATCACCCGGTCCGCTGAAGTGATCACCGTTCTCGTCCTCTTCTTCGGCGTTGGGAACATCCTCATGGATCTGGGAAGACCGGACCGCATGCTCAATATTCTTCAATATCCTCACTTACAGTCTCCCCTGCTCTGGGATGTTTTGAGCATTAGCGTCTATCTGACCGCCAGTTCGGTCTATCTCTACCTTCCGTTGATCCCGGATATCGCCATTCTCAGAGACCATGGGGGCAGATATCAATGGTTTTACCGGATCTTTGCCCTGGGCTGGAGCGGGACGGAAAGACAGCACCACCTCTTGGAAAGAGGAATTGCCTTTATGGCGATCCTCGTCATTCCTGTTGCCGTCTCCGTCCACACGGTTGTCTCCTTTGTCTTCGCCATGACCATTCAGCCCATGTGGCATTCGGCCATCTTTGGCCCCTATTTTGTCTGTGGCGCCATCTTTTCAGGAATCGCCGCCCTGATTGTGGCGATGAACCTGATCCGCAAAGTCTATCATTTAGAGGATTACCTCCGGCCCGTCCATTTCAACAATCTGGGAATCCTCCTCCTGGTGATGACCCTTCTCTGGTTTTACTTCACTTTTACTGAATATCTCACCACCTTTTACGGGGGTGAGCCCATCCATATGACCATCTTCTGGATGAAATTTACCGGAAAATTCGCTCCCTACTTCTGGGGGATGTTTCTCTTCTGTTTTATCATTCCACTACCAATACTGAGCTTTAGTAAAACCCGGACGCCCTTTGGAACATTGATTGCATCGATCTCGGTGATCATCGGGATGTGGGTGGAACGATTTGTGATCGTCGTTCCCACGCTCGCCAACCCCAGGCTTCCCAATGAGGCGGTCCTCTATTTTCCCACCTGGGTCGAATGGTCCGTATTCGCCGGCTGTGTCTCCTTCTTCATTCTCCTCTATATGATCTTTACCAAATTCTTTCCCATCGTCTCCATCTGGGAGGTGAGGGAAGGGAGGGAGAAATCGATGGCTGAAGTTCAGGAGCGAATCAAAACCTATCTCCCCGGGATTGGAGTTGAATAAATATCAATGCAAAATGGTCAATTGGCAATGAACGGTTAGTAATCTTTCAACCATTGCTAATCTTCCATTGTTAATTTTGCAATTTTCACTGTTTGTTTCAGGGGATCATTATGAAGAAAGCAATGACCATCATTGGAGCGCTTATCTTTCTTATTGCTCGTTCTGTTTCTGCTCAGATCCTTCCCGAGGATCCTGCCAAGGGGGCACGTCTCTTTGTGAATAAAGGCTGTGTCAAATGTCATGCCCTCAAAGGGGAAGGAGGAAGGATGGGGCCGGATCTGGGTAAAATCGATCTAGGCGATACCCAGCTCGATCTGGCCGCCAAACTCTGGAATCACATTCCCTCGATGGTAGCCGGCATTGAGAGGGCAAAGATTTTGAAACCCGATCTGACTGGGGAAGAGCTTGGCTCGATCGCCGCCTATCTCTACTTCCTTAAATACTTCGATGAACCCGGGGATGCGACCAAAGGTAAATTCCTTTTTAATGAGAAGGGCTGTATCGCCTGCCACCCCCTTTCAGGAAAAGGGAAAAAGGGGGAATCGGGCCTGGAAGGATTCCCGCAGAACATCTCCCCGGTCTTTTTAAGTATGGAGATCTGGAACCATGGTCCGGAGATGATCGCCAACATGGTCATACTCGGAATGAAGTGGCCTGAATTCAAAGAGACCGAGATGATCGACCTTCTCGAATATATTAAAACCAACGCAAAGGGACCCAAAGAGGTCGCCTATATTACTCCCGGAAATCCGAAAGAAGGGAGAAAGACCTTTCTATCCAAGGGATGCGGGGAATGCCATCCCGTTCAGGGGGAAAAGACCTCTGTCAGCGGCATCGATCTCTCGAAGAGGTCGAAGGCCTATTACCGGAGCCTCACCCGTGTGACCTCCACGATGTGGAACAAGGGGCCGACGGTCCTGGCCAAAATGTCCCAGACCAAAACCGGCATCCCAAAGTTTACACCCAAAGAGATGGCCGATCTCATCTCCTATCTTTATTTCCTCCATTTCATCGATGAAGCGGGCAATCCAATCAATGGGAGGAAAAAGTTTTCAGATCTCGTATGTGTTAGATGTCATGGGCTGGATGGGAAGCGGGGAGACTTGATGCACATCGATCTCTCAAAATATCAGGGCGCAGCCAATCCTATGGAGATTGCCGCGGGCATCTGGAACCATAGCGTGGAGATCCGCAGGGCGACGATGGAAAAGGGAATCCCATGGCCCCGATTTAAAAAAGGGGAGATGGCCGACCTCCTTGAATATCTACGGACTCCAAAGAAAAAATAGAAGGGGAGTGAAAGATGAAGCGTCTCTTAATTTTAACGGCCCTCCTTTTATTAGGGACCGGATTCATCCTGTGGAATCAGGCCATCGGAGTTGAAAAAGGAAGTGGATACCTCCTCCCGGGAGAAATCAAGGAGGGATGGAAGGTCTTCACAACGAAACGATGCGGGGCCTGTCACTCCATATGGGGGGAAGGAGGAAAGGGAGGGCCTGACCTCGGAACCCTTCCGAAATCTTACGTCAGCCCGGCCCAGCTCGCGGCTCTGATGTGGAACCATGGACCGGAGATGTGGGGGAAGATGTCCGCTCAAAAAGTGCCCCTTCAAAAAATCAACAAAAAAGAGATGGCTGATCTCTTTGCCTTCCTCTATTTCATCCGTTACATGGATGAACCCGGAGACCCTAAAAAAGGAAAGGCCCTGATGGAGACCAAGGGGTGTGGGAAATGTCATACCGTTAAAGAAGGAGCAAAGGGTGATCTCGGCCGATGGGGGATATATACCAACCCCATTCTTTGGGCCCAGATGATGTGGAACCATGAACCCCAGATGGAACAGGCGATGAAGAAGAAGGGGTTGCCATGGGTTGAATTCAAGGAAAATGAAATGGCGGACCTCATCGCCTATATCCGGAGTCTGAGCGGAACCGTTGAAAAGATCTACCTCTCTCCGGGCGATCCCCGGTCCGGCGAAAAACTCTTTGCTCAGAAGGGATGCATCCGCTGTCACATTCCGTCAGGAGAACTCGATCTGGGCAGGAAAAAGGATTTCCCTCGAACGCTTGCCCAACTGGCCGGGATGATGTGGAATCACTCCCGTGAGATGTGGAAGGGAATCGAAGAGAAAGGATTAGATCGTCCCCTGCTATCTCCCCAGGAGATGGCTGATCTGGTTGCCCATCTCTTCTCCACACGATACTTCGATGAACCAGGCGATCCCAACAGGGGGAAAAACACCTTCAACAAAAAACAGTGCCATCACTGCCACACCCGGGGAACGCCTTCCGATCTCATGGTTCTCAAGGGCCAGATCTCTCCGATCTTCATGGCCCAGACCATGTGGAATCACGGACCTCAAATGCTGGAGAAGATGCGAAAGGTGAAGGCCTCCTGGCAGAAAATCGATGGCCAGGAGATGGTGGACCTGATGGAATATCTGAATAGGGGAATGCCCTGATGGGAACTCAATGCAAATTTCAAAATTAGCAGTGCAAAGTTAACAATGTATTGAATTGCTAATTTTTCATTGCTAATTGACCATTTTGCAATGATTATTGAGGCGGAGGGAAATATGGTTTCCGTAGAATGGTTAAAAAAGACGGAATTATTTGAATCATTGAATGAATCGCAATTAAACGTCTTGCTTTCACATTCGGGAATTCAATCTTTTTCGGAAAAAGAGATGATCTTCCGTCAGGGAGAGGAAGCGACCCGTCTCTATATCCTCATTCAAGGAGCCATTGATCTCACCGTGAAGGCACAGGAAAGAATTGATTTTATGACTTCCAAAATAGAAAAGGAAGGGGCGGTTTTCGGAACGGCCTCCCTGATGGAGCCATTTCAATATAATGTCTCGGCCCTCTGCTTGAAACCTTCAGAGGTCCTGGTTTTGGATGCTAACCGGATCAGGGATAAACTGGAGGAAGACCCGAGGATGGGAATGGAAGTGATGAGAAAACTCGCCGCCATCTATTTCAATCGGCTCAATGAGCTTCGTTCAGGGGTCTCTAATTTACTCAAAATTTTTAAGATCAAAATGCCATGAAAGAAACCGTTTCAACTCGATTCCATATCCAGATCCCGGACCATCACTGGTTCGAAGAAAATATCGGTTGTGAAAATGCCTGTCCGGTCAATACCCGCGCCCCCCAGTATATCTCAGCCATCGCCCATGAAGATTATGACCGCGCTTTCGAAATCAATCGAGAGGATAACCTCTTCCCCGCGATTTTAGGCCGGATCTGTGTCCATCCCTGTGAGGAGAAGTGTCGAAGAGGTCTTCTCATCGATTCCCCCATCTCCATCTGTTCCCTGAAGCGGGCTTCTGTGGATCATAAAACTTCTTCCCCACCATATGAGAAATCCATCATAAAAAGGGGAAAAAGAATTGCCATCATCGGAGCAGGTCCCTCCGGTCTCTCCGCCGCCAATGATCTCGCCAGGATGGGATATGCTGTGACCATTTTTGAATCTTTCCCCATTGCCGGTGGGATGCTCAATGTGGGAATTCCTCCTTACCGGCTCCCCAGAGAAGTGGTGGAGCAAGCCATAGAAGAAGTAAAGCGATTGGGGATTGAGATCATGACAAAGACCCCCGTCGGGAAAGAGATCAACTTAGAAAATTTAAGAAAAGACTACGATGCCGTCTATATTGCTGCGGGTGCCCATAAGGCTGAAAAATTGGGAATCCCGGGTGAGGATCTTCAGGGCGTCATCCATGGGGTCACCTTTATGAGAAGGGTGAATTTAAAAGAGGATCTTAGGATCGGCTCTAAGGTGGCCGTGGTGGGAGGCGGAAATACGGCTATGGATGCGGCTCGCTCATCCTTCCGACTGGGCGCAAAGGAGGTCTTCATCCTCTACCGGAGGACCAGGGAGGAGATGCCTGTGGATCCAAGAGAGTTGGATCAGGTGGAGGAGGAAGGGATCAAGATGCATTACCTGACTCAGCCGATTCGAGTCCTTTCAAAAGATGGGGTCGCTGTATCGGGTGTCCGATGTATACGAAATCGGTTGGGAGAACCTGAGAGGGATGGTCGGAGAAGGCCCATTCCCGTTGAAGGATCTGAATTCGATATCGATATAGACTTCCTCATACCGGCAGTCAGTCAATCCCCTGATATCTCATTCCTCCCCGAAGAGATCGGCCTTGAAATATCGAAATGGGACCGATTGGCCGTCAATCCGGAAACATCCGAAACCAATGTCCCCGGCATTTTCGCTGGCGGAGACTTCGTCACCGGTCCCAGGGATGTGATAAGGGTGATCGCTGATGGAAGAAAAGCCACCCTCTCCATACACCAATATCTGAGTGGAGAAACCTATGAGAAGAGACCTCCCCGCTTTACCCCGATCCCGGAGGTCAGGATCGATCCTGATTTAGAGAAGATCCCCCGGCAGAGGGTGGAGACGATTCCGGTAGAAGAACGAAGATCATTCGAGAAGGAAGTGGAACTGGGTTTATCGAAGGAAGCGGCACGAAGTGAGGCGAAACGGTGTCTCCAGTGTCATCTCTTCACCATTTTTGATCGGAAAAAATGTATCCTCTGCGGGGGGTGCGTCGATATCTGTCCGAAATTCTGTTTGCGTATGGCAAGGCTTGATGAAATCGAAGGGGATGAATCACTCACTGCGCTCATCCGGACCCTTTATGGCGTATCCCTGGAAGAGGTTGAAAGGCTCAATCTCACTACCGCCATGATCAAAGACGAAACGCGGTGCATTCATTGCGGTCTCTGTGCAAAACGATGTCCAACCGGTGCGATCACTATGGAAGAGTACCACCGTGAATCAACCCTCTATTAACATTAGCTCCTCTCCCCTCTGGGGAGAGGGTAAGCCTGCCTGCCCCGCCCTCGGTCGGGACCGCCTGCCTGCCGGTAGGCAGGGGGCCGGTAGGCAGGGGTGAGGGGTATGAATTGAGATGAAAAAAGGAATCCTCCAGCGCATTTTAGAATCAGCGGTATGGCGTTCCATCTTCAGAACCGGGATACCGGATACCGATCTGAAGCGATCTATGCTGATGTACAACAACTTTTTCCTCCATATCTTCCCTGTGAAGATGAAACGCCATGGCCTTCGCTTCTGTTATACTTTTTGCCTCGGGGGGATCTCTTTTCTCCTCTTTATCATTCTCTGTGTCACAGGTATCCTTCTGATGTTTCTTTATACTCCCTCCATCGAAAGGGCCTACTTCGATATGCAAGCGTTGGCCCTCATTTTCAATGGAAAGATTTTAAGAAACCTACATCGATGGGCGGCCCACGGGATGGTCGTGACGGTCTTTCTCCATATGGTCAGAGTTTTTTACACCCGTTCCTACCGTCCTCCAAGGGAGTTTAATTGGGTGATTGGAATTTGGCTTCTCATCTTAACCCTTGCCCTCAGTTATACAGGGTACCTGCTCCCCTGGGATCAATTGGCCTATTGGGGAATCACTGTAGGAACTACTATTATGAGCTATACACCTTTCTTAGGAAAACATATCCAGTACTTTGTATTAGGGGCTGATGAAGTGGGCCATGAGGCACTGCTCCGTTTCTATGTGCTCCATTGTGCGGTCATTCCATTTGTGGCTTTAGTGCTCATGGCCATCCACTTCTGGAGAGTAAGAAAGGATGGAGGAATATCGGGACCGCTCTGAATTGCGGATTTCGGAATGAAAAAATTCCGCACTCCGCAATCCGCATTCCGCAATAAATGAGGTTAAAGAATGGAAAAGGACCAAGAAAAAGTATTTGTTAACGACCCTAACAAAACCTACGGCCTCATGGAGATTGTGGAGGGAACTTCACCGATGGCGGAGAAGGCTCCTGAAGATACCATAGAGTCTTTCCCCCATTATATCATTCTTTTAACAATCTGCTCTTTAGCGGTCACTTTCGTCCTGTTTATCATTTCTCTCTTTCTTGATGCACCCTTGGAGGAGCTCGCCAATCCCCTTGTCACCCCAAACCCTGGTAAGGCACCCTGGTATTTTACAGGAATTCAGGAGTTGATCCATTATACGGATAAACCTGTGATCCCTGGAATCATCATTCCTCTGCTCATCATCATCTGGCTTTTTCTGATTCCCTATATCGATAGAAAACCCAAAACTCGGTTTACTTCACTTTTTAATCGGATCTTTATCGGTGGTGAGAAAAGGAGGATATTGATCGTACTATTCACCTCCTTCGTCCTCGGAGCCCTGATCTTTACATTGATCGGATCACTCTTCAGAGGAGAAAACTGGAACTTCATCCTCCCGTGGAGATAACATAAAATGATAATAAACAAATTCCAAACACCAATATCCAATGAATAACCAGATCTCAATGACCAAAACATTAGAAAACGGACGTTTTTTTGGTTATTGGGACATTGGTGATTGTGATTTATTTGGAGCTTGCCTGCCTGCCGGTAGGCAGGGGATTTGGTTATTGGGATTTAAAGAAATGGAGGTGCTGGAAAATCGATGATTGGTGAGAAATCCATCTCCCGAAGGAGACTGATGGGCTATGCCTGGATCGGGGCTGCCCTCATTGTGATCGGTGAACTGATCGTCGGCACCTTTGCGTTTCTCTGGCCAAGAAAAAAGCAGGGGAAAGGTGAAAAGATCTTCATTGCAGGGAAAATAAATGACTTTAAAGTCGGTGAGGTCATCCATTTTCGTAAAGAAAAGACCTTCATCCAGAGATTGGAAGGAGGATTTTTAGCATTTTCTGCGATATGTCCCCATCTCGCCTGCATCGTCAACTGGAATGAAATGCTCAAAAAGTTCGAATGCCCTTGCCATGGCGCAACATTCAACCGGAATGGAGAGGTGCTGGAAGGTCCTCCTCCACGTCCTTTAGACCTTTATAAACTTCAAATTGTCGAAGAAAAACTGGTGGTCGATACGGCGACTCTGATTGAGAGGAAAAACTTCGATCCCTCACAGATTGTTAAAACATAAAAATTAGCCGTAGCGTAAGGCTTTAGTCCCGCCAATGAGCGGGACTTTAAGCCTGCCTGTCCGGTAGGCAGGCAACCCTAAAGGGTTGCGCTACAAATTCTGTCATTTACAGAAAGATTAGAAGCCAATGGAAAAGAAGATTTTTTTAGCGATGATATTGACAGTAGCCATTGCCCTTTTTCTTACCATTTATTGGATACTGGAACCCCACCGGGTGAAGGTAGAGACTGAAAAGATGAGGTTGGAGGCCGCTGAAAAAGGGAAACCCCTCTACATGACACACTGTGCTACATGTCATGGTGAAACCGGTGGCCCTCAGAAACGGGTGAGGGCAATCAATTCTAAAAACTATCTCGAGGCCGTCGATGACCCCATCCTTTATAAAATCACTGAACGGGGAATCCCACGAACAGGAATGGTTGCCCTTGGTGACAAGGAAGGAGGGCCACTGAATCCGGAACAGATAAATAATTTGGTGGCTTTTATTAGAAATTGGGAAAAGACGGCGCCGGCTTTACCGGAAGAACCTCCTCCGAAGGAGAGACCCTACTTTATCCAGGAGGAAGCCGCCTATACCGGCTCTGAATCCTGCATCGGTTGTCATGAAAATCTGGACAAGAAGCATATCGATGTCTGGAAAAATTCATCGATGACAAAGAATGCCTTTTCCCGAATCCGTGGAGAGAAGGATAAAAGCAGATGCACCCCCTGTCATGCCACCGGATACAATCCTGAAACGAAAACGTTTAAAGAAGAGAATGTAGGATGTGAGGCCTGCCATGGCCCCGGTGAAAAGTACCAGGAGATGATGATGGGAAGAGATGCCCTGGAAGGCGGAAAAATCGCACGGGAGAATGGCCTGAAATCCTGTACCCGTTGTCATAAGGCTCATGTTTCAAAGGAGGAGCATATCGCACTGGCAAGAAAAGGGCTGCTTGCCTATCCATAAACGTCTGGAAAATACTTGATTATATTAGAAATCTGTGTTAATGAGTTTCAAAATTCAAGGGGGGGGTGAACCCGTCTTAAAGGCTCACTCTTTTATAGTGTTAAAAAGATTGGAAAGGTTCAAGAGAGGGGTAAACCATTCTATGGGTTCACCTTTTTTTATGAATAGAAAGGGGGTGAGGGGGGGTAATAATAAAAAATCTCACAATCTAAACTACCTGAATTGATTTAAGAAAGGGGGAAAAGTTTAATGAAAAAAGTTTTAGGGTTGTTTCTATTCTTTTTAATGATCATCCCCTCATGGGCAATGGCACAGGCTAAATATGTCGGCGCTGAAAAATGCGCGGCCTGCCACAGGGCCGACTATGACAATTGGAAGGCGACCGGCCACCCCTATAAAATCAGGCCCGCAAAGGATGCCCGAGATGCCGGCATTCCGAAACCCGGCTATGTCAATTCATGGGATGACATTTTGCTTGTGGCCGGAGGTTTCAAATGGAAGGCAAGGTATATCGGACAGGATGGATTCTTCATCACTCAGAGTCCCGATGGAAAGATCATCGGGAAAAACCAATTCAACATCGAAACCGAATCCTTTGTGGATTGGAATGCCGGGAAAAAAACAGCCTTTGACTGTGGACCATGTCACACCACTGGTTATAGTAAAGAGGGAAACCAGTGGGGAAAACCCGGCCTTATCGGAACCTGGGCCTTCAATGGGATCCAATGCGAGGCCTGCCATGGGCCGGGGAGTGAACATGTGGCCAAACCAGCCAAAGCAAACATCAAGATTGACAAATCGGCTGCATTCTGTTCAACCTGTCACCGTCGCGGGACCGATATGAAGGTCATTCCGGCAAAAACATCCGGTTTCATTGACCACCGGGAGCAGTATCAGGAGCTTCTCCAGAGTCCTCATAAGGGGTTAAACTGTGTGGATTGCCATAATCCCCATAAAAGGGCAAAACTTGAATTAAAAGCCACCTGCTCCACATGCCATGAGAAACAGCTTGGAGATTTTAAAGACAGCAAGCATCAGAAGGCAAAGGTGAGATGTGTGGACTGCCATATGCCTGACCTGGGTGAAACGGCCATTCAGAGGGGCTTCATGAAGGGGGACCTGGCGACCCATCTTACTAAAATCAATATTGACCCCAATGCAAAGCAACTCACAGATGACAAAAAATTCTCAAATGGATATATCACTTTAGGATATGCCTGCCTGAACTGCCATGCCGACAGGAATGCATCCTGGGCCGCCCAGTATGCCAAAGGGGTCCATAAATTAGGCAAGTAAGATGTTTGTAGGGAACGGTTTTTGAACCGTTTCCTGCATCCTATTCCTTCAATAAGGAAATATTTTCAGGTAAATTGTTTAAAAAAGCCCAAGCTTTTGCCTGGGCTTTTTTTCAAACTCTGCCTTCCCAGGAAGGGATTCGTGTGAAAATGGACATTTCCACATAGCGTTAACTCCAAGAATAATTCAGGTCTTGACAAATATTTAGAGTATGTTATAGAGGCTGAGGTTCAAGGGGGGACCGATTTTTTCGGTTCTCCCTTTTTTTTTGGAAGGGGGAGGAAGCGAGTTTAAAAGATCTCCGATCTTTAAAAACTTTCACGAAAGGGGGTATCAGGGATATGGAAGGATGGCTTATCTTTCTTATCGTAGTGTTCGTATTAGGTGGGCTGGCTTTAGCTATCAAAATTGTCAAGCAGTACCAGCGGGGAGTGGTGCTCCGTTTTGGGCGGCTGGTCGAAACGAGGAACCCGGGGATCAATGTGATCATCCCCATCGTGGACCGGATGACCAAGGTCAGTCTCCGTATCGCCACCACGGTGCTTGAACCTCAGGAGGTGATCACCAAGGACAATGTGACCGTCAAGGTGGATGCAGTAGTGTACTATATGGTGATAGACCCTGTGAAGGCAGTAATTAATGTTGAAAATTACCGCGAAGCTACCATTCAGATTGCCTTGACTACTATGCGGAGCGTTTTGGGGCAGTCCGACCTGGATGAGCTGCTTGCCCATCGTGACCAGATTAACCTCAGACTGCGCCAGATTATCGATGAGCAAACGGAGACCCCGTGGGGGGTGAAGGTAACACTGGTAGAGGTAAAGGATGTTCTTCTCCCTGAGGGAATGCAGCGGGCTATGGCGCGGCAAGCTGAGGCAGAACGGGAAAAGCGCGGTAAGATTATCCATGCTGAAGGTGAACGCATGGCAGCAGAAAATCTGGCTCAAGCGGCTGAGATTATCCAAAGACAGCCTGCAGCCATACAGCTACGGTATCTACAGACCCTGGTCGAGATGGCAGGCGAGAAAAACAGCACGATCATCCCCCTTCCAATCGATATTGTGACAGCCCTATCTGAAAAAATCAGGAGAGGTGAAAAATAGGGAATGGGGTGCCGGTAAGTTTCCGTTGTGGCAACCTATTCGGGCATCGTGTTGATTGTTAAGCATCCTGACGGAGTTTAACAATCATCTTAATCCATGGAGGGGGTGAGTTTCTCAGCAATGATGCTTTTGCTAAAACAGGCTTTGAGGGTATGGCTTACGGGCTTGATTTCAATTGCCGTTGCCGGTGGTTGTTTTTTCTCATACCCCACAATGGTTGGTGCTACAAATACTGCACATGAGGCAAAAACTCCATTAGACTGCCTGAAGTGTCACACAAGATCATTGAGAGGACATGACAAACTTGGCACGGGGAATGAGGCCTGCTGGGCCTGTCACGACAGCAGAACCATTGGAAAGCTCATCCTGAACGACGGCACCAAGATTCTAATGGCAGATTCCAACCGACTCTGCAAGGATTGCCATCCGGAGTACTACAAAGCCTGGAATAAAGGAAAACACGGGGTCCTCCCCGGGATTAACAATGGGATGACGAAGGGTCCCGGGGGAAAGAGACCAAAGTGTGTAGGCTGCCACAGCGCACACCAACCCAAGATTAAACTTCTAAAGGGAGCTATTCCTCAGCCACCCTCCTCCTCTGGACCGGGGGGTCCTCTGGACTGCGTCAGTTGCCACTCGAAAGTCCTGGAAGGCCATGATAAGCTTGGGGCTGGTAGCAAAAGCTGCTGGGTTTGCCATTACGATGTGGAAATGGGAGCCTTCCATCTACCCGGGAAAGAAGAGCGACTAAAAAAAGCGGACTTCCCCCAGCTCTGCGCCCAATGTCACTTTGCTCGCTATCAGGAATGGATCGCCGGGACTCATGGAATTCCTGCCTGGGAGATGGGATCCGTTGATGTTCATGGCGCTCTGCGGGTAGGCTGCAATGGCTGCCATGACCCTCATCAACCTCAGGTCGTCTACTTCGACATCACGATCGCTCATCCTTCACCGCAGTCCCCCCCGACATCCCCCTCCCCCATTCTATTCTTCCTGCTGGGTGCAGCCTTGTTACTAATAATAGCTACTGTTATCTCCAAGGTGAGAAAAGAGGAATGGCCATGAAGCGAATCGGGCGAAGAGAGTTCATCAAAATTACGGGCAGGTCATTGACATTACTGCTCTTGGGCAAATCTACGATGCTTCCCATTCCGCCCCCCGACGCAAAAGCATCCATCCTGGGAAAGGATAAAAAGGAAATCGCTGATGGCCTGGATACAGTGGCTGACAGCCGAAACCAATTTGCCATGGTGAAGGATGTCGGAGCTTGTATTGGTTGTCGAAGGTGCATGTGGGGCTGCAAGAAGGAGAACAACACCCCGGATGTCGTGTCGCCTCCCTGGATTGAGGTGTTTGAACTCCCCATAGGAACAAGCGTGACCACCCATCCCCCTTTGCGGGACCTCCGAAAAGGAGCGACAACTTCCTATACAGAGTCACCCAAGGAGGGCAAGTGGTATCTGCCCGTGCAGTGCAACCACTGCGATAACCCGCCATGTGTAAAAGTCTGCCCTACCGGAGCAACCTATAAGGACAAAGACGGCCTGGTCTTAATGAACTATGATAAGTGCATCGGTTGCCGAATCTGTATTGTCGCTTGCCCCTACAGCGCCCGCCGCTTCAACTGGTTAGAATTTAAACTGCCTTCTGAAGAGGTCAATCCATTGGTGCCGGTTCGTTACCTGGGTGTCGTTGAAAAATGCACCTTCTGTGTACATCGGGTCAGGGAGGGAAAGCTGCCCCGTTGTGTCGAGGTTTGCCCTGTTCGAGCCAGACACTTCGGCAACCTCAAAGATCCCAAGGGCGAGATTCCGAAGTTATTGAAAGCAAACATGAGCTTTCGTCTTTTAGAAGATACTAATACCTATCCCAACATATGGTACATTACCCGTGGTAAAAAGTGGGTTAAAGAATGAGAAGACGACGCCCGGATAAAATGACCGAAGATTTGCTTCGGCCAGTCATGAGGACAGAAAAAATTTACTATCTTTTGGGTGCCCTTGTATTGGTCTTGTTCAGCCTCTATATCTACACCTTCTATCTTCAACTGGCCCGGGGGCATGGATTTGTGACCGGCCAATCCACGCCGGTGGGGGCAGTCTGGGGAATCTATGCCGCCATCATCGTTTTTTTCATCGGGATCAGCCACGTGGGAATAGGTGTTTCCGCCGCCACCCGCCTTCTCAATCTCGACTACCTCAAACCATTGGCGAGGATTGCGGAACTGCTCACCCTCTTCTGCCTGCCAGGAGCTGTTCTCGTGATCGCGCTCGATATCGGCACGCCAGAAAGGTTTATCCTCAACGTCATGAGGTACGGGCGCATCACCGCACCGTTTGTCTGGTCGGCTACGGTTATCTCGGTCTATCTTTTCGCCAGTATTATTTATCTCTACCTGTCGATGCGCCGGGACTTATCGTTGGCGGCTGACCTGGTGCCGAGGTGGGGGCGCCTTTATAAGCTGTTGGCATTAGGCTATACGGACACCCATGAAGAGAGGGAGTTACACGAACGAACCCTGTGGTGGCTGGCACTGGTTCTCATCCCGATCATGGTTTCGGTGCACTCCGTTTATGGTTTTGTCTTTGGTCTTCATGGCGGGAGACCAGGATGGTTCAATCCCTTTATGGCCCCTTTCTTCGTTCTCGGAGCGATCATCAACGGCTTCGCCACGCTTATCGTCGTAGTGACCATCATACGCAAGGTCTATAAGTGGGAACAGTTTCTCTCCCTTCAGGCCATAAGAAATCTCGGTCGTTTCTTATGCTGGATGACCCTCATATACATCTATTTCTCTGTGTCGGAGTACATCACCTATGCCTACACTCCCTTAGCCGGCGAGGCTTATGTGATTCAAACAGTGCTGGTCGGCGAGTTCAGCATCATCTTCTGGCCGGCGATGGCTGCCCTTATTATCGGCTTTCTCATCCTCTTCCTGAATCAAACCGTCTTCTCCGGCCAATTTAATATATGGATCACCGTTGCCGGAGCGACTCTGATAAATATAGTCTTGTTTGTCACACGCTACCTCATTGTGATCCCCTCCCAACTCCGACCCCTCCTCCCCTTTCCGAGCGGCACCTACACACCAACCCTGTACGAGTGGGGAGCCTTTTTGGGAGTGACTGGCTTTGTCTTTGGAGCTTACATCGTATTTTTGAAGATCTTTCCAGTCATAGAGTTTCCGCTTATAGACGAGGTGGAAGCAAAAAAGTGATATGGACCGGGAAGGAAAAAAACAAATCGGCAACAGGTTACTCCACTCGTCATTAAATTTAAGAGGAGGCTATCTACGATGACATCTCGACAGAAGCTTGCCCTTATTGCTGCCAACTTTGTGTTCAGTACGAGCCTGGCGGGGATAGGATTCTCAGGCATGTTCCGGAGAGACCTGTTGTTCGCGGTGGGGAATGAATGGTCTACTTTTATGTGGATTTTTGGACTCGTGACCCTTTTTCTCATACCGCTGGAAGTTTGCGTAATAAAAACGTCAAAAGAAAAGTAAGGTGCACAGATTGGCATATGCCGGATATCGGTGAAACAGCCATTCAGCGGGGCTATATGAAAGAAGATTTAGCGAACTATCTCTTTAAAATCAATACCGACCCCAATGCAAAACAATTTACGGATGATAAAAAATTTTCTCACGGTTATATCACATTGGCATTCGCCTGCTTGAACTGCCATGCTGACCGAAATGCCTCCTGGGCCGCCCAGTATGCCAAAGGCATTCACAAGCTGGGGAAATATGATGAGGCAAGGTGCGAAAAGGGTGTTAAGGGATCCGAATCCAAGTTTGGAATAAAGGGCGATCATGGAAGGATTCTCACCTATTTGAACGTGATGAGGATCCCCGCCTTACCTTTAGGCGTAGATTCTTACACATTGAAATCTGAGAATTTATCTCCAACATTCAGGAAAAACCCCAAAAAAATCTCCTCCGATAGGGGGGAACCGATGATTTCGTTTTACCCTTTTTTTGTTATGGATATGAAGGAGCGAATAAAATTAAGCCTCTCAATTACTTTAACGAAAGGAGGATAGAATTGATGAAGAAATTTTTGCTGCCGAGATGGACCCTTTTCCTATTTGTTCTGTTCCTTATCCCCTCCTTGGCCATGGCTCAGGCCACGTATGTCGGATCTAAAAAATGTATGTCCTGTCACAGATCAATCTATGAGACGTGGAAGGACACCCTCCACAACAAATCTCAACAGATCTTAAGCCGCACCAATGATACCCTTGTGGTCAATTGGAAGGGTATGATCAAACTGAAAGCTGGAAATATCCCGGAAGTCATTATCAAATTAGAAGAAGGCCCCGGACAGGTTTATCAGGCCACATTGGTGGATGCGAAAGACCCCTCGAAAGAGGTTCCTTATAATGTGGTGAGGACTTATGGAGGATGGGGCTGGAAACAACGCTATCAGGTCAAGATTGGAAATCATCATTACATTCTTCCCTTCCAGTGGAACCAGGCGACCTCCCGGTGGGTGCCCTATAATTTGCAAAATTGGTACAATGAGGATGGCAGTCTTAAACAACCCGCTGTAGGGAAGTCCTTTGAAATGAGTTGTGCTGGCTGCCACAATACCGGGCTTGAATTAAAAAAGGTTGACTCAGGTTACGAATCGAAATATGTGGAGCTCAACATCGGATGCGAAAAATGCCATGGTCCTGGCTCTGAACACATCAAGTCTCCAAAGACCAAGGGGAAAATCATCAACCCCCGGAAACTGCAGTACGAAAGAGGTCTGGAGGTTTGCGGTCAATGCCATACGAGAGGGGTGAGCGTTCCGAACGGAACGTTTGAATACCCGTGGAATGACAAAGATAACAAACCCTATCCACTGGGGGAGCCTCTCTCCAACTATTACCAATTCAAGCCTGGTATCTGGGGTGATCCGCAAGCCCATTCTAAATCCCATCATCAGCAATGGCTTGACTTCCAAAAGAGCGGCCATTATTATGGGCGGGTTCTCTGCTTCGATTGCCACAATCCCCATGGAGGACCCTCTCGATCCCAACTGACCAAGGCAGATCACAACAATAATCTCTGCCTCTCCTGTCACGGCAAAGATAAAAAGTTTGCCAATCCCTGGGCCATCCGGATCCATACGAAGCACAACTATGCGC
>JASEHH010000143.1 GCA_030017685.1 Thermodesulfobacteriota bacterium | reverse complement strand
GCCACCCAGATCCTGGCGAAACGGTTGGAGGAAGGCAAGCTCTCTCTCACCCGGGAGATTAAAAAGGTCGTCACCTATCACGACCCTTGCTTTCTGGGCAAACAGAATAATATTTTCGATGAGCCTCGTGCGCTTCTCACCGCCATCCCCGGCCTCACCTTTAAAGAGATGGACCGTTCCTGTGAAAAGAGTCTGTGTTGCGAAGGTGGCGGCGGGAAGATGTGGGCAGAATCCTCTTCGGATACGGGCCAGCGTCTCTCTGAGATTCGTGTGCAGGACGCAGTGGAACTGGGCGCAGAAATCCTCGCCACCGCCTGTCCTCTCTGCGTGCTCACCCTTGAAGATGCGGTTAAAACATCGGGACATGAAGAGAAGATTCGCGTCATGGATGTGATGGAATTATTGGCGGAGGCCATCGATTGAAATGACGCTTCGTGACATTCAAAGGCTCCTTGACGCCGAAGTGATCGCTGGAAACGAAAGCCTGGACAGGGAGATTAGCCATGCCTTCGCAGCAGACCTCCTCAGCGATGTCCTGGCCATTGCCAGAAGAGGGGCCGATGGCGCTCTACTCATTACTGGGAATATCACCCTTCAAGTGATTTATACGGCGGATGTCGTTGATCTGGGCGCCATCCTCTTTGCCCGGGGAAAAAGGCCAACCGAATCCATGATCCAGCTGGCCAATCAGATGCAGATTCCCCTTCTGATGACCCCCTATATCATGTTTGAAACCTGTGGCCGTTTATTTCAACGGGGATTGAAAGGGTGCGTCGAAAAAGCAGGAGATGGATCAGACTGAGGAAAGGTATCCTTTCCACAAGGCATTTCATATCGAAGGAGGCAATTTTATACATGCCGGTTCGATCTCGAGCCAGGTTAAAAGGATATTAAAAGAAGAGGGATTCCCGAAAAATGTCATCCGCAGAATGTCGATTGCCACATTTGAAGCGGAGATGAATGTCATCTGTTATGCACGTTGGGGAATCCTCACCCTGGTCGTATTCCCCGATTTCATAAAAGTGGCGGTAGATGATGAAGGCGCCGGCATTCACGATGTGAATCAGGCTATGAGGGAAGGGTTTTCCACTGCAACTGAGAAGATTCGGGAACTCGGATTCGGGGCGGGAATGGGGTTGTCGAATATCAAGAAGGTGACGGATGAGATGGTTTTGACCTCAGTGGTGAACCAGGGAACCCATCTCGAATTTATGGTTAATGTGAAGGATGGAGCGGAGAAATAGGCGAAGAAAGTTTGCATAGATGGATAGGATTTTTTCATGAAAGTAGAAACGCTGGTGAACTCCTTAAGACTGGAAGTAAAGGCAGGCAACGATCAACTCCATCAGGAAGTGACCGGAGGGTATGCAGGCGACCTTCTCAGCGATGTCATCGCTCACAGCGCCAGAGGGAATGTATGGGTCACCATTCAGACCCATCCCAATATCGTTGCCGTGGCCAGCATGAAAGAGTTGGCCGCGATTATTCTTGCAGGAGGACGGGAGCCCGATCCGGAAACCCTGAAAAAGGCTGAGGAGGAAGGAATTCCTCTTCTGATCTCCATCCTTCCCGCTTTTGAGTTAGTAGGAAGGCTTTATCAAGCCGGGGTCACAGGGATCGTTTCATGCTAAAGCGATTTCGTGCTGACCTTCACATCCACTCCTGCCTTTCTCCGTGCGGGAGCGAGGAGATGAAGCCGCAGGCTGTTGTGGACCGGGCCATGACCGTTGGATTAGACATGATCGCTATCTGTGATCACAATTCTGCTGAGAATCTCATTGCCTTTATCGAGACCGGGAAGAAGGAGGGACTTGCCGTTCTACCGGGAATGGAGGTCACCTCCAGGGAAGAAATTCACCTTCTTGCCATTTTTAACCGCCCCGAGGACTGCCTGACCCTCCAGGACTGGGTTTATCAACATCTTCCCGGCAAGAACCAAGAGGATGTCTTCGGGCCCCAGATCCTGGTGAATGAGCAGTCGGAAACAATAGGGCATAATGATAAAATGCTGATCGGAGCGACCCTCCTTCCATTTGAGCAGATCGTCTCCTTCGTGGAAACTCTGCAGGGAGTCACCATCGCCTCCCATATCGACCGTCAAGCATTCAGTCTCCTTGGCCAATTGGGCTTTATTCCTGAAGGGGTTTCACTGGATGGGCTGGAGATCTCTTCCCGCACTTCGCTGGAAGAGGCCCGGAGTCGATTCCACTCGTATCAAGATTTTGCCTTTGTCCGTTTTTCGGATGCTCATTCCCTTGAGGAGATCGGAAAGGCATCGACCCGGTTTCTTCTCGAGGAGAGGACATCAAGTGAAATCAAAATGGCCCTCCATTCACGGGAAGGCCGCAGGATCGCGGAGGGTTAGTGGCTTATCAATAAAATTGTGCGCAAAAAGGCAAACCCGCCGTGGCGGGATTATTGACTGTTAAGGATTTCTAAATCCGAAGCACGAGGTTAAACTTAAAATCCTAAACACTAAATCCTAAATAAATACAAAACTCAAAATCCAAATGTCAAAAAAAGGTTATTTGGGCTTCTCTTGTTCCTAAGTCATAAAGTTTTGAGTTTTGTATTTTAGACATTTGAGTTTGTTTAGAGTTTAGGGTTTTGAGTTTAGTGTTTAATTTCTTTGTTCCGGATTTTTCAACTTCAAACCTTGTTTGGTTTCGGTTAAGCCGGGTTAGGACAAAGTAGGGAATGATTTGGAAGACCTGTCTCTTCATATCATCGATATTGTAGAGAATGCCATTGCTGCAAAGGCCCGAAGGATCGAGGTTTCAGTGGTGGAAGAACCCGGGGAAGACCGGTTGACGATCGAAATCAAGGATGACGGATTCGGGATGGATGAAGAAGTACGGCAGAGGGCCGTGGACCCTTTTTTCACCACCCGCACCTCGCGGAGGGTGGGATTAGGCCTTTCCCTTCTTGCCCAGGCGGCCCGGGAGGCAGGGGGAAAACTGGAGATCGACTCCCGGCCAGGAGACGGGACGAAGGTGAAAGTCACCTTTCAATACGGGCATATTGACCGGAAGCCGATGGGGAGCATGGCAGAAACGATGACCATGCTCTTTCTTGGAAATCCTGACGTCGATTTTCATTATACTCATGTGAAAGGAGAAAGATCCTATACCCTGAAAAGTGAATGGATGAGGGAGAAGTTCCATGATCAAGCTTCTGTGGCTCCGGATGCCATTCAGTGGTTAAAAAAACATCTCCAGGAAGGACTGGCAGGGATAGGGGTAAAAGGATGAGGTGGGCAGAAGAGATCTCACGTGAAGAATGGGAGAGAATTGACCTGGTCATTAGCAAATATAAAAACCGACATGGAGCCCTGATCCCGGTGCTTAAAGAAGTTCAAGACGTTTGTGGATATCTCCCCAAGAGGGTCCAGCACCGGATTGCCGACGGGCTTCATCTCCCTACCTCACAGGTCTTTGGGGTAGTCTCTTTCTATGCCTTCTTCACAACCGTTCCGAGGGGGCGAAATATCATCCGGGTCTGTATGGGGACCGCCTGTTACGTGAGGGGATCGAAAGAGATCCTTGACGCCCTCCAGAGGGAGTTAGGGGTTCATGTCGGAGGCATCACGGAGGATCGAAAATTTACGCTCGAAGCGGTTCGCTGCGTTGGGGCCTGTGGTCTGGCCCCCGTGGTCGTGGTGGGTCAGGACACCTATGGCATGGTCACCCCGGGGAGGGCGGTCCAGATCCTGGGAAACTACACCTGATAAGGAAGCCAGGAAGGCAGGAAAAACTCAAATTCTAAACCCCAAATTCTTTATTCATGGTTTCCTGGGTTCCTAATGAGAAGATTCCTAATAAGGTCGAACAATGACAAAGCTGACGATTGAGGATTTGAAAAGGATTAAAGAGGAGGTGCGATCCTCGACCCTCCTGAGGGAGGGAGGATTCCGGGCAAAGATCACCATCCATATGGGAACCTGCGGCATTGCCGCAGGCGCCAGAAAACTGATGTCTGCGGTCCTGAAAGAAATCGAAGAGAGAAAGACCCAGGATGTGATGGTAACCACCTCCGGATGCGCAGGGCTCTGCAGCCGCGAGCCCATGGCAACCGTGGAGATCCAGGGAAAACCTCCGGTCAAATATTGCGACCTCAACGAGGAGAAGATAAAAGAGATCTTCCTCCATCATGCCATCCAGGGGGAAATCGTTGAGGCCTATGCCCTCGCAAGAGGGAGTGAAACGACTTATTAGTGCAAACGCAATTAATAATGTTACACTTTCCCGTCATTCCTGCGAAAGCAGGAATCCAGACATCGTCCCTGCGAAAGCAGGGAACCAGAGACACATAAAACTGGTTTCCCGTTTTCACAGGAAACCCTGGATTCCCGCATACGCGGGAATGACAACCATATTTGTATTAATTCGATCAAGATGAAAACATATCGAACTCATCTCATGGTTTGCGCTGGAACAGGCTGCGTTGCCTGCGGCTCCCTGCAATTACGGGAACGGCTTGCCGCCGAATTGGAGAAACGCGGGCTTTGTGATGAAGTGCAATTGGTCATCACCGGTTGCAATGGCTTCTGCGCCGAAGGTCCGATCGTGGTGGTCTATCCCGAAGGGATTTTCTATAAGAAATTGACTCCCGAAGACGTCCCTTTTCTGGTTGAGGAACATTTTCTCAAAGGGCGTCCTGTGGAAAAGTTTTTGTACACCGTGCCGTCCGCTAAAGAAAAAGTTCCGCTCATGAAGGACATTCCCTTTTTTCAGCACCAGGTATTAAGGGCGCTTCGAAATCGAGGCCTGATCGATGCGGAAAATATTAATGAATATATTGCAAGGGACGGATATTCCGCACTCCATAAAGTCCTCTCCTCCATGAAACCCGAGGAGGTGATTGAAGAAGTAAAACTCTCCGGCCTCAGGGGCCGTGGAGGCGCAGGGTTCCCGACCGGCAAGAAATGGGAGGAAGGAAGGCGCTATACCTCTTTTCCTAAATATGTCATCTGCAACGGGGATGAGGGCGACCCGGGCGCTTTCATGGATCGCTCCGTTCTGGAGGCCGATCCCCATGCGGTCCTGGAAGGAATGGCCATCTGCGGTTACGCCACGGACTCCCATCAGGGCTACGTCTATGTGAGAGCGGAGTATCCCCTTGCCATCCAACGTCTCAACATTGCCATCGAACAGGCGAAAAGCTATGGACTGTTGGGAAAAGATATTTTCGGTTCGGGTTTCGATTTCGAAATCGGCATCTATCCGGGCGCTGGAGCCTTTGTCTGTGGTGAATCCACGGCTCTGATGTACTCCCTTGAGGGGAAACGGGGAATGCCAAGGATCAAGCCCCCCCGTTCAACGGAGGCAGGCCTCTGGGGACAGCCCACCGTTCTCAATAACGTTGAGACCTTTGCCAATGTTCCCTCCATTCTCCTGAACGGAAGCTCCTGGTTCGCTTCCATGGGCACATCGGGGTCGAAAGGAACCAAAGTGTTTGCCCTGACAGGCGCCGTGCAAAATGTTGGGCTGATCGAAGTCCCCATGGGCACGACCTTGCGAAAGATTGTCTTTGATATCGGAGGAGGAATTTCTGATAAACGGGAGTATAAGGCTGTGCAGATTGGCGGGCCTTCCGGAGCGTGCCTGCCCGCCTTCCTTCTCGACACGGAAGTGGACTTCGACTCCCTGGATGATGCAGGAGCGATGATGGGTTCCGGCGGACTCGTGGTCATGAACGATTTGACCTGCATGGTTGATACGGCCAGGTTTTTCACGGACTTCTCCGTCGACGAATCCTGTGGAAAGTGCGTTCCCTGCCGGATCGGAATGAAAGTGATGCTCAATATTCTTCACCGGATCATCCGTGGCGAGGGAACGATCGAGGATATCGACCACCTCAAACAGCTTGGAAAACATATCAAGGAATCCTCCCATTGCGGTCTGGGGAAGTCCGCTCCCAATCCCGTGCTTTCCACCATCCGTTATTTCCGTGAGGAGTATGAGGCTCACATCATCGATAAACGGTGTCCATCTCTGGTCTGTGTGGATCTCATTAAGTTTCAAGTTGTTCCTGAAAAGTGCAAGATGTGCGGTCTCTGTAAGAAGGCCTGTCCTTCGGAAGCCATCGCCTGGGAGAAGAAGACGACCGCAGTGATTGATCTGGAAAAGTGCATTCGCTGTCGCTCTTGTATCCAGGCCTGTAAATTTTGGGCAATTGAATAAAAGTGAGGAAAAATTCCAATAACCAAAAGGTTTTTAATTGGGATTTGGATATTGGTGATTATTTGGTTATTGATGCTTGGTGATTGGTTATTGATTGAGAATATGGGAAATCAAGCTATCCGACTAACGATTGACGGTATCGAAGTGGAGGTGAAACGAGGCCGGACCATTCTCGAGGCTGCCCAATCGGCCGGAGTCCGAATCCCATCCCTGTGTCACGACCGGAGGCTCATCCCCTTTGGGGCTTGCAG
>JASEHH010000038.1 GCA_030017685.1 Thermodesulfobacteriota bacterium | reverse complement strand
GGCTCAATGAGCTTCATAGCTCAAATTCACCCACTCGAAAGGGACAAGACCCAGAATATAAATCGTTATCGATTTCGTTTAGCGAGAGTTTTGGAGACGCCTCCATGGTTCGAAGGTCTCGGGAACACAGGTAATGGGTTTCAACATGCTGTGCTCTATGAATGTCTTTAGCTTTATTAAAGCCATCTCTGATTGCGGCAAGCAAGAGAGAAATTGCTGCAAGCCTTTGCTGACCGTCAACTACCTCTAGTGAATTATCGGATTTGTGGATAAACACCATTGAACCAAGGAAATATTTTTCTTGGCCTTCATACATAATGTTCTGCAAATCACTCCAAAGATCCGTGATTTCTGATTTAGTCCAAGAAAAACTCCTTTGGTACGCCGGCACACGCAAAGGGCGCTTGTCAGAAAGTATTGATCCCAGTGATCGCTCCTCCGATTTTATTGCAGATGCGGGCATTACCGTTGCTGGTGGCATGAGACCTCCAATTAAAATGAATGTAAAAAAGATTGGCTCATCTTTTCCGAAACGCTTCTTCTTTCGTAACCCAAAGCCGACGATGCTTTCTATTCCGTTTTTTCATCCACCGATATAGCCGATTCGGTTGAGATGGTTTTTTAGAGCCTCGAATGCATAAATAGTGAAGAAGGCTGAGACAACAGAAAGGTGTGACCCCTCTTTGATGTGAGATTTCAAGAAATCTGCGACAATACCACGTGTGTGGTTGTCTCGAATCCCTGATGTGGGAACGGATTTTACCATGTATTTGACCCTAAGGTGTTGGCATAACTAAATATTTTTGCGAAAATGAATTTCCAACGACACCGACAGCCGGAGGACATACAAATCACTATTTTAGCAATTAAGTCGAAATTAATGTCGGATTCCGAATCTCCTCCAGGAAGTTGACCTATTTATACCAAAAATTTGATTTTATAGCAATTTCCTGGAATTCTTCTATTTTTCTTGGTCTACCTCTCTCATGTTTCCGATTTTTAAACAGAAGGGAAGAAAAATAGGGTGGGAGACGATAATTATGCTTCAACTGGCAAGACTTTTCTGTCCTTCAATCTCACATAACCCTTATGGGTAATTCTCAGGTGGGGGATGGCGGGAGAGGTGAGGGTGTCAACCGTGAGGGCAGGTTTTCCCCATTTGACACCGTTCTTCCTCAGAGACGCTTCGAGTTTTTTAACCTCTTCTCCCACAATCTCCATCGGTTTTAATGAGGCGACTCCGCAGAGGGGAGCAGGGAATTCTGCGACGATCTCCTTCCCTATGGCATAGACCCCTCCACCCCCAATCTCTTTGAGCCTTCCAATGACCGCTTCCATCGATTGAGTATCACATCCCACGACAATCATATCCGGCGAATCCCAGCTCATCGTCGTTCCATAGGCTCCTCTTTCAAGGCCAAACCCTTTAAGGAAACCCATAAATGCTTTACCACTTCCCAGACGGTCCAGGGCGAGGATCATGATGACATCTTTTGACTCTTCAGGTTTCTCAAGATCAATAATACTCTCCTTGGTTACAAGCCTACTTACAAGTTCCATCGCCCTGACCTTCCCTGCCTTCGCTAAAGCTACGGCAGGTTCCGCCAAGGCTCCACCTTTTATTGAAGAAAAGATATCATCCGGAATGGTTACAGTATGAAACATATGATCCGGAAAGAAAACTTTTTTAGGTTCGGCCAGGGATTTGCCATCCCTGAAGATAATTTTTCCGTCGCACATCACGAGACAGGGCGAGAAGTCTTCCGGTGAAGGGATGATCAGAAGGTCTGCCATCTTCCCGGGTGAAAGAGACCCGATGAGGTGGTCAAGACCAAAGTGCTCCGCCACATTGATCGTCACCATCTGATAGGCCAGTTGGGGCGGAACTCCGAGTTTTAGGGCGCTCCTTAAAGATGCATCCAGATAACCTTCTTCGAGAAATTCTTCAGGGTCAACGCCATCGGTGGAAAGGATAAGCCTTCTGAAATCGATCTTCTTCTTAAAAATTCCAGCAACTCCGGGAAGTTCTTTTCTTATCGAGCCTTCCCTGATCATCACCCAGTAACCCAGCCTCAGCCTTTCAAGCACCTCCTCATCGGTGATGGGTTCGTGGCAGGACGAAACGCCAAAATCGGTGTAGGCCTGAAGCTTTCTCCCGGAGGCGCCTGCTGTATGCCCCTCCACCAATTTACCCATTTCGAGCGCGATCGAAGCAAGCTCCCTCACTCTCTCGCCCTGTTGCCCCTCCAAAAAGATGTTTCCCCAGTAGATCTCCCCTATTCCCAGGCATTGGGGGTTTTTAAGAAGAGGCAGAAGTTCCTCGTTGGTCGGAGCATTTATCTCCTCGGATGGGGTGAGACCGCACAGTGGAGCGATGGTGTAATAGAATCGAATGGGTTGCTCTTCAAGCCCTTTTACAAGATATTCCATTCCCTCCCTTCCAGCAATCAAACCAAAGTCGATCGTTTCCATGATAACCGTAGTGACGCCACCTGGAATCACATGCCTGACGAATTCTTCTATCCCTGACCTGTTAAGGTGCGTATGTCCTTCGATCAATCCGGGGAGAAGCGCCATACCATCTGCATCGATCACCTGTGTTTTACCGTCCTTTTGTGGATCATGATCCGGACCCACATAGGCAATCCTTCCATCCTTGATCCAGATGGACTGTTTCTTGATAAACTCTCCGGTGAAAACATTGAAGAGGATGCCATTGGCGATGACCGTATCCGGAGGGATATTGCCCAAAGCAACTTCACTGAGGATCTTTCTTTTCTCTATTTCCTTCATACAAGGTTTCATAGCAAAAATGCTCAAGTCGTGTCAAATACTTTGAAATCAGAATGATCCGCCTTTCTTCCGAATTACATTCGGAATTCATATGTTAAATTAATTTAAATAAATTCAATGGGTTATTTAAATAATAAAAAAATAGTTGACAAAAAAATAGAATAATATAGGATGTTCTTCGAATTATAATCCAAGTTTACTCCTTTAAATAGTCTATCCAATGAAAAAAAAACCTAATTCTGTTCAAAATATAGATAACATAAGCCGAGAATCTGAAAGAAAAGGGCAGATATTAAACTCTGCCATTAAGATCTTTGGAGAAAAAGGCTTCCAAAATGCTACGATTGCCGAAATCGCCAAAGATGCTGGCGTTGGGGATGCTACTATCTATGAATATTTTAAAAATAAAGAAGACTTAATGCTGGCAATCCCCGTTGAATTCACCAAAGAACTCATCCCCCAAATCAATGATCATATGATGGGTATTAAGGGGGCCTTTAATAAACTACGGAAGTTTATCTGGTGGTGGCTTAATTATGTTGAAAAAAACCCCGGATACGGATCAATTGTATTGCTTGAGTTAAAAACGAGCAAGACCTATGTATCCACGGAAGCCTATCAGGCGGCCAGGAGCTTTTATCAAATCGTCCTTGACATTATTAAAGAAGGGCAGGAGGAAGGGGCGGTCAAGAAAGAAATTAATCCCTATTTGGCCCGCAGTCTTTGCGTTGGGGCGATGGAACATATCATCATTCGATGGCTATTGAAAGATAGGAAATATCCACTCATCCAATATGCTGACGAGTTGGCAGATCTTTTGATTGATTCTCTTAAAACCAGAGTTTGATATTTCGGAAACAATGTTGTTGGCCTCCAAATGAGAAAAAACTTGTTTTTCTCAAACAGTATTATTCTAATGCTGAAAATTAAACATGGAGGAATAGATGCGTATCCCAAGATTTGAATACTTCCACCCATCATCGATCGATGAGGTTTGTTCTTTACTGTACAAGTATAAAGGAGAGGCGAAGGTCTTGGCTGGCGGTACCGACCTCTTCGTCAAAATGAAGAAAAAAGAGATTCTTCCCAAGGTTGTAATCAGTCTGAAAGGAATCCAGGCATTAGATAGAACCGAATGGGATGATAGGGAAGATCTAAAGATTGGCCCACTCGTCACGCATGAGGCAATCGTCAATCATCCATTCGTCAGAGAAAAGTTCGATTTTCTCTCTGAGGCCTGTTTTAAGATCGGGACCCGCCAGGTGAGAAGTATGGGAACCTTGGTGGGTAACCTTTGCAATGCCTCCCCTTCCTCGGACGCCTCTGCCCCTCTATTGGTCCTGGAGACAAAATTGAAGTTGGTTCACCTTTACGGTGAAAGAACCATCCCTCTTCAAGAATTTTTTATTGGGCCTTTCCAAACCGTTCTCGATCCCCAAGAAATCGTGGTAGAGGTTCAGATCCCAAAACCTGCTCCCCACACGGCCGGTTCTTACCAATACCTTCATAAAGCCTCCTCTGTCGGAGAAACCCTAGTCGGAGCGGCTGTGCTTCTCACAATAGATCCAGGAAATTCTACCTGTCAGGAGGCAACGATTGGTCTCTCCTCTGTTTCTCCAACCCCCATCAGGGCCAAGGCTGCAGAAAGAATATTAAAAGGGAAAAAACTGGAGGAGAAGATCATTAGGGAGGCGGCTCAGGTGGCCATGGATGAAACCCAGCCTCGCTCCAGGCCTTTGTATCGACGGGAGATGACCAGGGTATTAGTGGAACGCGCAATCCTTCGAGCGATGGAGAAAATCAGATGAAAAAGCAATTAATCGAGTTGAGAGTAAATGGGGAATCCTTTGAGTTAGCCGTGGAGCCTCAGAAAACCCTATTGGAAGTGGTGAGAGAGGATTTAGGTCTCACAGGGGCAAAGGAGGCTTGCGGCACAGGAGAATGCGGTGCATGTACTGTCCTGATTGACGGCAAACCCATCCTTTCCTGTTTGACGCTGGCGATTGAAGCCCAGGGGAAAAAGATTACCACCATCGAAGGACTCGCAAAGAATAGTGACCTCCATCCTTTACAGAAGGCTTTCATTCGGTATGGAGCCATTCAGTGCGGCTATTGTACATCAGGGATGATCCTCAATGCAAAATCTATTCTTGACGAAAATCCTAAACCCTCAAGAGATGAGATCTTAAAAGGATTGGAGGGTAACCTCTGTCGGTGCACAGGCTACAATAAAATTTTAGAAGCTGTCATGGCAGCCTCGACCGGAGAAGATTGATATGGAAGAGTTATCGTATGTCGGCAAGAGTGTTCCAAGAAAGGATGGCGTGGAGAAGGCAACTGGAAGAGCTCTTTATACTGTGGATATGGTTCTTCCTGGGATGTTGTGGGGTAAAATTTTAAGGAGTCCCTACCCTCATGCCAAAATACTCCGTATTGATACTTCCCGCGCAGAGAAACTCCCTGGAGTGAAGGCAGTGATCACAGGAAAGGATACCTTAGGGATCAAACACGGATTTGTGGAAACTCCTCGATATCCCCCTGATCAATACCCTTTAGCCATGGATCGAGTTCGCCATATTGGTGAGGAGATCGCCGCTGTTGCGGCTATTGATGAATATGTTGCGGAAGAGGCTTTGAATCTTATCCAGGTCGATTACGAGGAACTTCCTGCCGTTTTTGATCCTGAGGAGGCGATGAAACCGGAGGCTCCTGAAATCCATCCCAGCCATCCAAAGGTGAAGGAACCTTACAAGAATATTGGCGGAAAGACGGAGTCTGGATGGGGAAACGTTGAGAAAGGGTTTGCCGAATCCTACCTCGTCCGTGAGGATCGATTCGAGGGACAGCTAAGAACACATTGTTATATGGAACCCCAGGCCACGCTGGCCAGTTTCGATCTTTCAGGAAAGTTAAATGTTTGGACTTCAAGTCAAGGCCCTTTCATTAAAAGAGCAAAATTAGCCACGACCTTAGGACTTCCTTTCAGCAACGTTCGTGTTTTGAAAGCCTATGTGGGAGGAGCATACGGAGGGAAGATTGACCTCTTCTCCCATGAATTCTGTGCTTCTCTGCTGTCCATCGAGGCCCGAAGACCGGTGAAAATTGTTTGTACAAGGGAGGAGGTATTTGAGTCTGCCAGGCACGGCCAACCCATCCTTGTGGAGTTGAAGACAGGCGTCAAAAAAGACGGAACCTTAGTGGCTCAACAAGTCAGGGTGATTAATAATAGTGGTGCCTACCGTGGAAGCGGGGTAGTAGTTATTTTCCTCTGCTGGGGTTTTGTCATGCTCTGCTATCGAATTCCAAACCTGAAATATGAGGGCTACTCCGTCTACACAAACAATCCCGTCAGGGCCCCGCAAAGGGGACATGGTGCCCCTAATCTTCGATTTGCCGTTGAATCACAGATGGACACGATTGCTGAAGAGTTGGGGATCGATCCCGTAGAGATCCGTTTGAAAAATGCTCGACAGAAAGGGGACATTCTTCCCAATGAAGATTCGGTTAGGAACTGCGGTTTAGTCGAATGTATTGAAAGGGCTGCTGAGGCCACCCGATTTAAAGAAATATATGGGAAGAGGAAATCACAGGAGGGACAGAGGATAAGGAGGGGGATTGGAATGGGGGTGTCTTCTTACTTCAGCGGTTCCCTCATCTACCCCAACACGTCCGCGGCGATTGTCAAACTGAATGACGATGGCACTGTATCGCTCCTCACAGGAGCCTTGGACATTGGCCAGGGGGCTGAGACCATTCTATGCCAAATTGTCGCTGAGGAGCTCGGGGTGTCAATGGATGATATTCGGGTTGTGGCAGCAGACACCGAGACCACTCCTGTGGATATCGGCGCCTGGATCAGTGGAGGAGCTTATGTTTCTGGGAATGCTGTTAAGATGGCTGCCTCCGATGCAAGGCGTCAACTTTTTGAAGTGGCTGCGCAAAAACTTGAAGCCAATCCCGAGGACTTAATTGCAAAGAACCGAGAGATCTCTGTCAAAGGCATCCCAGGACGATCGATCTCTTTTACTCAGGCGGTGGCGGAAAGTATTACAAAGCGCCGGGGGAATCCCATTATCGGTCAGGGCCATTTCCGAACAATGAAGGACATACCGGCTCATCCGAGTCTTGCCACCACCAAAGGCAGATGGAGTGACAATTATGCCTTCGATGCCCAAGTCGCCGAGGTGGAAGTCGATATGGAAACCGGCCAGGTAAAACTTGTGAAAGCGACCACAGCTCATGACTGCGGTTTTCCTATTAACCCCTTACTGGTTGAAGGCCAGATTGATGGCCAGGTCTCTATGGCTCAAGGCCATGCCCTCTGGGAGGAAGTCTTGATGAAGAAGGGTAAAACTCTTACGACCTCTTTTCTCGATTATAAAATCCCCTGTGCTAAGGATCTGGTTGAATCTCACTACATCGACGTCATCACAGAGAGGTATGAAAAAGATGCTCCTTACCGCACAAAGGAGGTGGGAGAAGGATATGTCTCGGGAATGGTAGCTGCCATTGCCAATGCCGTGTATGATGCAACGGGGGTGAGAGTAAAAACGTTTCCGATCCTTCCTGAGAAGATACTGATGGGTTTGAAAGAAAAAGGGGATAAATAGAAGGGAAATATGGAAAAGGCCATTATGTGGAAACCGGAATTGGAGACAATACCAAGAGATAAACTTTTAGGGTATCAACTTCAGCTATTCAGAAAGCAGATGGCCTATGTCTATGAGCGGGCTCCCTTCTATAGAAAGAAGTTCGATGATGCTGGAATAAAACCTGAACATATTAAGACTTTAGAAGATGTCAGCAGAATTCCTTTCACGGTCAAGGACGAGTTGAGGCAGAGCCAGGAGAAATATCCTCCCTTTGGAGACTTTCATTGTATCTCTCCGGCGGAGGGAGTAAGGGTCTTTCAAACTACTGGAACTACGGGAATACCTGTGCGGTCTTTGTTGAGTAAGAAGGACTGGCTGGAAGTCTACTATGACCAGTTTATGTACTTTATGTATGGGTATGGAATCACCAAGGCTGATATCATATTTATCCCCTTTAACTATGGACTCTATTTAGCCTGGTGGGGAATCCATTCATCTTTTGAGCAAGGAGGTGTTCTCGTCATCCCGGGTGGGGGACAAAGTTCCGAAGATCGCATTAAAAATATTCTTGAATGGAAACCGACCGTTGTTTGTGGTACGCCTACTTATATCCTTTTTCTCGGTGAGGTGGCTAAGAAGATGGGCGTGGATCTCTCAAAGACGACTGTCCGAATCGTCATTACAGCAGGAGAGCCAGGAGCCCAGGTTCCTTCAACCAAAAAATTAATTGAAACCACCTGGGGGGCTAAAAATTATGATGACATCGGCTCCACAGAAATTTCCAACTTCGGTTTTGAATGTGTGGCTCAGAAAGGGACTCATGTTATCGAAAGCATGTTTCTCGCTGAGGTGATCGATCCGAAGACGGGCAAAAATTTGAATCCAGGTGAAGAAGGGGAGTTGGTTCTTACTAACCTTTGCTGTGAATCCATGCCTTTGATCCGATGGCGGATGGGCGATGTCGTTAAATTCGATGTGAAGAAGTGTGATTGCGGACGGACATTCCTCCGCTTGGAGAGAGGGATCATCGGTCGGGCAGATGATATGTTCCAATTTGGCGGAGTCAATATTTTTCCGTCGGCAATTGAGAATTTCGTTCGCGAGACAAAAGAATTCTCAAATGAATATCAAGTCATTGCCCCTAAGATGGGGGCAGGGAAGCATTTAAGAATTCGCGTCGAACCCTCCTCCCCCTCTCTTTCAAAAGAAGAGATGGATCGAGCGGTGAATGCCTTTAAAGAAATTTTCAAATTTCGAATTGGGGTCACTCCGGACGTAGAAGTGGTTAAGATCGGCGAGCTTCCCCGATTTGAGGGCAAAGCCAAGCGGGTGATCAAGGAGGCTTGAAAAGAAGAGGCAGGTCAATAGAAAGGAGGTGGGCCGATTCCCTTTACCGCATTGTCTGAAAATTAGTGTTGATTTTTTAAAAAATCTCATCATAGCATAGGAAAAATATTTATAAGGAGGCGGCCATGAAAAACAAAGCATTGGTAGGTCATATTGGAATAAATTTACTCCTCATATTAACCATTCTACCCTTTGTTTGTGTTCTATCCCCTAACATATCTATAGCTCAGCCCATTGTACTCGGTGTTCCTATTTCCCGAGGATATCCCGACGGCGTGGATGCAGAACGAGGAATAACATTGGCGGTGGAAGAAATTAATGCCAAGGGCGGAGTGAATGTAGCTGGAACCATGCGTCCTTTAAAACTTGAAATAAGCGATACCCGTGACCTTGAACCAGGTGTCCCGGTTGCCGAGGCACTTCTGGCAGTGGAGAGATTAATTATAGAGAAAAAGGCTAATTTTATTGTGGGGGGTCCTATCCGGTCGGAGGGAGCTCTGGCAGCAATGGACGTATTGTCTAAGCATAAGACAGTGTCCATACTCTCCGCAGGAGTTTTAAGCCCTGCCTACCACAAGCGGATAGCTGATAACTTCGATAAGTACAAATATTGCTTTAGAACAACGGGGAGCGTGGTCCCTATGATAGAAGGGGCAATAGGAACTTTTGAGTCGATTAAAGCTAAAAAGGGATTTGATAAAGCTTTTATTATGGTGCAGGATGTCGCCCATGCTCGAGCTGCTGGTAGCGCTTTGAAAGACGGACTTGAAAAGAAAGGGTGGAAAATCATCGGGCATGAGATATATCCAACCGGAACGACCGACTTCTCTGTTGGATTATCCAAAGCTAAGGACGGAATGGCGCAGTATTTAATACCGTGGTTCGATATGCCTGAAGTCTCCATTTTGATGAAACAGTGGTATGATATGAAGGTGCCGGCTTTACCAATTGGCTACATTCATGCTCTTCAGGATGAAGGAACTTGGAAGGCCACGGATGGTAAGGTTGCTCATTCGGTTGTCCTCTACGCAAAGGCAGGCTCGGTAGCGACCAAGGCAATTCCCATGAGCGAGATGTTCGTTTCCGGCCATAAGAAAAAATATGGAGTGGAGCCAAGATCAGAATGGACGTCCACCAGTTATACGGTTGTTTACATTCTGAAGGACGCCATTGAGCGAGCGAAAAGCCTTGACCCTGATCTAATCATACCGGCTTTAGAAAAAACCGATATGATGGGGACTTACGGCAGGGTAAAGTTTGATCCCAAGAGTCACCAAATTATTGAGAACGGCGACCCAAAAGAGACTGCCGTGGGCATGTGGGCCCAATGGATAGATGGCAAGAGAACGATTGTCTTTCCGGATAAAATAGCGACAAGAAGCTTAGAGATGCCGCCTTGGATGAAGTGAGTCAAACTGAGAGTAGAGAGTCAAGATGAATATTTTTATTTTCGGGCTCGTCAATAGTGTCATTTTGGCCTTAATAGCCAGTGGTTTTGCATTGGTGTACGGTGTCAGCCGATTGGCTAATTTCGCCCATGGCGCTCTGTATATCTTGGTAGGATTTGCCACTTGGCTCTTCCTGAACCGGCTGGGGATAAACTATATAGGGTCCATCTTCCTTTCTATCGTTATTGTATCCATCATTGGGGGTGCAATCTATCGCTTCTTCCTGATCCGGGTAAAAGGCATGCCGGCATCGGAGATTATTGCCTCTTTATCCATAGGCATAGCTATTATGGAATTGTTCCGCTGGAGGGGGTTCATCGGTGAGGCTTATATGCTTCCCCCTTTTGTCACTGGCTCCGTAAGTATCGCTGGAGTCATGATTGATTGGCAGCGACTCATCATTATAGGCATTGGGTTGGCAATGATGTTATCTTTGTGGCTATTTACTCACCATACTAAAGTAGGCTTATCTCTTCGGGCGATAGCTCAAGATAAGCGTGCCAGTATGATGTCGGGGATAGACCCGGACCGAACAGCAGTTATCGGATTAGCAATGGGGTCAGCCTTGGCTGGAGTCGCTGCTGTCGTTATCCTTCCTCTGGGAAGCATCACTGTAGAAACAGGATACATGGTTCTGACCGATGCAATAGCCGTGTGTATTATCGGAGGACTTGGCAGCTGGATGGGTGTTCTCGCCGGCGCTTTTTTGTTAGGTTTTTCTCAAATACTGGCTACAGCCTTTATAGGACCTCACTGGCAAATGGTGGTGGTTTTGCTATTCATTATTTTGACATTGATACTCAAGCCTTCTGGACTTCTTGGGAGACAAAAAGAACTTGAGGAGAGGGTTTAGGATTGGATGAGAAAATAAGGCGCAGGGAAAGATTAGACCGAGGCATCAAAGTACGAACGGAAGGCATATATGCTATTTCTTCATGGCGGGGAATAGCATATATGTCCTTACCGACGGTTGCTTTTGTCTTAGGACTGCTTATCATCCCTTTAGCTGTGACATCGATGGCCTGGCAAAAGATTATCATTATTGCCTGTATCTTCGCTTTTTTGGCTTTAAGCTTTGACTTCTTAGCTCATTTCGTCGGAATCGTCTGTTTGGGTGGAGCTTTTTTCACAGGAGTGGGTGGCTATATCTCTGGTCTTCTGAATTCAGCATTTGGTCTCCCGTTGGTGATCACCATTCCCATAGCCACCATAGGTGGAGGAGTTATTTGCACGCTGTTTTTACTTCCCTGCTTGCCCATGCGAGGCATTTATTTTGCCATTGTAAGTCTGATGTACCCACTGCTATTTGCGAGAGTGATTCAGGCCCTGAATATTTTTGGTGGCACCGATGGCTTACCTGGGCTTGCAACTTTCCCCAATATATGGGTTGAGCTCTATTTAATTTTACCCCTGATTCTCATCCTCACCTTCGGTCTAAGAAGGCTGGTGAATGAAGACTTTGGGATGGTGCTACGCGCAATCAAAGATAATGACCAGGCCGTTAAGGCTTCCAATATCAATATTACTTGGTTTAAGATGAAAGCTGTTTTTTTAGCCGCAGCGATAGGTTGCTTTTCTGGCGCTTATCTTACTCACCTTTACGGTTGGGTAGGTATCTCCTTATTTGCTTTAGACTTCTCTATCTTCCCAATAGCTGCTACGGTGGTCGGAGGGGTGGGCACTTTAGTCGGTCCTGTCATAGGAGCTCTCATCCTGACCCTGTTTTCAGAAATGCTTCGAGAATTTGGGCCACTCAGGGTAGTTTTTTATAGTCTTATTTTAGCAGGGCTTGTGATCCTTAACACCGGAGGTTTGGTGCCTTATTTACAGAGAAAATATCATCAGTTTGAACGTTGGATTGAAATATGAATAAAGACGTTATTCTCCAAGTCAAAGGTGTGAGCAAATCATTTGGTGGGGTGAAAGCAATCAATCATGTCAGTTTTGACTTATTAAAAGGCCAAATTCTTGGCATTATTGGTCCCAATGGCTCGGGAAAAACCACATTAGTCAACCTCATTACTGGTTTTGTCAAAGCAGACTCGGGTTTGATTTTTTCTGAGGGGAAAAAACTTATCGGATTACCCCCATATAAAATTGCTGGCCTGGGGATTGTCCGTACCTTCCAGATACCGAGACCTTATCACTCCTTATCCGCCATGAAAAACTTAGTGGTCCCGTTGTATTCTTCAAGGATTGTGCGCACGATTGGAGGCAAGCTGGGAGATAGAGATACAGTCGCTTTGGACATTTTAGAGGAAGTCGGTTTTGAGCGGGATGCCCATATTCCATATAAACACGCCTCTGCCTTTCCCGAAGGCTTTTTAAAACGTCTTGAGTTAGCGAGATGTCTTGCTCTAAGACCTCATGTCATTATCATGGATGAGCTTTTCTCGGGATTGAGTGTCAGCGAGATTACAGCAATGATTCCTATCATAGAGAAACTCCAGATGAATGGGATGACCCTCATCATGGTGGAACATAGGGTAAGAGAACTTTTCCAAATAGCTCATCGGGTGATGGTGATGAATTTTGGAGAAAAGATTGCGGAGGATGTCCCGGACGAGATTATTAAAAGCGAAATTGTTAAGCAAGCTTACATGGGGGTAACATAGAAACATGCTGTACATCAAAAATCTTATGGTCTTTTATGAGAATGCTTTAGCGCTCAATAATGTCACCTTCACATGCCGGGAAGGTGAAATAACGGGAGTTTTTGGATCTAACGGCGCAGGGAAGTCAACCTTGATGTTTACTATTTCTGGCATCATCCTGGATATAAAGAAAACTGAGATCATGATGGGTGGGGAAAGAATAACGATACTCGGTGAGATCCAATTCGGGGGGAAAGACATCATCAATATTAAGCCGAGCGAAAGAACCCGGAGGGGGATTGTCCTATGTCCGGAAAGACGCCGAATTTTCCCTGAAAGTAGTACTCTTGAGAATCTAAAAATAGGGGGTTATCTCGCCACACGCCAAGAGGCAAAAAAAACTCTTGAATATGTGTTTAGCCTTTTCCCAGCTTTAAAAGATCTAAAAAAAAGAGAGGGTGGTTTCTTGAGTGGCGGGGAACAGCAAATGCTTGCGATTGGCAGAGCATTAATGGCTCAACCGAAGCTATTGCTGCTTGATGAACCCTTAATGGGACTTAGTCCAGCGATACAATCAAGACTGATTCAAGCGGTTAAAGAGATCAATGAGAAAACTGGAATTACGATATTAATCGCGGAGCAATATGCTCAACCCATTTTCCCCATAATCCATTACGGCTACGTCATGGAAAAAGGGACAATCGTTATGGCTGGTACAGCCAAAGAACTCACGGATAATCCACACGTAAAGGCAGCTTACCTTGGGGCTTAATTTAAGACGAGTGATTACAAATACTGTAAAGAACTCGGGTGGGTAAATCATTGGGTATTTTATGACAGGTACCTCAAGAGAGAATCGAAACCTGTTTGGAGTTATTGAGAGTATTTGCGAGAAATATCCTCAGAAACCGGCGATCATCTACCTGGGTGAAAAATTCTCTTATTCTAAACTAAGAGACCTGGTCCGAAGATTTGCCGCGGCTTTATCCGATTTAGGTGTTGGAGTAAATGATAAGGTCGTGATTTATATTGCTAATTCTCCTCAGTTCTTAATTGCTTATTTTGGAATTCAGGAGATCGGTGCAATCCCAATACCTGCTCCCTCCGTTTACACCCCTTTTGAGCTTGAATACATGATGAATGATTCGGGTGTTGAGACGATCATTTGCCAAGATACAAATTTCCGCTATGTAAAGGAAGTATTCGGAAAAACTAATTTAAGAAGGATCATTGTTACCAACCTTGTCGATTTACTCCCATGGTGGAAACGGACGATAGGTAGGGTATTCGATAAAATCCCAACAGGTGTCGTCAAAAAGACCAGTGAGGTATATTCTTTCAGCGAGTTAATAAGAAGATATCCAAGCCAACCCCCCAAAGTGACCATAAAGCCTGAGGAACATCTTGCCTCCATTCTTTATACCGGCGGAACAACAGGATTTCCTAAAGGGGTACCAAGTTCTCACACTAAAATGCTCTCCTCTCTAAAGGACTTTAGAGATCTGACAAAAGACCATATTCCCGAAGGAGGGAAGGATGTCCTCCTCGTGGTCACTCCTCTTTTTTCTATGATGGGGCAAGAAGCAATTCTGGGTTGGGGATTAGGGAAAGGGATCAGTGTAGTGTTGATGCCTGTCCCTCAAGTGGATGCTATATTAGAAGCTATACAATCGTATAAGGTGACCATATTGGTGGGTGTGCCTGCGCTATACCGTATGATCTTGGGAAATGATAGGATAAATTCGTATGACTTAAGTTCACTGAAATATTGCTGGTGTGGAGGGGATGTCCTTCCTTCCGATGTATTTAAACGATGGCACGAAACGCTCCATATCTCATTGTATCAGATTTATGGTTCCACAGAAATGGGCTGTGTGACTCTTAGTTCTTTAGACAGATTCCCTGTGATGGGTAGTATTGGACTTCCTATACCCTCTAAGAAAATTAAGATAGTTGACCCGGATACATTGGAAGAAATACCCCCAAATAAAGTAGGTGAACTATTGGTCACTTCTGAACATGGAACAAAGAATTATTGGAACAAGCCTGAAGAAACCTCCGAAAATTTTATGGAAAGAAGTGGCGGAATATGGAACTTAACTAAAGATTATGTTCAAATCGATGAGAATGGACTACTATTCTATGTCGATAGAAGCGCAGACATTATAAAGTATAAAGGGTATAGAGTTTCTTCTTCGGAGGTGGAAGCAGTATTGCAAGACTTTAAAGTAGTAAAAGAGGCTTGTGTGATTGGCGTGCCCGATCCTGAAGTAGGTGAACTGATTAAAGCCATCGTGGTCCTTAAGGGTGACACCAGAGGTGTCGGAGCCTCTGAACTCATTAAGTGGTGCCGCGAAAAGCTTACCCCCTATAAGGTTCCTGACCACATAGAATTTAGGGACACGCTGCCTAAATCTAAAATGGGTAAACTTTTAAGGCGGGAAATAAGGGAGGAAGAGCGGAGACGATGGCTAAAAAGAAAATAACCCTTCTACAAAAATAGTTATTCTAATCAATCCTCCTCCATCTTACTCTTGCCCGACAGAGCTCCCGGCCATCTTCTTTTCTAATTATCGTATGCAGGAAGGTGGGGCTGGGATCTTTCTGCTGTTCTGATTGAAGGGAAAGCTCATCGCCGCAGTTCGATTCCGCGAGGAAATTTATTTCGAAGGTCGAGATATGATAAGTCTGGTTCATCTCAAACGAATAACTATCCAGAACCCATTCGATATACCTTGCATTATTGACATGCTGGTGCATATCCAGATCGCTATAATGGACGGTGAAAAACGTTTCCTCACCGGGAGCGCAGGGAGCGGGAAGCTTATCCAGTTTTGTCTCTGTTCCGTCCTGGCTTGGAAGGGGGGCCAAACCTTTAAGGAAGGGTTCAATTCGTTGGGGTTTCCGGGTTTTTAAATTTAGAACAACCCAGGCGCTTTTCGCAACCCCGATGACCTTGCCATCTTCCCTGAGGATAGAAAAATCGCGAAAGGCAAATAGACGACTGCTCTCCAATAACCAGGTCTTCACCCATATTTTGTCCCCCCATCCGGGATACTCATTCATATTGATGGATAAACGGGATAAGACCCAGAAATGATCATTTCGAGCCAGATCCAAATAACCTATTCCGATGCGATGGGCGTGGTTCCAGGCCGTTTCCTGCAAGTATTTCCAGAGGCTCGGAAGAAAAACTCTATTTTTCGCATCCACCTCATAGAAACTGACAAGATACTCATCCTCCCAGGTCTTCGGTTTTGATAAACTCTGTGTCATTTTCATTTCCTTTGCGATACAAAGTAAAATAGACTCGCAAAGTTGTCAATCCTCATCTAAAAACCCCCTCCATTCACAACATCGTCACACTTTCAACCGTAAATAGCACACCGGATCGCATGGAAGATGAGCCGTGTATGCTCTTGAAAGGAAGCATCTCCAATTTCGTAATGATAGAATGGACTCCAGAGGGGCAGGCGGACCAGGCTCCGAAATATTTAGGATTGCGGATCATTAGAAGCTTAAGGGAAACTTTCGTAGTCAATGAAAATGAGGTTTGTATTGGTCTTGGAGCGTCTGGAGTCAACCCTTAAGCGGTGCCGCCCTAAATCTTTCTACGCTGGCCCGCCTGCCCCTCTGGATTTGGCATTCCTATGGATTTCTATCACGGGAAAAGAGATGCTTACCTCTTGAAAGAACGATTTGACAAATGCCGGGAGAGCCAGTATACTTAAAGCTAATCAGGAATGATTCCGATTTTGCCAAGATGACCAAAGAATCAATGATCCGGCAGCTAAGAGAGAGGGGATTGAAAGTTACCCCTCAAAGACTGGCTATCATAGATGTGCTGATAGAGAAGAGGGATCTTCATCCCGGCGCGCGCCTTGTCTATAAGGAGGCAAAAAAGAAAAAAAAGAGTTTGAGCTTGTCGACCGCCTATTCAACGCTACACGAGCTTTCTTGCCATGGCATCATCAAAATGCTTCAGTTTGATAGGATGGAAAACCGCTACGACGGGAATCTTGAAGAGCACATCAATTTGATCTGCGAGAGATGTAAGAAGATAATGGATTACAAGGTCCCTATGACTATTGACCAGAGGGAGGTAGCGAAGAAAACCGGCTTCTCAATCACTGACACCAGGCTGGAGTATTACGGGTATTGTCAAGAGTGTCGCAAAGACAAAAGAAGGAAAGGAGATTTGTGACACAGAGGGAGTGACGTACCGTCTGGTCTTCTTTTGCATCGGTTCGCCACGTCATTAAAATCATGGCTATCTTTGTTGTTAAACTGCAACTTGTTCTCATTGAAGAAATGAGTCCATCTATAACGTAGTCCCAATCAAATCAAAAGGAGGGTTTTATGAAAAAACAAAAAAAGCTGACCACCAACGCCGGCGCTCCCGTCGTCGACAACCAGAATGTCATAACCGCCGGACCGCGCGGCCCGGTGCTCCTGCAGGATGTCTGGTTTTTGGAGAAACTCGCCCAGTTCGACCGAGAGGTGATCCCCGAGCGCCGTATGCACGCCAAGGGTTCCGGCGCTTACGGCGCCTTCACCGTCACCCATGACATCACCCGCTATACCAGGGCCAAGATCTTCTCCGAAGTGGGGAAGAAGACCGATCTCTTTATCCGCTTTTCAACGGTGGCAGGCGAGCGAGGCGCCGCTGACGCGGAACGGGACATTCGCGGCTTTGCCATTAAGTTCTATACCGAGGAGGGCAACTGGGATCTGGTGGGCAACAACACACCCGTATTTTTCCTGCGCGATCCCCTCAAGTTCCCCGACCTCAACCACGCCGTCAAGCGGGACCCCCGTACGAACATGCGCAGTGCAAAAAACAACTGGGACTTCTGGACATCGCTTCCGGAGGCCCTGCACCAGGTGACCATCGTCATGAGTGACCGGGGCATCCCTTATTCCTACCGGCACATGCACGGCTTCGGCAGCCATACATTCAGTTTCATCAACGCCAAGAAGGAACGTTACTGGGTAAAATTTCACCTTAAGACCCAGCAGGGGATCCGCAATCTGAGTGACGAAGAGGCAGAGGCAATCACCGGCAAGGATAGGGAAAGCCACCAGCGCGACCTGTACGAAAGCATTGAAAACGGCGACTTCCCCCGCTGGACCATGTTTATCCAGGTGATGCCGGAGAAGGATGCGGCGAAATGTCCCTACAACCCCTTTGACCTCACCAAGGTCTGGTTCCACAAAGATTATCCCATGATTGAAGTAGGTGTGTTAGAACTGAACCGCAACCCTGAAAACTATTTTGCCGAGGTGGAACAGGCGGCCTTCAACCCGGCCAACGTCGTGCCCGGCATCGGTTTTTCACCTGACAAGATGCTGCAGGGGAGGCTCTTTTCCTACGGCGATGCCCAGCGCTACCGGCTCGGCGTAAACCACCACTTGATCCCGGTCAATGCCCCTCGCTGCCCGTTCCATAGCTACCACCGGGACGGCGCCATGCGGGTTGACAACAATCATGGCAGCACCCTTGGCTACGAACCAAACAGTTACGGTGAATGGCAGCAGCAGCCGGAATTTGCCGAACCACCCCTGAGCATAGAAGGGGCCGCCGACCACTGGAATCATAGAGAAGACACCGATTACTATTCCCAGCCAGGCAAGCTCTTCCGCCTGATGAGCCCGGCACAACAGGCGGTCCTATTTGCTAACACTGGACGTGCAATAGGTGATGCCACCAAGGAGATCAAACTGAGGCATATAGGCAACTGCCTGAAGGCCGACCCGGCCTACGGCAAGGGGGTGGCCGAAGCATTGGGCATCCTGCTTAGCGAAGTACCCAAAGAGACATAGATTAACCTTCGCACCGAGGCCCAGATATGACAGGCGAACCGAGTCAAGACCACTCAGGAACGAATTGAATAGAAAAACTATCCACTGACTATCGGTGGACATAGTAGGTAAAAGGGGACGGTTCTATTTATTGGCTAAGGGCAAAAAATAGAAAAATTAGAACCGTCCCCTTTTATTATTCTGATTATTTTGCTGCAGCCCTCGCATGTATAAAAAAAGCAGAGATCTATACAGGAGACCTTGAATTCAAGACCGTGGAGAAAGAAATTAAGGTTGTCTGGCTTTAGTTGTAACAAGGTAGTGTTTGAGATTAGATAGTAAAAACATTTAGTGATGTTTTTCCCCTCCTGAAATATTTACTTCCAAAAAACCCAAAAAGGGTGTATATTAAAGCCGCGCTAAGAGCGAATGAGAATTAAAAGGATATAATTATGGATCGACTTCCACGGCTTGACAAAAAGTCAATTTCAATTGTCTCACTGAACGACACAGAAGAGGAAAAGAGTTATTGGCTTTCAAAAAGCACATTGGAGAGGATTGAAGCTATAGAGATGAATCGAAGGATGGTTTATGGCGAGGGTCGAGTTACATCCAGACTTCAAAGATTTCTTGAGACTTCTCAACTCTCACGGAGTTGAATATTTGGTGGTGGATGGCTACGCCGTAGGTTACCATGGATATCCACGTGCAACTGGCGACATGGACATTTGGATAGCGGTGAGCGAGTCGAATGCCCAGAAGGCAGCCCTCGTCCTGCATGATTTTGGCATAGGCGGGGAGGGAGTCTCAGAGGAGATGTTCCTCGAGAAGGACAAGATCATTCGAATGGGTTTCCCCCCTGTACGGATAGAAGTCATTACGGGTGCTTCAGGCGTTGATTTTGCGGAATGTTACGCCCGGCGAGAAATCATTGATGTTGAAGGGATCCCAATCAATTTCATTTCACTCCAAGACTTAAAGAAGAATAAACGAGCGTGTGGCAGACATAAAGATTTGGAAGACCTCGAACATCTACCATAATAAATCACTCCAGCACCTGCCTGCCCCGCCCTCGGTCGGGACCGGGGCCGGCAGGCACAGGACGAATCATTCTGCAGCAATTTCGTAAATAATCTGGTTCAAAAATATATTTTATCAGTTCAGTTTGGAGAGGAAAAGACTCAGGAAATTGAACGGTTGATCGAATCTTTTCCGATCAGCCTTGTTGATGCGGATAAAAAATTCACCCGTGAAGCGGCGCGTATTAAGGCTATAAAACCGATGGCGTACGCTGATTGTTTTGCTGTCGCCCTCACCCGCCTTAAAAAAGCCGAGCTTTATACTGGAGACCCTGAATTTAAAGCAGTTGAAAAAGATATTAAGATTGTGTGGCTTTAATCGGATAGTTAATATGTAAGCTTACATACCTATGACATTTAGTGCTAATTCCTTCCTGTAACTCACAAACGGACATTTTTGTAAAACATGCTTGCAATCGGAAATCATCAGAGGAAGTACATTCTAAAAAAATTATCAATGGGATAATCTTTTTCCAGGGTTTACCGATGTTTCCTCTCCAATGTTGTTCTCTTCTGTTTTAGGGTTCCTTACACTCTATTTCCTTTGAAATCCAAATAAAAAAATCCACACAATTGGGCGAATTAGAAAAAGACAGTTTGTCACACCAGTGTCTTTTCTTGTCACTTTTTCCATTTATAGAGTCGAAAAACGATTTTTCATCTTAAGAGAATAACTGTAAATTCCGATAGATATATATATCTCATTAATTTCCCTGTATGGCACACAACGTGCAGAGAGTAAAAAGGGCTTACTTTGTTTACAAAGATTACCCCGGCAACAGAAAGCCATGGCCTTTGGCCGTGGGCCAAGGATTCACCTTTTGACCGGGATGTCCCCCGGCAGGAGCGTTGTTTAGGGAACGTGGGGTCTCCCACCGGGGCTCCACAGACCTGACGACTGGGCAACTATGGCTGTGAATCAAACTTCACAAAAAGGACTTAAAAACGGATGGACAAGAGCCACCTTTATCCTGAGGAAGGAATATTTAGAGAAACTCAAATCACTATCCTATTGGGAAAGAAAAAAGATAAAGGAGGTAATTGACGAGGCCTTAGGGTCGTATCTGGAAGGGAAAAGAATCAGAAAAAGGATGAGTGGATGATGTCTCATCTTAAACTTCATCCTGATTATGAAAATATATTTAATAGCTTTTTAAAATGATGGCTCATTTAATGATTCGTAAAAGAAAGTTATTAACCATCTTAGTGCTCCTCCTCTTCCTGGTCTGGTTGCCGTCATCATGGGGTGAAGTAAGGGATAGAAATCAACGCCCTCATACAGTTCGGGTTCCGATTCTCCTTTACCATCGTTTCGGACCTGTAGCCAGTGACAGCATGACAGTGATAACAAATACTTTCGAAGCTCATTTAAAATATCTCATGACCAATGGATACAGGGTGATACCCGCCCGAGAGCTAATTGACTATTATCTCGGGAAAAGACCACTTCCTCATCCTAAGTCCGTCGTGATCACGGTTGATGATGGTCACAAATCTATCCACACAGACATGTTCCCTCTCATCAAAAAATATCACATTCCAGTTACCATGTTTATCTACCCTTCTGCCATATCGAACGCATCCTACGCCATGACGTGGAGCCAGCTCAGAGAAATGAAAGAAACAGGCCTTTTTGACTTCCAGTCTCATACCTTCTGGCATCCTAACTTCAAGAAAGAGAAATCAAAGTTAAAACCGGCTGAATACGAAAGTTTTGTAGGCATGCAATTAAAAAAATCAAAGGAGAAGCTGGAGAAGGAGCTGAATGACAGAGTGAATATGCTTGCGTGGCCCTTTGGTATTTATGATGACGACCTCATCCAAAAGGCAGGAGAGGCAGGATATGTGGCCACTTTCACATTGGAACGGCATCCAGCAACCTCTTCTCATAGCGTTAGGGCTCTTCCTCGCTACCTGATGACGAATGGAGAAAACGGTAAGGCGTTTGTGATAATTCTGTCAGACTCACCAAGGGGGTAGTATGCTTATCAAAAAAAGACACGAGGTATGCATTGGATTGATTGTTTTTCTCCTCCTATTGATTCCTGTATATGCCATGGCCTATACGGCTGGGAAAGTGGTTGATTTATTTACGAAGAAACCGGTAACAGGGGCCTTTATCACCGTAAACCAATACGGAGTCTTGACGGGTCAAAATGGAAGCTTCACAGTGAATACCGAGTTGAATAAATTTGCGGTGAGAGCACCTGGATACAGGAGGGTCGAGCAGATCATCCGCACCCCTTTAAATAGCATATCTCACGAGATAAAACTCATCCCCTTTACGCCGAAAGGTCTTTATCTCTCCTTTTATGGAATAGGGGATAGAGGTTTGCGAGGGTCCGCAATCAACCTTATCCAGGAGACCGAGCTTAATACCTTGGTGATTGATGTAAAAGGGGATAAAGGCATGATCCCATACAAGAGCTCTATCCCCCTCGCCGCTGAAGTGGGTGCTCAGCGAATTACCACTGTAAGAGAGATGGCCGATCTCATGAGATCTCTGAAGGAAAAGGGGATCTATACCATTGCCCGGATCGTTGTATTTAAAGACAATCCCCTGGCTTTGGCGCGGCCTGATTGGGCGGTGAAAACACAGAATGGTGAGATATGGCGCGATAGAGAAAACCTGTTTTGGGTGGATCCATTTAATAGAGAGGTATGGGATTATAATATCAATATTGCCATCGAAGCAGCAAAACATGGATTTGATGAGATACAGTTCGATTATGTCCGATTTCCTGATGCCTTGGGCCTTCGATTTTCAATGCCTAATACGGAGGAGAACCGAGTAAAAGCCATTACCGGATTTCTTATGGAGGCGAGAAGGAGGCTAATTCCACATAATGTCTTTCTTTCTGCGGACATCTTTGGTTATGTCTGCTGGAATCGCAATGATACCGATATTGGACAAAGGCTCGAAGACCTTGCCCCTCATCTTGACTATATCTGCCCCATGCTTTACCCATCCGGATTTCAATACGGCATACCAGGTTACAGAAATCCAGTTGCAAACGCTTATGAAATCATCTATCTTTCCCTTAAACGAGCCCAAGAACGGACCGGTCTCCCATCCTATCGTTTCAGACCATGGCTACAGGCATTCAGAGATTATGCCTTTGACAGAAGATACTTCAATGAAAAAGAAATCATGGGTGAGGTCAAGGCCGCTGAAGGATTTGGTTCTCATGGTTGGATGCTCTGGAATCCAAGGAACAATTATTCCTCTATTCCTCGGTAGGTCTGAAAAAAGAAAAACCGTTGAGCTGAGATTCGTTCGATTCATTCATCTAGAATTCAAAGATAATGGCATGGAGCCCTACGGGCAAGCCCGTGGTCCCCAATAGCCATACCCGACTACGCCAATAAGCTCTGAAACGGTTCAGTGCCAAACCACTAAGGCTTCGTCGGGTCATCCGCCCAACAGCGAAATCCGCCGAAGCAAGGTAAGGATACGCCGGAAAATTCCCATCCGGAGTTACGCATTCCTCCACGGCCAAGGCCGTGTTTTCCTGCGTAGGCGGATGAAAGGGGTAAACGACGGTGAAGCCTTGTAAGATTCTCCTTTCACTGATGCTCTCTGTTATGATGGCTACCTCAGCATCCTCTCAGGGGTTTCGTAGAGAGCAAATGACGTCTATCTCAGAGTTGGCGAAAAAAGCAATCCAAGCGGGTAATATTCCAGGAGCGGTTATTCTCATCGGGAACCAGGGGAAGGTTGTTTACCGCCAGGCTTTTGGCCTTGGCTCACGAGAGCCGAAGAAGATGCTCATGGCAACAGACACCATCTTTGATATTGCCTCCCTGACTAAAGTGATCGCAACATCCACTGCAGTGATGCAGCTGGTGGAGAAAGGGAAATTGAATCTCGAAGACCCAGTGGGCAAATATTGGCCTGAGTTCAGAACAAACGGAAAAGAAGTAATTACGGTACGCGATCTCCTCACGCACTATTCCGGCCTGCGAGCAGCTCTGGATTCACAGCCAAGGTGGTCAAGTTACGACACAGCTCTAAGAATGATTGAGGAGGAGAAAGCTGTTCGCCCTCTTAAGACACACTTCAACTATAGCGACATCAATTTTATCATTCTGGGTGAACTTGTCTCGCGCATCTCTGGGGAGCCTCTTGACAGTTACTGCACTGAACATATTTTTAAGCCTTTGGGAATGAAGGACACTGCCTTCAAGCCTTCCCCTAACCTCCGATCTCGCATCGCCCCCACCCAGTACCTGCATGGTACCAGGGGGAAGATGCTCTGGGGAGAAGTCCATGACCCGACGGCCTACCGTATGGGTGGGGTAGCCGGTCACGCCGGACTTTTCTCTACCGCCGATGATCTTGCAATCTTTGCCCAGATGCTCCTTGATGGGGGGAGTGGAAAAAATCTGCAGATTCTTAGCCCTCTCACGGTCGAGAAGATGATCGTTCCTCAATCCCCTCCCGACAAAATACCCCTGAGGGGATTGGGTTGGAATATCGATTCCCCTCTTGCCTCTGATCGTTCCTTTGGACACAAAGGCTATACCGGAACTGGAATCTGGATTGATCCGACTTCCAATACCTACCTCATTATCCTGACCAATCGGGTTCACCCGAATGGTAAAGGGAATGCCGAACCCCTACGAACGAAGGTTTTATCCCTCATCAATGAGACGATGGCAATGACTCATCGACCTTTACTGAGTAGCTATAGTGAATTAGGAAAAAGCAACAGTGAAAAGGTACAAACAGGAATCGACATTCTAGTGGAGGAGAAGTTCAGCCCTCTGGCTGGATTGCGTATAGGGCTTATCACCAACCATTCAGGCATCGATTCAATGGGAAGGCGCACGGTGGACCTTCTCCATCAAGCTCCAGGTGTAAAACTGGTATCGATTTCAAGCCCGGAGCATGGCTTTTCCGGTAATGCAGAGGGAAAGGTCTCCTCGATGAAAGAGCCTTTCACTGGTCTGCCTATATATAGTCTTTATGGAGATGTTTTGCGACCAACACAAAAGATGCTCATCGGTCTGGACGCTCTTGTCTTCGACATCCAGGACGCTGGTGCTCGTTTCTACACTTATATCACCACCATGGGTTATGCGATGGAGGGGTGTGCTAAGAAGGGAATTCCTTTTTATGTTCTTGATAGGCCAAATCCGATCAATGCTTCATTTGTCCAGGGACCACTCCTGGACAGTAACTTGAGATCATTCACTGGATATTTTCCTCTCCCTATCCGGCATGGTATGACTGTTGGCGAGCTAGCTAATATGTTTAATGGTGAGAAGAAGATTGGCGCCAAATTGCACGTCGTCAAGATGCGTGGTTACGAGCGCACCCACTGGTATGATGAAACCGGTTTGCTGTGGGTAAGTCCATCACCGAACTTGCGCACCTTAATAGAAGCTATCCTTTATCCAGGAGTGGCATTGGTTGAAGGTTCAAACGTAAGTGTGGGCCGAGGGACGACGACACCTTTTGAACTATTAGGTGCTCCTTGGATGAATGGAGAAGAACTTGCGTCATACCTGAATCATCGTAAAATTCAGGGTCTCCGGTTCATGCCAGCAGAATTTACACCAAACAGCAGTCGTTTTAAAGCTCAATTGTGCCATGGCGTACAGATTGTCCTTCTTGATCGACAAGCCCTGGACTCCCCTGCCCTCGGAATAGAAATTGCCAGCGCACTTTACCGGCTTTATCCCCGGAGCTTCCAGCTTGACAAGACCTTGGGGTTGATCGGTTCCCGTGAGGTTTTGGAAGCCATAAAGGATGGCCAGGACCCCACCTCCATTGTGCAGAAATGGCAGGGGCCCTTGGATCAGTTCTGCAGGCTCCGGTCAAAATATTTACTCTATTAGCCCACTCGAAAGATACTGCCCTCTAAGAAATATTCTCTTTGTTCAATTCGGAAAAAGCATTCAAAGTGGAAAGAATACTTTTCACATTGACAAGGTAAGCCCTGGATTGGATGCCGTTCCCCCGATGGTATTTGCCAAAATCTTTTTCAAAAAATTTGTAGACATGGCAGGTCAAAAAAATGTTGACCGATGGATCCAAGAGTTGCTGGGGCGTATATCCATAGTCTTTTCCCCAATGTTCCCAATTGACCTGCCCTAAACCATAATCACCGGTTTCCCGATTGATGCTGTTCTCTTTGAAATTACTTTCAGCCATGATCAACGCAATGATTTCCAGAGGATTGATTCCATATTTTTGAGAAGCATGGGTGATCAATCCGGCATACCTCAAAACCTTACCTTCAGAAAGCTGAGCATCGGTGATGAATCGGATCACATTGGCGAGATGTAAAACTTCTTTAACGCTGGGGTCACGGGTGGGTTTTGTGGAGATGAGAAATTCCCTGATTCTTGCTGGAAAGTTAATTCCCAGACGCCTTTGAGCAACAGGCGAAATATATTCCAGCAATAAGAAGACAGCGATGGCGATGATGAAAATGAGTTTGGTGACTTCCAAGATGGTATGGACCATCATCTTTTTTTTGAATTCTAAGTAAAAGTCACTGCCTGAACTGCATGGAATCAACTTGATGTTGAAAAGTTTCATATGGGTGTCCTCCTCTCCCCAATATTCTGCCTCCACCCAACTTCAAAAATCATATGAAGGGTTTAAAAAACTGCAGGCAACTTTTAGTTGAATAAATTGTTTTGATTAAATTTTGTTTGATGGATTCTTATTAAGTATAGCACGAGAGTTTCCAATATAAAATCTTAAAAATTAACTTCGGGTCATTCTCTAATCGAGGTATTCTTTTTTGTTTCTTACTCTCTTATTTCAGAATGATCAGAATGATATTCATGTTACATACCATGGGTCAAAAAAAGGGGAGGCTAAAGCCTCCCCTACTATTACGAATCAGACGACATAGGGTTAGATCGATCACGGCGTCTCGCTAAATTTATTACTCATTTTCTTCCCCTTTTTGATATCTCCCAATAATTTCTTAGAGTAATGATTTTGACAGAGTGGAACCCCTTTAAGGCAAGAGGGTCTGAATCTCCTGCATGGATGGTTAGGTGAGTTTGGAGAAGTCGGCAAATCTGAGAAAGAGTTGGCCGATTCCATCGAGCAGGGCAAGGCGGTTATGCCGGATCGCCTCATCTTCAACCATCACCATGACGCCGTCGAAGAATTCGTCAATCGCTTTCTTCATCCGGCTCATCTCAAGGAGGGAGGCAGGGTAGTCTCTTTGATTGAGGAGTCGATCGATCTTCCCCTTTGCATCAATGAACGCCCGATAGAGATTCTTCTCGGCAGATTCGGAGAAGAGGGACGGATCGATTCCCTTCCCTGAAGGCGCTCCCTTCAGGATATTCATCGCTCGCTTAAAGCCGATCACAATCGATTCGAAGTCCTTCCATTCTTTTGCCTCCCTTAATGCGTCGATCCGGCGTTGGACATCGAGCAGTTGATCAAAGGAAGTTGAAAGGACAGCTTCAATCACATCAAAAGGATATCCTTTGTCCAGAAGAAAATTTTGATAGCGGATCCGGAAGAAGTCCAGAACCTCTGTCTTCACTTCGGTAAAAGGTCGCTCCACCTTCTCCTTTAACTGCTCGCCGCTCTTTTCAATCAATTCGCCCAGGGAGAGAGAATATTCCTTTTCGAGAATGATCCGGATGATTCCCAGCGCCTGGCGTCTCAGGCCAAAGGGATCAGCTGTTCCGGTCGGGAGGAGGCTCACGCCAAAGCAGCCCACGATCGTATCCATCTTGTCGGCGATGCTCACCACATCTCCGACAGGGCTCGAAGGCAACCGGTCTCCTGAAAAACCTGGCAGGTAGTGCTCATAGATCGCCTCGTAAACCTCTGCCTTTTCTCCGGACAGACGTCCATACTCCCTGCCCACGATCCCCTGAAGTTTTGGAAACTCTCCGACCATCCCGGTAACCAGGTCGGCCTTGCACAGGAGGGCCACCCTCTCCACGGCCGGCCGGAGTTTCGGATCGATGCGCTCCACAATAAAAGAGGCCAGGTTTTTAAATCGCATCACCTTCTCGTAGTAAGTCCCAAGTTTTGCCTGGAAGACCACCTTCTTCAACTCTTCGACCCTCTTCTCCAGCGGGACCTTCAGATCATCTTCAAAGAAGAAGGCCGCATCGGAAAGCCTCGCCTTGAGCACACGCTCATTCCCCTTCACCACCACCCTCTCATCTTTCGGGACGATATTGCTGATGCAGATGAAATGGGGCAGCAATCTTCCATGGTCGTCCATCAGAGGAAAGTATCTCTGATGCTCCTTCATCGAATGGATGACGACCTCTCGTGGCAGGGAGAGAAATCTTTCCTCAAAACTCCCGCAGAGGGGGAGAGGATATTCGACCAGAAAGTTGACCTCGTTGAGAAGGTCCTCATCCTTTAAAACTTTCCCGGAAACCTTGGCTCCTTCCCGGATCATCCCCTCTTCTATTCTTTTCTTCCTCTCGGCCGGGTCAACAATGACGGAAGCCTCGCTCATCTTCTGCAAATAGGTTTTAAAATCCTTCACCGCAATGGGATCAGGATGCATGAACCGATGACCATACGTGATATTTCCACTTCGGACATCTCCCATTTCAAAAGGGATGACCTCTCCCCCAAAGAGGCTGAGGATCCAGTGAATGGGCCGGGCGAACCGGATCGACACCTCTGCCCATCTCATCGACTTCTGGAAGGGAATGGAAAGAATGACTTTAGGAAGAATGTGAGGAAGGATTTCCAGGGTCGGCCTTCCGGTTTCTCTTCTAATGGCACAAACATATTCTCCCTTTTCTGTCTGAATCACCTCAAGAGATTCAACAGGAACCGATTGACCTTTTGCAAAACCGATCGCCGCCTTTGTGGGCTTGCCACTGGAATCGAAGGAAACCGCTTTCGAAGGCCCTATCTTCTTTATCTCTTCATCTCTCTGTTTCTCTGAAACGGATTCAATATAGAGAACGATCCGTCTGGGCGTTCCCAGGGTTTGGATTCCTTTAAAATCGATCCGGTGTGCCTCAAATTCTTTCTGCACGAGTTCTTTTAGATCGGATAGAGCCTGCGGGACAAATCCGGCTGGTATCTCCTCTGTCCCGATCTCCAAAAGAAGTTCTTTCATCCTTAGCCCTTGGTCAGTCGTCTATAGTCAGTGGTTTTATGTTGATTGTTCATTGTTCATAGTCCATTGTTTATTTCCTATTTCTTATTTCCCATTTCCTATTTTCTATTTAACAACGGAAATCCCATCTCTTCTCTCTGTTTGAGATATCCTTCTGCGCACAATCTCGCCAGGGTCCTCACCCTCAGGATATAGCCCATCCTTTCGGTGACGCTGATCGCACCCCGGGCATCGAGAAGGTTGAAGGTGTGAGAGGTCTTCAAACAATAATCGTAGGCCGGAAAGACGAGGCCCTTCTCAACCAATCTCTTCGCCTCTTTCTCATACATCTCAAAGAGGCCAAAGAGCATCTCCACATCCGCCGCCTCGAAATTGTATGTTGAAAATTCCACCTCACCTCGATGATGGACATCGCCATATTTGATTCCTCTGGTCCATTCGAGGTCGTAGACATTATTCACAGCCTGAAGATACATGGCGATCCGTTCAATGCCGTAGGTGATCTCTACGGGGATGGGGTTGAGTTCGATTCCTCCCGCCTGCTGGAAATAGGTGAACTGGGTGATCTCCATTCCGTCGAGCCACACCTCCCAGCCCAATCCCCATGCTCCCAGAGTGGGAGACTCCCAGTCATCCTCCACGAAACGGATGTCATGGCTGATGGGATCAATGCCGAAAGACCTCAGGCTTTTGAGATAGATCTCCTGAATATCGATGGGAGAGGGTTTGATGATGACCTGATATTGATAATAGTGCTGGAGGCGGTTGGGATTCTCTCCATATCGGCCATCGGTGGGGCGACGGGAGGGCTCCACATAGGCGACCTTCCAGGGTTCAGGGCCCAGGACCCTGAGAAAGGTGGCAGGGTTAAAAGTCCCTGCGCCCACTTCGATATCATAGGGCTGCTGAATCACACAGCCCTGATCCGCCCAGAA
>JASEHH010000142.1 GCA_030017685.1 Thermodesulfobacteriota bacterium | reverse complement strand
CAATTATACCCCGTCTCCCTGTGTCCAGCCGCTGACTTATGGGACACGATCGGTTTGGCAAAGGGGGGTGTGGGGGGATTTGGAATTTGGTACTTCAATTCAGTACTCCCGTACAACTGCTTCCCTGGCCTGCGGTGCAGCCGTAACAGTGTTCCAGGAGAGGGATTGGATTTTCCTTTAGATCGATCTCCATCAATTCGGAGAGATGGACCCGGGACCTTCCTTCCATCTGGAGGGGAAGGCCCAGGGCCTGATTGAAATCGCAGTCGTAGACATAACCCTGATAGTCCACGCTGATGAGCCTCCGGCACATCACTGATTCGAGATTCCCTTCTTGATGCGCCCCTTGAAGGAGTTTCATATAAATTAAACGCTTGCCTATCGAAGTCAATAATGTTTCAAATCGATGGATGGGCATATTGGTGATCGTATAGAGCTGGTTGAAGACAATGCCATACCGCTCTCCCAGTTCTTTCCTGTAATCCTCTTCTAAGAGGGTTTGCAGAGGAGGGAGAAAAGGACCCAGCGGGTTATAGACCAAGTTGAGGGAAAGCCCTGAATCTTTTCGGCCATAACCCAATTGATTGAGCTTCCTTAAAGCACGGAGACTGGCCTCGAAAACTCCGTTGCCCCTTTGATGGTCGACATTCTCCTTCAGGTAGCAGGGCAGAGAGGCGATGATCTCCACCCTCTGGTCGGCGAAAAATTCTTCCAGTCCCTCCATACCTGGCTCTTCGAGGACGGTAAGATTACAGCGGTCGATGACATGGAGGCCCATCACGCGGGCAGAACGAATGAGGTGTCTGAAGTGAGGGTTCATTTCAGGGGCTCCGCCGGTCAGATCGAGTTGACGGAGATTGGATGAGGCGAGAAAAGCGATCACCTGATCGATGGTGGCTCGATCCATCATCTCCGTTCTTTCGGGGCCGGCATTGACATGGCAGTGGATGCACCTCTGATTGCACCGGTAGCCCAGGTTCACCTGCAGGATTTCAAGATGGGTTCGTCTGATCACTGGAAAGCCTGTCATCTCACCTCTCCCTTTTTCGCCTTGATCGATCGAAACTTTTTCACAAAGACGGGAATGAGGGCAAAAATGCCGAGCAGTATCAGAGCGCTTATTGTTTTGAACGAGAGGAGTTGATCGGGTGATTCGATCCGGCCGAGGGACTGTCCCAGATTGGTAAAGACGAAGGCGCCGGGGATGATGCCGATGGCTGTGGCCGCCACATAGGTTTGAACTTTGATGGGCGTGAAGGCGGTGGCCAGATTGATCAGCCAGAACGGAAAAAGGGGAACCAGCCTTAAAAAGAGAAGGTAGTTGAAATCGCTTCTGTGAAACTCCGAAATCAATTTCTTAGCCATCATTCCCATTCGCCGGGAAACAACCTCAGCGAGAACATACCGGGCGGCAAGAAAGGCGAGAGTGGCGCCCAGGGTCGCTGAGAAGAGGATGATGGCGGTTCCAACCCATAAGCCAAAGAGAAAACCTATTGTGAGGGAGAGGATGGTTGCAACGGGAAGACTTAATGCCGTTGAAGCCGTATAGACAGCCATGGCTCCTATGAGGATTGACCCATAGTGATTGAGGGTGTAGGTCAACAACCTGTCTCGATTGGTCTTGAGCGTCGAGAAATTTAAGTATTGATCGCCGCCCAGAAGAAAGAAGGCGGAGAAACCTCCGACAAAGATCAGGAGGATGAGGACTTTCTTCCCGGAGATGGAAGATTTGGATCGGTTTTGGGGATCTTGAGCCATATTATTAAATTCTAATTGGACATGCGTTCAGATTCAAGCGCTTCTTTTTTTTGTTGATTATTAGGTGGAGCCTGTAATATAAACCTAATTTGAACGATATTTTTTTGAAATGTAGCCGCACCCTTCAGGGTGCGAGGGTTTCGGCTTCTTGGTTCTCACTCAGTGGGTGCCTTTTTAACGCTCCGTCTCACACGGAGCGGCTACAGGTTTCTTTTAAAAGAATCGCTCAATTTAGGATAAAATAAAAAATCGCCACAAGCTTCGTGTTAAAGGAGGATCAGATGGAGCAGATGAAGATCGTGGATGGGTTCCGGTTTCTTCCGCCCGGATTAAAAGCCTGGGTTCGGACTTTTATTCCTGATGAAGAGTATCAGGGGACTATTCCGTGGACGCCGATGTCGAAACCATTAAATCAGACGACCATCGCCCTTGTGACCAGCGCCGGTATCAGTCTAAAGACAGATCCTTCCTTCGATATGGAGAGAGAGAAGAGGGAACCCCTCTGGGGGGATCGTTCCTTCCGAGCCATACCCAGAGGAACAACTGAGAAGGAGATCGATGTCAATCACCTCCATATCAACACCAACCTTGTAAAACAGGACATCAATGTGATTCTCCCTTTGGCCCGGATGGCTGAGTTCGAAAAGGAGAAGATCATCGGTTGCCTCGCTCCGACTGCCTATTCTTTTTATGGCTTTCAGTGGCAGAATACTAATTTTCTTTCTGAGGCGATCGAACCCATCTCAAAAAGAATGAAGAAGGAGGGAGTGGAAGCTGTTTTTCTCACCCCTGCCTGACCTTTCTGTTGCCAGTCCGTTGGACTGGCTGCAAGGGTTTTGGAGGAGGCAGGATTTTCCACCCTGCTTCTCAGCCCAACCTGGGAGTTCACCCGGGCTGAAGGCATTCCAAGAATAGCCGCAATTGAATATCCTTACGCCAGGCCAGTGGGCCAGATTGGGGACAGGGACGGTCAGAGAAAGGTCCTCCTCGAAGCCCTTTCCGTTTTCGAAAAGGCAAAGAGGCCTGGAGAGGTCTTTCACCTCCCTTTCACCTGGCCCGAGGACCCGAGAAAAACAGATTGGCAACCTCCGGAGATGTCACCCCTAATCAAGTACTATTGGGAGGATATTAAGAAAGCGAGGCAAAGTCAGACTGGGTGAGAAAAGCTATTATGTAGATAGAACAATCAGTAACGACCCGCCCATCTTTTCGATCGTTTCTGATTGTGACTTTTCAAATCTTTTCCTTCATCATTTCCAGGAATTCTGCTGGAGATAATATTTTCACTCCTTCATATTGCTTCTTTGGGAAATGGCGCTTGTTCCCGGTTATCATCGCCTCCGCTCCGGCAGATAAAGCCGCCTCTAAGAACGGTTCATCGTCCGGGTCGGGGAGATGAATTTTTAAAGGTTTCGCTGAAGCGAGCAGCCCCTCTTGTTCAACCTGATCCAAGAAGGCTTCAACATTTTCTTTAGGAAAGTTAAATTTTGAACGGCTTAGGACATCCCGATATTCTGAAAGAAGACGTAGGTCATAAACTAATCGAATGGTTCCATCTGCGACAAGATGGAGGATGGCCGCAGCCTTGCTATAAGGCTTAAGGATGCCGGAAATAATGACATTGGTATCAAGGACGACGATCATCGTTTGCGACTCTTCCGAACAGCTCTTATCTCAGATTCAATGTCAGAATCCGTCAACTTGTCCAATCCTGACTCGATGGACTTTTTCTGCATTTCCTCCAACGCTATAAGAGCGCGGCTCCGTCGGATTGCCCGGAGAGTTTTTGTAAGATTTTCTTCGGTCACTCCGGAGAGCAGGGCGATTGGTTTACCGTTGGAGGTGATGACCACTTCCTCGTCTTTGATTTTGCCCCAGATTTCCTTAGGCCTGGTATTCAGTTCTCTTACTGAGATGAAACGCATTTTCGACCTCCTTAATATTGTCAATCAATCATTATCATATCATCTGACAATTGTCAAACAGGTAATGGCTTGATTTTGGGATTGACAGAAGAAAAAAAAGTAAGAGTGAAGTTGACTCAGTTTCTATAATTTTGTGGGTATTCCCTGATCCTGTTATCCTTTTAAGATGGCCCCCAACGACGAAGTCATCATCTCATAAAGTAATAATTTTCATCAACGTCCCGCCCATGAAGATGTAATGGCAACCCTTACCCCTCTTCAAAAACTCTATAAAATCGGCAATATATGGAGCTTGAGGAGAATGGGGGCCAACCTGTTGGAGGCAAGATGCATTTTCTTTATGTCACTTTTTGATTGGAATGATTATATTTATGGAAGATAGTTGATATGGAGGTGGTGAGTTTGATGAAGAATCTAATCATCGTGGCTTTGATGCTCATGTTGACCATGAGTGGATGCCAAAGGGCTGATTCAGGCCAGACGGAGGTGAGAAATATGCCCAAAGGAGATAACGGTTTACGGGTGGCTACATTTGCCGGAGGCTGTTTCTGGTGCACAGAAGCAGACCTCGAAAAATTGCCCGGTGTTGTAAAGGTCGTCTCAGGCTACACCGGTGGAAACCAAGAAAATCCTTCCTACGAACAGGTATCCTCCGGCGAAACAGGTCATTTGGAAGCGATTCAAGTCTATTTCGATCCAACGAGGGTAACGTATGAAGAGTTACTCAGTTCCTTCTGGAAGCACATCGATCCGACGGATTCCGGAGGACAGTTTGTTGACCGGGGTTCACAGTATCGAAGCGCTATCTTCTATCATGACGAAGAGCAAAAGCGATTGGCAGAGAAATCGAAAGAGAATCTCAGCCGATCCGGAAAGTTCAACAAACCTGTTGTTACGGATATCGTAAAATTTACAAAATTTTATGAAGCCGAGGATTATCATCAAGATTACTATAAGAAGAATGCTCTAAAATACAAATTCTACAGATTCAACTCGGGCCGGGACCAATTTTTGACCGGGGTGTGGGGAAAAGACCCGGAAACGGTCAAGGGTAAGGGCAAAAAGGCCTATCAAAAACCTGACGATGCCACCTTGAGGAAAAGGCTGACTCCTTTGCAGTACGAGGTGACTCAGAAGGAGGGCACGGAACCGGCCTTTCAAAATGAATATTGGGACAATAAGAGAGAGGGAATCTATGTGGATATTGTTTCCGGAGAACCTCTCTTCAGTTCCCTCGAAAAATATGATTCCCGAACAGGATGGCCCAGCTTCACCAAGCCTCTTGAAGCAGAGAATATTGTCGAAAAAGAGGACCGGAGTTTTTTCACGAAGCGCACTGAGGTAAGAAGCAAGCATGGCAACTCTCACCTCGGGCATGTTTTTAATGACGGACCGTCCCCTACAGGACTCCGGTTTTGTATGAACTCCGCCTCCTTGAGATTCATTCCCAAAGAGGATCTGGAGAAAGAGGGCTACGGAGAGTATTTGAAACTTTTCGTGAAAAAGTGAAAAGGTGTGAAAAAATTGGCGCATGGTGCCTCCGCCCGCAGGGTTGTGGGTCTTGTCCATGCTTTAGGACGCGGGGCATGAGATGTTATGGGTAACCTTTGTTTTCAGGAAGAAAGCTGTGATACACGGGTTTAGGCAACGTAGTTAAATATTAGAGGTTCCGCCCTAAAGCTTTTTCAATCCCCACAACCCTGCGGGCGGGAACAAGGATGATACTCAAAATATATTTTTTCACACCTTCTGGTCCCTGTGCGGAATAGTTCGTTAGCCATTCATTCCACCGCAGCCCTCAGGTTGCGCGCGCCATAGCAGAAAATCCCGCTTCCAGATCGGCGATCAGGTCGGCGGGGTCTTCCAGCCCGATGTGGACACGAAGCAATGGGCCACCCTGCCACGGCGCTACGCTACGCAGCGAACCGATCCGAGCGGGGAAGATCAGGCTTTCAAAACCGCCCCAGGAATAACCAATACCGAAATAACGGCGGCCCTCGCAAAGGGCAGCGATCTGTGTGGATGTAGGATTTCGTCCTTCGGAGTTGGGTCTGAGTTCGAACGAAAAGAGACCGCTTGAGCCGCTGAAGTCGCGCTTCCAGAGCGCATGCTGCGGATGGCCGGGCAAGGCGGGATGCAGCACTACGCCCACCTCCGGCCGACGCTCAAGCCAGCGTGCGATCTCCAACGCGTTATGCTGATGCCTTTGCATGCGCACATCGATCGTGCGCATCCCTCGGAGAATCAATGCCGCATCGTCGCCGCCGACACAAATCCCGAGTTCGCGCACAATCCTCCACAGCGGCAACCAGTGCTCCTCGCGCACGACGGCTGCTCCCATGAGGACATCTGCGTGCCCGCTCCAGTATTTCGTGAGAGGCAAGACCGAGGCGTCCACACCCCAGTCGAAGGGCTTGGCAAAGACAGGCGACCCCCAGGCATTATCGATCGCTGTCATCACCTTGTGCCTGCGGGCCATGGCGCAGATGCCCGGTACGTCTTGAATCTCAAAGGTATAGCTGCCCGGGCTTTCGAGAAAGATCATGCGCGTGGCAGGCTGAATCAGAGTTTCGAGTTTCTCAGGCGTGATCGTCGGATCATACCAGGTGGTGTGCACCCCCAACCTTAAGAGAGTTTCCTTGCAAAAGACGCGTGTCGGCCCATACGCCGAGTCTGTCATAAGAATATGGTCGCCTGGTTTCAAATAGGCCAGCAGCAATGTCGTAATCGCCATCAGGCCCGATGGCATGATAGCAGCACGGCAGGGATGGCCTGCACCTTCAATCCGGGCGAGCGCATCCCTGAGCGCAAAGGTCGTGGGTGTTCCTATGGTGCCATAATGGGAAGCTCCCAACTCGCCACGTTCCGACGCATCAACCCCGGCTTGAGCCTGGTCGAGCGTTTCAAACAGGACTGTAGACGCGCGGTAAACCGGCAGATTGGCAGTGCGGATGTCTGAGTCAAAGTTTCGTGCCATTTCGACAAACGACGTTGCATTTGAGGTTTGAATCTGATCGGAAGCTCGTTTTCGCTTATTCATCGGGTCCTCGCCATCATC
>JASEHH010000037.1 GCA_030017685.1 Thermodesulfobacteriota bacterium | reverse complement strand
ATCTACAGGGAACCACCCCTGTCACTTTTGGCTCCCTCTCGATTGTCGCCCACAACTCGCGGTCGTAGTAATTGACATACAATTGGAGTTGCCCCAAATTCTGGTGGGTAAGTTTGCCGACCTTGAGATCGATGAGCACGAAGCATTTGAGGATCGTGTGGTAGAATACCAAATCAATGTAGAAGTGGTCACCGTCAAGCGTGATCCGTTCTTGCCTGGATACGAACGCAAACCCCTTACCCAACTCCAATAGGAACGCCTGAAGGTTATTGATCAGGGCTTGCTCCAGATCGGATTCCACGAGCCTTGGCGATTCGGGCAAGCCGAGGAACTCCATGATGACCGGATCCTTAAAGACATCGACAGGCCGTTGTATCGCTTGCCCCTTTGTGGCCAGCCGCATCAGACCTTTCTTGTCCTTGCTCAAAGCGAGACGCTCGTACAGGAGACTATTGATCTGCCGGTCCAGCTCCCGGGTTGACCAGTTATTCCGAAGAGCCTCGATCTCGTAGAACGCCCGGGCTTCCGCTTTTTCGACGCGCAGCAACGTGCGATAGTGAGTCCAGGACAGATTCGGGTGGAGGTGGCCGGGTTGCCAGGATTCGCTACGCATTGCGTAGCCTTTTTCTCTTGCAAGGCCTTCCGGCAGCGCACTCTTAGATTCCGTACGCAGTGCGTTCGGAATGTGGCCATTTCCCGTTCGGGTAATTGTAAAAATCGAACGCACTGCGTTCGATTTCTGAATATCTATTAATAGGGGATATTCCACATAAAAGTTCCGGCAGTATTCGAGATTTCTTACTGACCATCCTTTTTCGCGGTCCTTTGTTAGACGATCAGACAGATCTTTGAGGAGTTCCTCCCCATACCCGGCTCGTCGCTTTCCCCTGTCAACGCTTCACCCTTGTTCTTACGAACAAAGGCGCATGACTCGGGGCCGATGTGGCTCGCTATTCCTTCATCGTGTGACAATTTCATTCACTACACTCCACCGGTTTTAACCGGCGCTTTCACTACGCCCCCGGAATTCACAAGAGTCTGTGCATTAGATTGTAGAATATCACCCATTAGTACCTTAACCATCTCCGACCATGCTCATTGAACGATCATAAGTAGTTGCTCAATCCCAATTACAACAATCAGCAATTTGCATACCAACACAGGATTTTGATGCATAATGTAGAATCCTATTGCAAACCTGGGGAAATGATCGAGGTGAAAGGTTCCTATTGTATGCTTATAGATTCCTTAAGATAGCGTTTAATGCGTTCGCGGTTTGTACCAAGGCTGGAAAACTGCTTTTCGCAAACATCGGTGAAGCGGGCAAGTACCTTGCGGTTAATCTGCTCTTGATCTTCAAATATAGCGAGGGAATGGAAGGACAGCCCCCATCTTTCATGGTGAAGCAAAGTAATCATTGCATCCCGTGTTTTATCGTCGCCGGGTACCCCAAAAACGTATTGAGGCTTAGGCATACTATTAATCCGGCAATCAATTAGATATTTTCCTTCTGGGTCATGCCTGGGATCATACCAATCAAATTCCCTTCGATTTGCTGGAACTGTTTCTTCCATAAATGCCCTGAAGTCTTCCATAAATGTTGAACGAATCCGTTCTCGTGAAAGATAGGTAACATCGGTAATCCTCAAGAGTGCTTGAATAAAGCTGTATAACGCATCGCCGTAAAGATCATCGTAAATAGGGACAATAAGCTCCCCTTCCCTATCCTGAACACTAAAAACTGAAAGTGCATTAGTAATGATTTTCTGTCTTGTACCCCGCTGCAGATCCCTTTCATCAATATCGTAGGTTAGGTGCATATAGGTATGCCCTTCATCGGATAGCATCCATTTCCCGTTTTCTCTCTTAAGGATGATTGAAAGATGATCGCCATCCTCGAACATGAAGGGAGTAAAAACTCGGTAGCGATTTACTCCCTCGGATGCAAGCCTAAGCTTTTCACACACTTTTTCTTTAAAATTTTGCTCAATGGTTTCAATATTCATCTCTCATATCTCCTCAAAAAGTCGGCCTTGTGAATCAAGAGGCATCTCGAAACCACAATCTTTGAACATACATGCAATGGCTTGCTGAAAATCAGCAAATCGGTCCGTTGGTTTAGCAAAGGTGTCTTCTCTGGCGCCAATCTCCTGATACTTTTCTGTTGCCTGGTGAATGTGAAAATCGTAGAATGTTTCTTCTTCAATAGGGTTAGTATGCTCATGGCTTTTCCCGTTATATCGTTGCAATCGAAAAAGCTGGTTTGATTTTGGAGGTCTAATGGACGAGACCAGATTTTCAAAATAGGGTTTGTCCTGTGTCAAGGGCTGACCCCTTTGACGACTCCTTGATTTGTGGAGTTACACTCTTCTCAATAACTCCAATTTTCATGGGCCAAAGGAGCATGATTTGGCATGTCACGCCAAACCCGCCATGTTGGTAAATGCTGTTCCATTAGGGCCACAAACCGGTCGCTATGGTGTTTCTCCAACAAATGTGTCAACTCATGGACAACGATATACTCCAGACACTGCACCGGCTTCTTGACCAATTCCAGGTTAAACCAGACTCGGTGGGAGCCAATGTTGCAGCTACCCCACTTGGTTTTCATCTTCTTGACACCCCAATCCGCCACCTGGACACCCAAAGCGGTTTGCCATTTTCCCAGCAGTGGCGGAATCAATACTTTTAATTGTTGCCGATACCAACGCTGTAGCAACCGTTCGCGCTGGTCAACGGTGGTCTGTTGGCGCACATGGAGTTCGATGGTGGACTTATTCCGCATAGCAACTCTGGCCGCCCCATCGTGGTTGACGACACGGAGGCGATACCGCTGGCCCAGAAAATAATGACTCTCACCGGTGACCATCTCTCGTTTAGATTGCCGGGTTTGCCCCTCGAATTTTGCCCGCTGGCGCTTGATCCACGCGAGCCTGCTAATAACCGCCAGTCGCACCGCATCATCGCTGAGGGCCAAGGGTGCGGCCACCCGGACCCGTCCATTCGGCGGGTAAACTCCGAGGTGGAGATTCTTGATGTTCTTTCGGACGATCTGAATCGATAAACCACTCACCCTGATCTCAAGATTTTTAGTATTCATCCTGGTTCTTTACCAACGTGAGGATTCTTTCGACGCGCTCTTCGAGTGACTCCGCCGATTTCTTGACATAACCATTCGACGGGTCTCGCGCGATACCGTCTTTCCCGATGTAAAGGTCGTCTTGCACCAGTGCCCCGGTTGACTCCAGTGCGGCCCGGATCGCATTTCTCACTCTTCCAGAAGATCTTTCTGGGCAGCCTTTAAATCTTCAAGAGATGCAATCGCCGGCATACTCAAGAACCCCACGTTGAAGGATCGGCTTTCGGCCTTGAGGCAACCCCCTTAAGACCCGCCATATAGAGCCAAGGGCATAGAGCCTGCCTACAGGATAACTTAGCCTTCGGCAGGTAAACATAGCGTAAAACCCCGATCGTAAAGCGTAAGCCGTAAGGTGAAACTGCTAAAAACATAGAGCAAAAACCTCTTTTGATTACCTCCAAATCTTCAAGGGATGCAATCGCTGGGATCATTCTACTCCTTTCGCTTCTTTTTGGAAACAAAAAAGCCCATTCTTTTTGAGAATAGGCTTTGTGTAGTAACCCGCATGTTTTCAAATCACCCATCCCTCACCCCCGCCCTCTCCCCTGCCTACCGTAAGCAGGGGAGAGGGGGAAGAGGTAGCTGAGGATGACCTAACTTACCAAATCTGAAATGAATAATCAAGGAAACATCTTAAAGCATTTCAAAGTGTGAAACCCGGTGAACTACCGGCTGGACTTTAGGCTCAGGAAAATCTCTTCGAACCCCCTGAGGAGCCACAAGCAGAGGCTGATTCCGAACCCTTTAAAGAAGAGAAACCGGAGAGCACTTTCTCAGGCTTCTTTCCTCCACAATAGGGACATTTTAAGGAGTCTCCTCCCTCTTCGACCTTCTGTATCTTTTCAAAAACTTTTTCACACTTCCGACACCGATATTCGTAGATAGGCATGGTTTTCTCCTTTGTAACTATATTTTGGTCATCAGGCGCTCAGGATATCAGGATGAAGGATAACAGGAAATCAGGGTATCAGGAGAAAATCTGATATTCTGGTAACCTGATAACGATTTCCTGATCATACGGTGACCCAATCACCTATGAATTATATACAGAGTCATTCCTGCGAAAGCAGGAATCCAGGAAAACACTGGATTCCGGGTCAAGCCCGGAATGACAAACAGGTTAAGATTTATGTCGTTATGTATATGACGGAACCACTTCATACCCTGCATCTGTAATCGCTTTTGCGATCTCGTCTTTCGAAACCTCCTTCGTATTCTCAAACCGGACCTCTCCTTTTTCAAGGTCCACCTGAACATTCTGAACTCCGTTCAATTGATTTAATGCTTTTGTAACAGACATCACGCAATGCTGACAGTTCATCCCCTTCACTTTCAAAGTAGTCATCATCTTCTCCTTTAGATGATCAATCGCTTTAGGCTCTTGCTCTTTAACCTCAACCTCAGCCTTAACCTCATCCTTTGCCTTTTCCTCAACCTCAGCCTCAACCTTAACCTTAACCTTATTTTTCATCAGTTCCTCATACCAGATCGTATGGCGATCCCGCACATATTCCGCATCAACCTCTCCGGTAAAGATCGATTGAACCAAGGGCCGGTTGACCTTAAAGATCAATGCGGCCAGATGGGCCAGGACGCCCAGAAGAAAAAAGATGGTCGCAAAGGTATGAGTCAATGTCATCGAAGCAATCAGGACCGGAGGCAGATAGACTCCGGGCAAATTCTTAAGGACTTTTACTATTCCGGTGAGAACCAGGATCAATCCGACGCCTCCTAAATAGGCGTAGGCGAGTCGCTGTTCGGCAAGGTACTTATCCGATTTCGGCTCTTTTCCAAACCCAAACATGCTTAAGATGGTGATCAGGGAAGCTTTAAAATCTCCTTTTTGGGGAAGAAGCCCTTGATGTCCCAGCCATCCATGGAAGATGGCATGAAAGACCATAATGGAGACAAAGATGATTCCTGCGAGATAATGAATTTTTAGATTGATGAAAAAGTCTCCTGCCCATCCCAGGCCCGGAATCTGAGTCACCATATACCTTTTATACATGGGGAGCTCTCCAAAGCCTGAGAAAATCAGAAGGAGTCCGGAGAGAGCCAAAACCCAGTGTTCTATCAGTTCAATCGGGCTATGGCGGAGAATGGCCTTTCCGTCTTTGATTATTCTTTCTCTCATTTACCTTCCTCCTTCCCTTCCTTTTTCCTGCGATAGAAGGCAAGACCGATTGCGTCCAGGGCACTGATGAGGGGGGCGATGAGAAAACCTTTGGCCCATTCATTGACATCACGAAGCGGGTTTAGGACCTTTTCCATGGTAAGATTAGATTTCGCCTCTTTTAATTTTGAATCGATTTTTTCAAAGGGGGTTTTACTCACATAGATCGTGGCTGTTCCGCCGTTTTCCTTTTCTCCGTAGATGAAACCCTTGATCTCTTTTGCCCTCTCATGGGCCATCTTCAGGATCGCATCCCTTCTTCCGAAAAAGAGAGGTTTCTTGGCTCCCAGTCTCTTTTCGCAGGCCTCCACACAGGCAGGAACCTGTCCTTTTATAATGCGATCGTGGCAGAGATCGCATTTATACATCACCCCGCCCCCTGCAGGGATGGGCTGAAGTTTGAGATAGATCCCCACACCGCTCTGTCTCTGAGGAATATGCCACGGGCAGACCGCTTTGCATTTGGCCCCTCCCATACAGAGGTCATGATTGATTATCACGGAACCATCCGAATACTTATTCAGGGCGCCGAAAGGACAGAGGTTGGCACAGGGTGGGTTATCGCAGTGCATACACCGCCGGGGAACGAAAATTTCCTCTCCTTCCATATCGACTTTCTGTACCGTTGTCCAGTTGTAGGGTGTGAGGGTATTCATCACATCCCTTTTCTTTGACCAGTCATCATGTGTCTTCTGAGGCCAGAGGTCTTTGATCGGTTCGACAGGATTGGGAAACTTCTTCTCATTCTCCCTCCGGCACGCCTCAACACATTTGGGAACAGGTTCGTTCTTACATCCATCGCATTTCGTCAGATCGATCAAGGCGGCGTAGGTCCCGGATTTCGCAGAGGCAGTCTCAACCATTCCTGTGGCACAGGCTGCACCAATGGCTGTCACCATTGCCCCCTTCTTCAAAAAATTCCTTCGGGTCAATCTCTTATCGTTCTCCATACATTCATCTCCCCGTGAATAGCCCTATGCGCTATGCTCTCTGCCCTTTGCATATTCTTTCTCAGGCCCAGTCGATATACCTTGAGATGGCGGTTTGGAAGTCTTTCAGCGTCTCCTTCTTCTTCAGAACCGGTTCTTTTCGGGTCTCTTCGAGACACTCCTCCATATAGGTCCGGATGATGGCTGTCCCCACCTTTTTGATGGCAGCAGTAGCAGCGGCCACCTGCGTTAGGATATCCGGGCAGGCAGCCCCCTCCTCCACCATTCTCTGAAGGCCTCTCAACTGGCCTTCGATCCTCCTCAATCTCAGCAAAACTTCCTTCTTGGGTCGGCCGGTCTCCATACTATACCTCCCTATGGTATAAAATTATATTAACCAGCAAACACAAATTTGTCAACCCTGAACGGCGTTTCTTCACCCCGCCTTCTAAGGCTTGGACAAGATGCCCAACTCTGTGGGCCGAGGCACAGTGCACCAATTTTTTCACACCTTTTGCGGTATTACGGGGAGGGCAACCCTTACATATTGTCAAAAAGGTAATGAAATAGTTCAAAAAAAGGGCTCTTATCTTTTCATCGTGCCCCTTCGTTTTATAAACAAGTTTATTAAAATCAGGTAGTTGCCTAATTATGACCCGTTTGGCACTGAAATTGCTCTATAATTCTTGAAAATTAAATATGCCGAAAAAGCCAAACTCCGAGTAATCGGAGGACGGAAAGCCACGGATCCCAGTTTTAAGGGATGGCCGGGTTGCCGAAGCAAAAACCGGACTTTAAACCCGTGGCGCAACTCCATCCACGGGTTTTTTATTGATTTAAAACCATATCAAAAGGATAAGAAAACTATGAAATTACTACTCACTGCAATGATCTCTCTCACATTCGTTCTGGGAATTGGAATGGTCGGATTAACCTTCTTTTTTGGAAAGATGGCTTTAGCCTCTGCCATAAGAGATCGGAATATTTAATCCAGCATCCAGTATCAAGCATCAAGTATCAAGTATCAAGATTCCAGAATATCACCCTTCCTCAGATTTTCATCCCCCCTTTTCCGAAAAATGCCAAAAAACGTCTTTTTTCGACTTTTTGTCCTTTTTATCGGGTGGATTGTTATATACGTCAATTTTAAAATGTCTTAATGATATCAATAAAATACTTCTTTATCCGCCTTGGAAAAAAATTGGCACAAATTATGCTCTAATACCTATCGTTACATATTGGGATTGTCTTTTAAGAGCTGACACGGAAATATATTGTAATGAGAGGGAAAAAAGGATTTACACTTATTGAATTATTGATTGTTGTGGCAATTATCGGAATCCTTGCCGCCATCGCCATTCCTATGTATCGATCACACACAACCAAAGCAAGAATGTCAGAAGTGGTCAATGCGATCGGTCATCTTGCAAAGTCAGTGGGTCTGTATCAGGAAGAGGCAGGAGCCGCAGTCTGGCCCGATTGTCCGGATATGGCTGCCATCCAGACGAGCCTGGGGGTTGGGTTGAGCAGTGTCAGGATCAGTGGTGCAAGAATAGATCAGGCAACCAGAACCATTGAGGCTACTCTCCAGGGCATTGGTGTAGAAGTAGATGGCCGAACCCTGGTTCTCAGTGGCAACCAAAATGGCGATGGTTCCATTTCATGGCAATGGGGCGGCACGGTTCCACAGGTTTACATGCCAAAAAGGTAATATCCCCACTTAAAACTCATCTTCTTCCTTTCAATCTCAAAACCTCACTTCTTCAAAACCGGTTCCGAATAATAGGCGGTGACCATTTCGTTACTCTGGTCGGTGTCGGTCTGGATACCGATGGCCAGAACCGGCGGAGGCTCTTTCCCGAAAGCCGATTTAAAATCTTTATGGATGTTGCGCGTGGCATAAACCCACTGTCCTGCCTTGCCTTCGCCTGACTTCAGCACAAAGATTTTACAGTTCGCCTCTCCGGGATGGTCAAAGAGATGTCCCTTGGGCAGACGGGTTGCCCAGATATATTCGATTTTTAAGCCTGAAGGTTCGGACTTGCCGATTCTCTGGAAAGGCCCTTCTTTCCCGAAGACGACCATCACCCGTGCCGCCGCATCGAAGCGGTCTTTCCTCGTCTCAATGGAAGAGCGGACCACGTTTGAGACCTTCCATCCCCAGGCAAGGACAGGAAGATCCCTCTCCCTCTCCCCTACAACTTTATAGAGAGAAGAGCGACTGCCCACACTCTCCGCCTTGATGATCCCTTTGCCAGCCCTTGAGTATTGGGTGGGAGAAACGGAAAAATATTTCACCTCCCACCAGCCTTTGACCGGTGATTTAGGCTCTTCGGGTTTTTCCTGAGGGGAACCAAAGAAAGGGATTTGAGCGAAGATCAAAAAAAGGCCTAAGGGAATCAGCAAAATTTTCATCATTTCATTTTATGTAACTGTTTAGCCAAAACAAGCACAAAATCGTATCACGGAGATGGGCAAGCCGTTCGGAAAGGCTTCGAGGCGCACCTTTCGGAGAATGGGCACAGGCATTTATCCTGATTTAGGGGGCTTGTTCAGAGGATAGCGTCTGTTTCCCATTCAATTCAAAAACCGCCATTCGAAGCCTTGGAGAGCGGTTTGCCCAGCTCCGACGACATGGTCACTTTTATTTGGCTAAACAGTTGCAATTTTATACCATATTATGAAGATTTATGAAAATATTTTGACAGGTCCGTTTCGGTTGCATATAATTTGTTCACCATATAGAAAGAAAAGAGGACATCGTCTTTGCTCTGTTTTGAGAGGAAAAAAGCGTAGACCTTACCGGGAAGGAGCCATGAAACAGACCATGAAGATAATTGTATTATGCACCTTTATTTTAATGTCTCTCGTTGGTGTGAAAGAGGCTGGATCAGGGACGATTGATTTTCGAGAACTGGAGGCCGAGGTTTTAAAGGAAATGAACCTTGCGCGGACGGCCCCGCGATTTTATGCATCCCACCTCAAGGAAAGCAAAAAGTATTTTCACGGGAAAGAATTGAGGCGGCCGGGCGAATTACCGGTTTTGACGAAAGAGGGTGTTTCAGCTCTGACTGAGGCAATTCGTTTTATGGAAAAAGCGACTCCTGTTCCGAAGTTGAGACTATCCGGGGGCATGTCCCGAGGAGCCCGTGATCACGTCGAGGTTCAACAAACCACTGGATCTGTTGGGCACGGTTCCGCAGAAGGAAGCAGGCCTTACGAACGAATCGGTCTTTACGGAAGCTGGGAGAAAACAGTTGGAGAGAATATCGCTTATGGATACGCGCACGCACGTGATGCCATCATATCCTTAATCATTGACGATGGCGTTCCCAATCGCGGCCACCGGCAAAATATCTTGAATCCAAATTTCCATGTCGTGGGTGTTGCTTGCGGTCCACATCCGGTTTATCGCACCATGTGCGTTATTATATTTGCGGGCAGATACCTTGAAAAAAAGGATTAGATGGCTTGGGTCCACCCATCACTTGCCAAGTTTACCCAGATGTTGCAATACCGAACCCAGGCAGGGATAGCTTACAGCCACCGCTGGCCTGAATCGTCAGTCCCGGTAAGGAACGAAGGAATGCGAAAGAGGATTTTTAAGTGAGGATCTTTAGCCCAAGACGTGTCAGGCGCAGTTTTACTCAATCCTTAATGGCTCCGCCGGAGAAAGTGTTCCCGCTCCTTTGCCCTGTCCGGGAAACAGAATGGGTGCCAGGCTGGGATCCTGAGTGCGTCATCTCCCATTCGGGTATCGCTGAAAAGGATTGTGTGTTCACCACTTCAGCTTCTCCACAGAATTCGATCTGGATCATCACCCATTATGATCCGGACAACTACAGAATCGAGATGCTGAAGGTAACGCCAAACCAGACCGTAGGGAAACTGGAGATCGCTTTATCGAATGCCGGAGACGGCGGCACCCGTGCCGAAGTGGCCTATACGTATACCTCCCTTGGACCGGAAGGCGATGTTTTTCTCGAGGCATTCACAGAGGATGGGTATCGAGAGTTCATGGAACGCTGGGAACGTGCATTGAATCACTATCTATCGAAGGGAGAGAAGATCGCAGGGTAACGGGTAGTTTCATCAGCCTATACAACCGATTCCCTAACCCTTGCAACCCGCGAGCAGTATTTACCCGCTTTCTTTGCATCACCCATCATTTGTGGAGGAGAAGTGGACATCGGTTTCCTGTTAAAGGGTCTCATTATCGGCTTTTCGATTGCGGCGCCTGTCGGGCCAATCGGTCTATTGTGCATCCGGCGGACATTGGCAGAAGGGCGTACCTCCGGCCTGGTCTCGGGTCTTGGGGCGGCCACGGCTGATGCAATCTATGGTTGCATTGCCGGGTTCGGGTTGACGTTTATTTCAACCCTGTTCATCAGTCACCAAGTATGGTTTCGCGTTGTCGGTGGTCTGTTTCTCTGCTATTTAGGCCTCAAGGCTTTCCTTTCCAGGCCGGCGGAACAACCGGCTTCCTCTAAAGGAAATGGACTCATTGGCGCTTATGCCTCAACGTTTTTCCTCACGCTCACCAACCCGATGACCATCCTTTCTTTCGCGGCCATATTTGCCGGTCTGGGGGTGGCGAGCACCAGCGGGAATTATTTCTCCGCAGGAGTATTGGTCCTGGGCGTATTCAGCGGTTCAGCCCTCTGGTGGCTTCTCTTGAGCGGTGGGGTTGCCGTTTTTCGGGCAAAGTTCAAACTTCGTGAGTTGAAATGGGTTAACAGGATTTCAGGCATCCTCATCCTGCTGTTCGGTCTGTATTTCCTTCTGAGCATCAAACTCAGTTGAAAAAAAGGAGTTGAACTGTTAACATGTCGAGCCATGAGTAAGATAAGTTTTAAGGGAGTGGAGGCGGTCCTCTTTGATTTCGAGGGGACGCTTGTGGACTTTCAATGGAATCTCAAGGGAGCCGTTCAGGAAACACTGGAAAGGTTGAATGCTTTGGGCTTTCCCGTGGACCGGCTCCAGGGAAAGAAGTACTCCCTTCTCAAGAACGAAGCGATCGCCATCGCCCCGGAAATCGGACGATCCCCTGATCAGGTGAGAAAGGAGATCGATACGATATATGACCGATTTGATGAAGATGCCTTGAGCCGGTGGAGCCTCAGGCCTCAGGCAAAAGATTTCCTATATTTTCTGAAGACCTCCGACATCCAGACCGGTCTGGTCAGCAATGTGGGGGCAAAGGCGTTGGAAGAAGCAATTAAAAAGTTGGGCCTCTCCTCATTTTTTAATATCATTGTCAGCCGAAACGATGTTCGCCAACTTAAACCGAATGGCGATGGGATCCGCCTCGTCCTGAATCGTCTTGAAGTTCCGGAAGAGAAAGCTCTCTTCGTCGGAGATAGCATGGATGATATCCAGGCGGCAAAAGAAGCGGGGTTACGGGTGATCATCATTCTGGGCGGAGAGAATCCCAGGCTTGATCTCCTCTCCAGAGGACCTGATTTTCTGATTCAAGATTACGGGGAGCTCATCGCCTGTTTCAGGGAGGAACAGATTTGAAGCACCTTGTGCTGATGCTGATCCCAATCCTCCTGATGGGGTTTTCTTCCCCTGTCTCCGCCAGTGATCTCCGGGACCCCCCTTCCCACTATCAGGCTCTTCTCGATCGACTCTTAAGAGACGACATGGATAAGGAATTTTTATTTCCGCTGTTCCTTGACCACCGTGCAGACCCGATCCCAAACCGGATGGCGATCTCACTTTTGACCAGGGAGATTCCGGAAATCTATACTAAATTCTTGACGTTTGAATCGATTCTCCTGGCAAAAAATTTCCTTCGCCAGAATCTCGACATCTTGCAGGAGATGGAAAGAAGGTTCGATGTGGAGAAGGAAGTGGCCGTTGCCATTCTTCTGGTAGAATCAAGATTTGGAGAGAATATTGGAAAACACAGGGTCATCCCGACACTCGCCAGCATGGCCGTCATGAATTCTACTGAAAATCTTCTGAGAAACTATTCGACGATATGGGAAATGAATCCTGAAATTTCCTATGACTGGATCGAAAATGTGGCTAACCGGAGAGCTAACTGGGCCTACAAGGAACTGAAATGTTTCCTGGAGATCACCCGGCCCGAGAAAATGGATCCCCTTGAGGTGAACGGATCCATTGCCGGCGCATTGGGAATGCCCCAATTCATCCCGTCCAGTTATATCGCCTATGCCATGAAAAAGAACAGTTTTAAGGAGTGGCTTTACGATGCAGAGGCAGCCATCCTCAGCATCGGGAATTATTTAAAATCTCATGGATGGAAGAAGGGCCTCCCCATCTATCAGCAGAAAAAACTGCTCTGGCATTACAATCGTAGTGACCCCTATGGGGAGACCATCTTGCAGATAGCCAAGAGAATCAGAAATTAGCGTATCAAAGTTAAGATTTTAAAAATGAAAAAACAACTTCTCATCATCGCCACTTTAGATACGAAAGGAAGAGAAGCCGCCTATGTGAAGGACTGTGTCGAGGGGCGAGGGATTCATCCCGTCTTGATGGATGTCGGTACTCTGGGTAAACCCTTAGCCCATCCTGATATCACATGCGAAGAGGTGGTCCAGGCTGCCGGGTACCAACTAAATGATTTAATGAAGATGAAAGATCGCTCCGTGGCGATTAAAGCCGTCCAGGAGGGTGGAGCTATACTGGCAAAACGTCTTTATGAAGAAGGAAAATTACACGGCCTCTTTGGGATGGGAGGTGGAACGGGTACGGCGATTGTCACTTATGTTATGCGTTCACTTCCTTTTGGCCTGCCCAAATTGGTGCTCTCCACAGTGGTCTCCCGTGATATCCGGGAATATGTGGGCACAAAAGATATTGTCATGTTCCATTCCGTAGCAGATATCCTGGGGTTCAATGAATTCATGCGTCTCATTCTTGGACAGGCGGCCTATGCCATCCAGGGAATGATGGAAAAAGGGAGCGTCATTCAGAAAGGGAAACCCATGGTCGCTGTAACGGCCTATGGAATCAACTCTCTTTGCGCCCTCCATGCGGAGCCTCTTCTCCAGGAGAGAGGATATGAGATGATTGCTTTCCATGCCAATGGGTGCGGTGGCATGGCAATGGAGGAGCTCCTCGCTCAAGGTCTTATAGAGGGCGTCCTCGATTTCACCACTCATGAAATCGCTGATGAAATGTTTGGAGGATACTGTAGGGGGATTGGACCGAATCGACTTGAAACAGCAGGCCAGATGGGAATTCCCCAGGTGGTTGTCCCTGGCGGGTTGGATAATGCTGTTTTCAGCCCTTTTTATCCAATGCCCGATCGATTGAGGGGAAGAAAGATCCACCCTCATGATATCCGTTTTTGTGTCCGGATGGGGCCTGAAGAGATGATAGAATTTGCTAAGATCATCGGAGAAAAATTGAAAAAATCGAATGGACCGACCTATGTGTTGATTCCTAAGAAAGGTTGGTCTGAAGCAGACAAACCAGGGATGGAGCTCTTTGATCCAGAGACAAACCAGATTTTTGTTGGAGAACTGAGAAAGATCATTGGTTTCAAAACCCCTATCGAAGAGGTGGATGCCCATATCAGTGACCCTGCCTTTGCGCAAAGAGCAGTCGAACTTTTAGATCATCTGATTCACACAAAAAGACCAAAATCTTAGCGCCGTATGCCAAAAGGGAAAGGAGGAAAGACAATGGAATTCAAAGGAAGTCAGACCGAAAAAAACTTATTGGCGGCTTTTGCAGGCGAATCTCAGGCCAGAAATCGCTATACCTACTTTGCCAGCGCCGCCAGAAAAGAGGGTTATGAACAGATTTCCGCCATCTTTCTCGAAACAGCGGAAAACGAGAAGGAACATGCCAAACTTTTCTTCAATCTCCTAAAGGGTGGAGAGGTTGAGATCGTTGCTTCTTATCCTGCCGGACCTGTCGGAGATACTGCTGCCAATTTGAAGGCCGCTGCTGATGGGGAAAACCTGGAATGGACAACCCTCTATAGCAATTTTGCTGAGGTCGCTAAAAAGGAAGGTTTTACAGAAATCTCAGAAACTTTTTCACAGGTCGCAAAAGTAGAAAAATTCCACGAAGAACGGTATCGGAGTCTTTTTAAAAATATGAAGGAAGGCAAAGTCTTTAAAAAAGATTCTTCTGTGAAGTGGCACTGCCGAAACTGCGGTTATGTCTTCGGGGGAAAGGAAGTCCCTGACCAATGTCCTGTCTGTAAACATCCCCGAGCCCACTTCGAACTCCTCGCAGAAAATTATTGAAATAGGGAGTCACATCTTCAATTGTCAATTGACAATTGAAGATGTGACCCCAATCACATTTCCAAGCATCTGTTCTTACCTCTACCTCCATTATTTTATTTAAACCCCGGCCTATTTATAATATAAAAAGAGGAGGAGAAATCCGTGGAAAAGATTAACTTGGGTATCAGCGCTTGCTTGCTGGGGGAAAACGTCCGTTATGACGGAGGACACAAGCTGGACTGTTTTCTCACCGATACGTTGGGACAATATGTGGAATATGTCCCTGTTTGTCCTGAGGTGGAATGTGGTCTTCCGATCCCAAGAGAGGCGATGCACCTGGAAGGAGATTCAGATTCTCCCCGTCTTGTGACAACCCGTACCAAACAGGACATGACGGATCGGTTGGTCCAGTGGGCCCGAAAACGTGTCATTGATTTGGAAAAAGAAAATCTTTGTGGATTTATTTTTAAAAGTGATTCCCCGAGCAGCGGTATGGAGCGGGTCAAGGTCTATAATGAGAAGGGAATGCCAGTTAAAAAGGGGGTGGGAATGTTCGCCAGGATATTTATGGAACATTTTCCGCTTCTTCCTGTTGAAGATGAGGGACGTCTCCATGACCCGAAACTCAGAGACAATTTTATAGAGCGAATATTCGCCTTGAAAAGGTGGCGAGAGGTTATTTTAAAAAAGGAGAGTCGGGGGACTCTCGTCGAATTCCACACCAAACATAAGCTCTTGATCCTATCTCATAGTCCCAAACACTATCAGATGATGGGTAAGCTTGCGGCGAAGGCAAAAGAGGTCCCAATAAAAGAACTCTATCAACAATACCAGACGCTTCTCATGGAATCTCTGGAGTTAAAAACCACCCCGAAAAAAAATGCCAATGTTTTGCAACACATGATGGGTTATTTCAAGGAGCAATTGTCCGCTGATGAAAAACAGGAATTACTGGAAGTGATTGATCATTATAGGCAGGAATATATCCCCCTTATTATACCCATCACACTGATTCAGCATTATGTCCGAAAGTATGATCAGCCCTACCTCAAGCAACAGGTCTATCTCAATCCGCACCCCCTGGAATTGCAATTACGAAATCATGTTTGAACATGATCCTGATTTTATCTTCACACGTCGTAACATGTGCTGTAATATTTCCGATCATGAGCGAAATTATACAAACAAATGAAATGGGAGTTTTTAAGTGGACTTTGAGAAAGTAATTAAGTCTAAGAATTGTTTTAGAATACGGGCGGTGGCTCCCCAGATGGTATGTTCCCCGTATTGATAGGCATAGACGATATCTCTTCGACCCATCCTGGTGATTTCCTGCTCATTGAAATTCTCTTCGGTGAGTAAAAAGGAGAGGGGAACTTCAATCAGTTCGGCAATTTCGACAGGACTCGTTTCGAATGGGTAAGGATAAGGAAAGAGACCAACAAAGGGTGTGACGATAAAATCCGTAACCGTGACGATATCATCCAGAGCCCCGATGATCTGAACATCGTTCTCTATCAGCCCGATCTCCTCAAAAGCCTCCCGGAGAGCTGTTTTTTCCAGACTAAGATCATCTTCGTCCACCATGCCTCCGGGAAAAGAGATCTCCCCTTTGTGATATTTTACCTGATCGGTTCTCTTGGTGAGGAGAAGATGACAACTACCTTCCTTGTTAAAGAGGAGAACGAGAACAGCCGCATGGGCGAAGGAAGGATGTTCAATCGCTTTCCTCTCCCTCAAGGTGAGTATCTTTATGATCTCATCGATGGATTCCTGTTCACAATGTTTCATATCAAAAAAACCGTGACCGTGTCTCGTGCCCGTTAGTTCATAATAATCTGAAAACCCTCAGTGCGTTTTCGGTTGTTACTTCGGCCACTTTTTCAAAAGGGATCTTCTTGATCTCCGCTACCTTTTCGGCTGTATATCGAACATAACTCGGCTCATTCCTTTTTCCCCGGAAGGGCACAGGGGTCAAGAATGGAGCATCTGTCTCAACCAGAAGGGACTCCAAAGGAAGTCTTTTAACGATTTCGTGAAATGGGCCTGCGTTTTTATAGGTGATGCTTCCGGGGATCGAGATGTAAAAACCCATATCGATACAAGTTTTCGCCATCTTCTCATCCCCTGAAAAGCAGTGGATGATCCCTCCATTTTCCCATGCCTTTTCAGATTTCAGGATTTCGAGGGTCTCCTGATGGGCCTCCCGGTCATGGACCACGATGGGAAGTTTCAGTTCCTTTGCCAAACCGATCTGCTCCCGGAATCGTTTCAACTGGATATCCCTGGGAGAGTGGTTTCTATAAAAGTCCAAGCCAATCTCTCCATAGGCTTTGACTTTCTCATTCTGGCAGAGCTTTCTTAAGGCCGGATAAGTCTCTTCATCAATCTCCTTTGCATTGTGGGGATGGACGCCGAGGATGGCATAAATATTGGGATATAAACTGGCAATTTCGAGCGCCCTCTTCCAGTCCTTTTTCTCTGTTCCAACGGTGAAGATATATTCGATGCCGGAATCCTTCGCTCTTAGGAGGACCCCTTCGAGGTCTTTTCTAAAATCAGGCATCTCAAGATGAGCGTGAGAATCGATCAGCATAATCAAAGATCGGAATACTGGAATAATGGAAAACTGGAATATTGGGGTAAATCTCATTTTAGATAAGTTTTGGGTTTAAGCCATTATTCCAACATTCCATCATTCCTTCTTTTGAGATTTAGTGCCAGTGGCTTTCACCTGATTAAAATAGTCGATCAATTCCTTAGCCACCTCTTTCGAACGAATCAGGACGGAGACCTCATGATTTTTGGTCAGGCCGGCAAATGTCCAATTGGCGCTACCCAGAAGGATTACCTCCATGTCCACGACCATTAGCTTCGCATGGGTGGTTTTCAAGAGGAGGTCATAAATGACTTCCACACCTCCTTCTGATAAGATCTTCCCAGAAAGGCGATTATTCTTGGTAGTTCGATCTTCCCCTTCCCTTACCTCCAGGATCACTTCGACTTTAACCCCTCGTTTCTTTGCATCGATTAACTCTCTGATGAGTATATTGGAGGGGGAATTTGGATGCTTATTATAGTATACCATCTCATACATCATCACCCGGATGGAAGACTTCGCCTCCTGAATCATCTTCTTTGCCACATCAAAGTATTGGGCATCGGTCACCATCTGAATATCTTCGGCTGGAAGACTAAAGGAATGTGGAGCGTAGAAGGTGGAAAGTGGAAAAAGAAATAAAAGAGCAAAGATAACTTTCTTCATTGATTTTATCTCCCTTTGTGACTGGCGCGGCGGAGGCGGTCCATGATCGCCCGTCCCAGACCGACCTCGGGAACAGGTTCCGCCAGAATCAGGTCCACCTTCATGGCGTCCAATCGACGAATCGCTGCAAACAGGTTTGCTGCCGCTTCTCTGAAATCCCCCTTCTTCGAAAGCACCTCTGCGTGATCAAACTTCAAACAATGGACAGGCTCCTGAAAGGCAAGGAGTCCAATCTTTTTGCCTTCATAGGAACGGAGGTCTTTGTCACTCCATTCCAGGACGATCGGTGTTCGCGGCGCATAGTGTCTGGCCAGCATCCCGGGGGCAGAAGGCCTCTCTTCTTTAACCGGGTCAATCTCCACCTTTCCAATAATCGATTCGACCTCCTCGAGTGAGACTCCACCTGGTCTCAAAAGCCTGGGCCTTTTTTCTAAAAAAGAGAGGATGGTGGATTCCACTCCCACTTCACATGGTCCCCCGTCCAATATGAGATCAACCTCATCTCCCAATTGTTCTCGAACATGTTGAGCAGTGGTCGGGCTCAGATAACCGAAGAGATTGGCGCTCGGCGCGGCAATGGGACAACCCGCCAGTTCAATCAATTCCAATGCGATGGAATGCGATGGAATGCGGACAGCAACCGTCGGAAGACCGGCGGTGACAATATCGGGTACCTCCTGTCTCTTGGGAAGAACTAAAGTTAGTGGACCTGGCCAGAATCGATCGATTAACTTCTTGGCCTTAGATGGAATGTTTAAGACGATCTTCTCCAGATCGGCAGGACGGGCGATATGGATGATGAGAGGATCAAAATAAGGTCTTTTCTTGACTTCGAAGATCCGAGCAACGGCAAGAGGATTGAAGGCATTCGCTCCCAATCCATATACGGTCTCCGTCGGGAAGGCAACGATGCCTCCTCGTTTGATGATCTCTGCGGCTTGACCGATGATCCCCGTCTTTTTTTGAGAGGGACTATCTCTATTTAGAACCATGTCGATTGCTTCTTCCATATTTCCGGCGACCGATACTCCCGAAGGAAGTTCATGTAGGTGTTGCTGCCCATGACCCGTCACGAGATAGATCCCCTGGGCCCCGACATTCTTTGCCATCTCCACATCATGGGGATGATCACCGATCGCAAACGACCGGGAAAGGTCGAGATGGAATTCCTGAGCCGCCTTTAAGATAAAATAAGGGGTTGGCTTGATGCATTCGCATCCCTGATCACGCATGTGGGGACAATAATAGACCGCTGAAATGGTCACCCCTTCCTGGGCAAAGATTTTTACAATATGGTTGTTGATGCGCTCCACGTCCTCATGTTTGAGGATTCCAAGTCCAATGCCCGATTGGTTGGTGACGATGAAAAGGAGGTAACGACCATTTAACCTCTGAAGGGAGGTGATGGTATCCTTATAAAAGACCACTTCGGATGGGAGGCGAATGTATCCACGGTCTTCAATAAGCGTTCCGTCCCTGTCCAAAAAGATTGCAGGCCGGCGAGATGTGAAGGCCATTGACTTAAATCTTCCCCTTCTTCAGGGCCGCTGATTTTTCCTCCAGCGACTTTCTCGTCCTCGATCTGAAATCCTCCAATTTTTTAGCAATCTCAGGATACTTGATTGAGAGAATCTCACAGGCTAAATAGGCCGCGTTTTTCGCTCCATCAATCCCAACGGTAGCGACGGGGACTCCAGGAGGCATCTGGACTGTGGAATACAGGGCATCCACGCCTTCGAGGGCTCCTGATTTTAATGGAACACCGATGACAGGCAATGTGGTGTGAGCGGCCAGCACCCCTGCAAGGTGAGCCGCCATCCCTGCCCCTGCTATCAGAATTTCGAGCCCACGCCCTCTTGCTGTCTTTGCGTAATCGGCTGTCTTCTCGGGAAGGCGATGGGCTGAGCTGATGTCTATTTCATAGGGGATCCCCATCTCCTTCAAGACCTCCGCCGCCTTTTCCATCACCGGCAGATCACTGTCACTTCCCATCAGAATTCCAACCAAAGGCTTTTCCATAAAAACCCCCTCCTTATATTTCAAATTTCATATTGTAGATTTCAGATTGAAGATTCCATGCTTGTTCAAGAACAGGTTTGAGACTTTTCAATTTGCGATTTGAAATCTGCAATCTGAAATTGGGTTTGATATTATCTTAAAAAATTTCCTCTGTTTTCACAAGGGAATAAAAAGCCCTCTCATGATAAAAAGAGAGGGCTTTGATTCAAAACTCAACAGGACGATTAAACCGGAATCTTTCTTCCTACGGTCATCTTCTTTCTCAGGATCACTTTTGTCGCCTCAATAATGGCGAAGACGACCAGGCCAAAGCCGAGAATGATGGCCATGTCAGAGAAAGAGGGTTTCATAATTCCAAATGCCTCACGGACAGACGGAATTTGGATTAATACGGCAATCAATACGATCTCCCATGCAAGGGCGATGAGGAGCCACTTATGGGGAGGGACTTTGAAAACACTGTAGATGAGAGAACGGCAGTTCAGGGCGACAACCAGTTCAATGATGATGAAGAGGAAGAAAATCTCTGTCCTGGCATGGGTGATATCGGAGAGTTCGTGGAAGAATAGAAGATAGAAGAAGGGACATTCAATTAAAACGGCCCGCAAGATAAAGGATTTCACATCCCATCCAAAAACACTTTCTTTGGGGTCTCTCGGAGGCCTTTTCATAATATCCGGGTCAGGCGGCGAAACGCCCAGGGCAAGGGCAGGAAGCCCATCCGTTGCAAGATTCATATAGAGGATGGCCGCCGGTAAAAGGGGTAAGAATTCAGGCCCCATGGCCACAACGATTCCTCCGATGACCACCACCTCTGTGATATTGCACTGAAGGAGATAGGCAAGATATTTCTTGATATTGTCGTAAATCCATCTGCCCCGTTCAATCGCACTCACAATGGTGGCAAAGTTGTCATCGCTCAAAACCATATCCGATGCTTCCTTGGTGACTTCCGTCCCCGTGATCCCCATGGCGATTCCGATGTCCGCATGTTTGAGGGCAGGAGCATCATTCACCCCATCCCCGGTCATGGCGACCACCTCCCCTTTCTTCTTCCACGCCTTAACGATCTTCAGTTTGTCCATGGGTGAAACCCTGGCATAGACGGTCACCTGACTGACCACCTTTTCAAACTCCTCGTCAGGCATTTTCTCTAACTCCGCTCCGGTCAACACCTTATCGCCTTCGTTATAGATCCCCATCTCCTTTGCAATGGCTACGGCAGTGAGCTGATGGTCTCCTGTAATCATGATGGGTTTGATGTGCACCTGTTTACATACCTTGATGGCCTCGATAGCCTCTTCTCTCGGTGGATCCATCATTCCCGTAAGACCAACAAATGTCAGATCACGTTCAAGATGTTCTTCCGTACATTCAATCACATCGGGACACTCTCTATAAGCGAATCCAAGAACCCTCAATGCCGCCTGTGCCATTTCTTCGTTCGCCTTTAAAACCTGCGCTTTCTCCGTCTCTTTCAATTCTTTTATGCCGCCTTCTTCCAAAATATGGGAACACCTCTGTAAGATCGTCTCGGGAGCCCCCTTCACAAATGCCATTCTTTTACCATCCGCCATTTGATGGATGGTCGTCATACGCTTTCTCTCAGAACTGAAAGGGATCTCCTCGATCCTCGGATTTTCAAGCCTCAGTTCGGCCTGATGCAAGCCTGCTTTTGTTGCGGCAACCACCAGGGCGCCTTCTGTGGGATCACCTTTGATCAACCATTTCCCTTCTTTTTCTTCCAGAACGGAGTCATTGCAAAGGAGCCCTCCCAGTAGGAGCATCCGGATGGATTGCCGACCGGAGGCGTCTACGTCTATGGGGTCAGACCCTTTAAATTCACCGACCGGTGCATAGCCCGCACCCGTCACCTCAATCCACTGGCCGCCTGTAAATATCTTTCTGATGGTCATCTCTCCCCTGGTGAGCGTCCCCGTCTTATCCGAACAGATCACCGTGGTACAGCCCAGGGTCTCAACCGCAGTCATCTTTCTGACCAGTGCATTTTTTTTCGCCATCTGATTCATCCCGATGGCAAGCGCTCCTGTGACAATGGCGGCCAGGGCCTCGGGGACAGCAGCCACGGCAAGGGCGATGGCAAACATCACCATGGTGATGATGAACGGAAGATCAATCTTGCCAACCAAAAACTCCCTGACAACACTGATGCCTGCAACGAGAAAACAGATCGCAAGGGCGATGATGCCAAGCCATTTGCCAATCTCTTCTGTTCTCTTCTCCAGAGGAGTTTTTTCAGTCTCTACTGAAATCACTTCCTCTGCAATCTTGCCAAACTCCGTAAGCATCCCTGTCGATGTAACCACAGCCTTACCCCTGCCGTAGGTCACGGTGGTGCCTGTAAAAACGATATTTCTTCGATCATTGACCCGCACCTCCTCAGGCAAGGGCTTGATTTCCTTGCCAACAGGAACGGACTCCCCTGTGAGAGAAGCCTCATCGCATCTTAAGGAGTGGTTTTCAACCAACCTCGCATCCGCAGGGATCTTGTCCCCTGCCTCAAGAAGCAGGATGTCTCCCGGCACAAGGTCTTTGGATGGAACCTCTTCTTCTTTCCCTCCTCTCAGCACAGTGATCGTCGGGGTGAGCATCTTTTTCAATGCCTCCAAGGCCCGCTCTGCCCGGTACTCCTGAACAAATCCCAGAACCGCACAGAAGACAACGATGACGGCGATGATCGCCGCATCGACTACTTCTCCGACTAATGCCGAAAGGACGACCGCAATAAGAAGGATAATGACGAGGATGTTTTTGAACTGGTTGAGGAAGAGGGTGAAGGGTGAAGCCTTTTCCTCCTTTTTCAGCTCATTAGTGCCATATTGTTCAAGCCGTCTTTTAGCCTCATCTTCTGTGAGACCATGACGGGGGTCCGTATTCAGTTCTTTTAATACCTGTGTGGCCTCAATGGAATGCCATGCTCTCTCTGCCATAGGGATGTCACTCCTTTAAAGGGATTTGGTCTAATGGAACATTTATATATTATGAATGGGGGTAAAAAAGCAAGGACTTAAAATCAGAGGATGTAAAACCATTTTGGGGTCAATGGTCACATTCTTTTTCTCTACAAAAAGAAAGAAAGATGTGGTAAGATGCCGCCCGGTGAATAACGATACCAATTCTTGCGTTGAGAAAGAAAGGAGGAGATATGGATTATTTGCCTATTTCTTACGAACGTTTTAAGAAGGAGTTTCCAGAGATTGAGAAAGGCTACGAGAAACTCGCCACCCTTTGCCATGCCGCCGGCCCCCTCGATGAGAAGATGCGCAGACTCGTCAAATTAGGGATTGCCATCGGTTCAGAGTCGCAAGGAGCCATCAAATCCCATACCCGCAGGGCGGTCGCCTTAGGGATCTCTCCCGAAGAGATTCAACATGTTGTCCTTTTAAGTCTCACGACGATCGGGTTCCCCAAAATGATCGCCGCATTGAACTGGGTGAATGAGGCCTTTGAAGAGGGTCCAACGAAACATTTCGGCGGCGATTGAGTGTGTATAGGGGCGATTCATGCCTGCGTGCTGAAACACCGCACTTCGGCGTGCAAGCATGAATCGCCCCTACAGAATGATTAGATCAAATAATTCCCATCCCTTTTAGTACTGAGAGCATAACAGCTGCAGCCATCACAGAACCGACCTGGCCGCCGGTGTTTGCTCCCATAGCATGCATCAGGAGAAAATTTTTGGGATTATACTTCTGGCCTTCCCGTTGAGCCACCCGGGCGGCCATGGGGTAGGCTGAAATACCGGCCGCTCCTATGAGGGGATTGACCTTCCCGCCTGAAAGAACCTTCAACAATTTCCCGAACATAACACCGCAGACCGTATCGAGGCAGATGGCAATAAAACCCAGACAGAGAACCATTAGCGTCTGAGGTGTTAAAAAGTTTCTGCCATCCATGGTTGCCCCAATGGAGATACCCAGGAGGAGCGTGACAATGTTGGCAATCTCATTTTCAGAGGCCTTGGTCAACCGGCTTACCACTCCACTCTCCCTCATCAGGTTTCCTAACATGATCGTTCCAAGAAGTGGCAAGCCTTTGGGTGCGATAAGGCCTCCGATGACCGTGACAATCAGGGGGAAGAGGATCTTGGTCGTTTTTGAAACCGTTTTTTTCACCGCCCCCATATTGATCTTTCTCTCTTCTTCCGTAGTGAGAAATTTCATAATGGGAGGCTGAATAATTGGAACCAGCGACATATAGGAATAGGCTGCCACTGAGACCGCACTTAACAGATGGGGGGCATATTTAGAGGAGACATAGATCGCTGTGGGCCCATCGCAGGCGCCGATCACTCCGATGGCAACCGCATCTAATTTAGAAAAGCCCAGGGCCAAGGCTAACGCTAAGGTTAAGAAAATCCCGAACTGACCTGCCGCACCAAGGAGAAAGATCCTGGGATTTTCTAAAAGAGGACCAAAATCGGTCATGGCGCCGATGCCGATGAATATGAACAGTGGAAAAAGTTCCGTAGCTATGCCTGCATCGTATATGGTCTTTAAAAAGCCCTCCTCTTCCATCAACCCTGCAAGGGGGATGTTGACTAGAATGCATCCGAATCCAATGGGAAGAAGAAGTAAGGGTTCAATGTTTTTCTTAATTGCGAGATAGAGGAGAAGGCAACCCAAACCGATCATGACTGGATTTGACCAGTGAAGGTTGGTAAATCCGGCAATCAGTCCGTTTAATCCGTTTCCAATGGCATCAAACATATTTCACCCTCCTTGAAATTACTTCCCTTCTTCCTCTTTTTTGTAGGGAAAGGCCTTCTTCAACAGGCTCATTAAAAAACTGAGAAACCACATGGTTAAAATGGTGCCTCCCATTCCGACCACTATCATCGTAATTCCAAATGTCCAGTTATCCATTTCAGTTTTCCTCCTGAAATTTTAAACTTTTCCTATATACCACCCTGAAAAAAGAATTTCAATAGAAAAGTGATTTTTTTAACAAGCATGGGGGAAAGAAAAATATTCTTTTAATATCATCTAGTTAAACCTTTTTGTTCTTTCTGCACTGGAACTCTTTGGCCTGGTGCATGAAGGCTTCGAGGCGGGTCAGGGTATTGGTCTGCTCCTGCCCATCGTAGGCCATATTGAGGATGGGAATATTGTTATTCTCCTCTCGATACCTTTTCAGAAGGGCGCTGACTATCGTTCCGGGCATGCACGTAAAGGGCATGATATTGACAATGCCGCTTGCACCCCTTTTGGCAAAATCGATCGATTTCCCGATGGAGAGGATCGCCTCTCCTTCAAAGGTGGAGTCAATATAAGGCCTGGCTTTCTTAAAGATCGATCTGGTCTTGGGTTCCCCAAAGTTTCTGAGTTGGCCCTTAAATACCTTTTCCAGATGGTGTTCATCCTTCTTCTGGTAGTAGTCGGTGAGATAGACTTTTAAAAGATTCGAAAATGACCTCCTCCTGAGACTTCTCTTCTTTGAAATGGTGTTGACATAGAGAATCCATTCGGTCATGGGAGCCATCCATGCCTCGCCTCCGAACTGCTCGATCTTCCGGATCACATCCTCGTTGCTGAACCGGTTGAGCCGGACATAGACCTCTCCCACGATTCCGATCAGGGGTTTCGTCCCGGGTCCATCCACCTCAACCCGTCCGAAACCTTCCAGGCTTTTGTGAAGGGCTTCCTTGAGATCCGTTCCCTTCTGGATCGCTTCACAAACTCTGCTTAATGATTCCTCATAAATCCGATCGGCCTTCCCTTTTTCCTTCTCGTAGGGACGGGTCTCCAGGAGCTTCTTCATCAGAAGGTCCACCGCAACGATTCCCTGCCACGCCAGGCGGGCGAATTGGGAGCCCATGATGCCCAGGTCATTGTATAGCGTCTCGTCCTGATTGGGTGCGTAGACGGGCACATGTCCAAACCCCAGGTCATCTAAAACGAGGCGATGGAACCGATGGTACTGCCCGAATCGGCAGGGCCCGTTTCCGGAAGGCATGAAAAAGGCCGCTCTCTCATTATCGAAATCAGGTTTCTTCACCAACTTCACCATATCTCCAGTGGTGAGGATGCAGGGATAACATTCTTTTCCCGAGGTGAGCTTTCTTCCCCAGTAGAGGGTCTCCTCATCCGATTCGGGAAAGACTTCGGCTTCCACCCCGCATGCTTCAAAGGCCGCCTTTACAGCAAAGGCGCCATCATACATATAGGGGATGTAGATCTTTTTCGTCCGGTCGGTGATCAGCTTCTGCCGTTTCTGAGAAACGGTTGTTGTCAGCTTCACATTCTTCAGGCTATCGAGAAAGGCTTCGCAACGCGTGATGGCGCCTGCATCAGCGCTGTGTTCATCGATCTCTAATTGAAGGTAGGGCTTCCCCTTTGAGAGATCCCTGTAGAAATGAATGATGAAGGAGTCCGGACCGCAACCGAAATTGGTGATATAGACCGCGTAGAGTCTCGGATCTTCATTGATGATCTTCCCGGCAGAGAGGATTTTCTGTCCGTATCGCCAGTACATTTCCTGGATATCTTCGGTCGGTTTGACTGAATCGAGAGGAAGGAAATCCATGGGGATGGCAAGGATTCCCAGATCCCTCAATTTTTTCGGTATCTCAAGATTAACCCCGGGATCGCAGGAGTTATAAGGCCTTCCCACAATGACCATCACCTTTTCATCGGGCCCGATCTCATTCAGAATCTCTTTTCCCCTGTTGAGGAGCGATTGGTAGAAGAGGGCCTGAAACCTCTCTGCCTTAACGAAGGCCCTCTTCACCTGCTTCGATCCCCGGTGAAGTGACTTTCCGAAATCGACCAGTTCCTTCTCCAGATGATCCCTTCCGAACCGGAAATGGAAGACGGGCTGAAGGACCTCTACATGATCCTTCTTAAAATCGATGGAGGAATGGACCGCATAGGGAAAGGCCTGGGCGTAGGGGCAGGCCACGCTGATTGGAATTTCAGGATGGGGCGACTTGAGGTTGATAATGCTCGGCAAAAAGATCCTCTTCACCCCTTTCTCAAGAAGGTTGAGGACATGGCCATGGCTTACCTTGATGGGAAAACAGGTCTCCGCCACAACATTCTCCACCCCTTTCCGGATCAACTCCTTATTCGTCGCATCGGAGAGGACGGCGCGATAACCCAGCTCCGCAAAGAAGGCTTTCCAGAATGGCATCATCTCGTGGAGGTAGAGAATTCTTGGGATTCCGATCTCCGAAGCATCGGCCGGAAGATCTTCCTCCCTTTCATAAGAGGCGAAAAGCATCCTCTCCCTCTCCTCGAAGAGGTCGGGGAGGTCTGATCCCTTTGTCCGCTTGATGACATCATACTTCTCGCAACGGCTCCCGTAGAAGAGGGGTTTCTCGCCTTCCACGCTCACCTTTCGGATGAGGCAGAGATTGGGACAACCTTTGCATTCGAAGGAGGACTGTTCATAGCGGCGCTGGCTGAGGTCGAACCCTTTAAAACCCGAACGCTCCCATGTCCGCTCCTCCATCGCCAGGATGGCGACACCGATGGCTCCGGTCACATCGTGATTTTCAGGGACGATGATCTCTTTTCCGAGAACGTTTTCAAAGGCGGCCACCACCCCCTTGTTAAAAGCCGTGCCTCCCTGGAAGAAGATCCGGTCTCCGATGCGGCGGTCTCCGACCACCCGGTTCAGATAGTTTTGAACAATGGAATAGCTGAGGCCGGCTACGAGGTTATCCTTGGGAGCGCCCCTCTGCTGGTGATGGACGAGGTCCGATTCGATGAAGACCGTACACCGCTCCCCCATCCTGACCGGCTCTCCGGCAGAGAGGGCAAGGTTTCCAAACTCCTCTTTGATCGAGATGTCCAGTTTTTCCGCCTGCTCCTCTAAAAAAGAGCCTGTCCCAGCGGCACAGACCTTGTTCATCTCGAAATCGACGACCACCCTATTATCGATGCTGATATACTTTGAGTCCTGTCCCCCGATTTCAAAGATCGTATCCACAGCCGGATCGATGTGAACTGCGGCCGTGGCCTGGGCTGTAATCTCGTTTCGAACCAGATCCGCACCCACAAAATCTGCGGTCAGATAACGACCGGAACCGGTCGTTCCCACCCCTTTGATCTCCACCCGGTCGCCAATCTCTTCACCAATCTCTTGAAGGCCGATGCGAACGGCTTCGATGGGTCTGCCCGCAGTCATCAGATATCGCTTTGAAAGAACCTTCTTGTTGTTGTCAATCAACACAAGATTGGTGCTGATCGAACCCACATCCAGACCTAAGTAGGCCTCGATCTTTTCAGAAACACCTCCCTCCTTCTCGACGGGAGAGACATCAAACTTTCTTCCCTCCCCCTTGATGCCTGCCTGCCCGAACGGTACGGTAGGCAGGGGGGAGACACTCCCTACCCCCTCCCCCTTGATGGGAGAGACACTTTGCACACCCTCCCCCTCGACGGGGGAGGGCGAGGGTGGGGGTGAAGAAACATGTTTCGAAGAAAGGCAGAGGGGACTTAAAGGTATCTCCTTCTCCTGATGATGCTGGAGATAATCCCGCAGGGGCGTCAAATTTAATGTCCCTGCCCTTTTAGACTGTTCGCTTTCCCGGGTCACAAGGACCGCACCGATGGCTCCCATGGAGGCAAAATACTTCGGAATAATCAGCTCCCCATCCGAGAGTTCCAAGACATCCTGGAATGCCTTTTTCATTCCCACATTGGCGGCCACGCCTCCCTGAAAGGAGACAGGTCTGACAAAGATCTTTCCCTTGCCAATGTTGCTCTTAAAATTTCTGGCCAGGGCAAAGCAGAGACCGGCGACGATGTCGTAGTCCGGCGTGGCGATCTGCTGAAGGTGGATCATATCCGATTTGGCAAAGACACTGCATCGTCCTGCGATGCGCGGTGGGTTTTGGGATTTGAGAGCCAGCTCGCCAAACTCCTCAATCGTCAGACCCAATCGAGAAGCCTGCTGATCCAGAAAAGACCCTGTGCCAGCCGCACAGAGGGTGTTCATCGAGAAATCACCGATCTTGAAATGGCCATTCTCCTCTTCGATAAAGATCAGTTTCGAGTCCTCTCCTCCGATGTCAATGATCGTCCTGATCTCAGGATAAAAATGTTGAATCGCCTTGGCCTGCGCGATGATCTCGTTGACGAAATGACCGTCGAGGAGTTCGGAGAGAAGTTTTCCTCCGGTTCCTGTAAACGAAAGGCTGTGAAATTGCTCGGGTGGAATGCGGCTGAGGATCTCTTCTAAAACTCTCTGGACCGCTTTGAGAGGTTGCCCCTTGATCCGGGTATAATGCTCCTCTAATACTTCTCCCCGATCATTCAGGATGACCGTATTGGCGCTGACTGAGCCGACATCGATGCCCAGATAGATTTTCTTCATTCTCTTTTCCCATTCCCCTCTAAAAGCAGAAATGTATCAATTCTAATTGATTCGATCTCTCCTTTTCAAGTTAAGCTTGTTTTTCATGATTAACCAGTTTATTGATTTATAGAGGAGTCTGTGATAATTTTTAAAATAAAAATGGTTTAGGGCCAATCGGTTATGGTTAAGGTTACGAAGCCCGTTTCGTAATTCGGTAACGGTTACGTAAAAAGAATTAAAAGACGATAAACGTAGCCTTTTATTAACGATACGGGCCTCGTTGCCGTTACCGTTGAACGAACTCCTTATTTTCTAAACAATTGTTATGGAAAAAGCCAGGGTGCGGGTCATTGTTGAAGGAAGGGTCCAGGGGGTCTTCTTCCGGGCCCATACCCAGGAGATGGCTTACCTTCTAAGTTTGAAGGGCTGGGTGAAGAACAGAAGGGATGGCCGGGTGGAAGCCCTTTTCGAGGGAGATAAGGCAAAGGTAGAACAGATGATCCAGTGGTGCCATCGAGGACCCTCTGAGGCGAGGGTAACCAATGTCCGTGTCATCTGGGAGGAGTTTGCTGGAGAGTTTAAGGATTTCTCTATTACCTACTGACCCTTCTTCGGAACTTCCTTCTCCTCTTTAAGGATCTTCTTCTTAATATCCTTTCCCGCCTCATCCCTCTCCTTCTTGATCACCTCTTCAAGGTGATCCATCCTCTTTCCCGTCTCGGTTAAACCTTCACCGACCTTTTTCACGACCTGGCCACCGCCGAAATAGATGAAGAGTAAGAAGATAAGGACGCCAACCGCCACTCCCAACAAGAATCGAATCATCTCTGTTTTTTCACCCCCTTCTTTTACCTTTAGGCCGTTATGTGTAAAATTTGTTTGCAAAATGGCAACAAAGTTATTCTTGATAGCGCGGATTTAAATCCGAAGCACAAAATCCGAAATTCGAAACAATCTCAAATAGCCAAATTTCAAATGTTCAAAACAAATCAAGAGGTTGGGAAATTTGAATTTTGAAAATTCGAATTTGTTTCGGATTTCGATATTCGAATTTCGAATTTTATCAACTGAAGAACCTGTTTGGTTCCGACTATGCTGAGATAGGGTATCAAGAATTCTCAATTTTTTCAATCGATTTCTATCAAAGAACTCTCCCTGCCTTGACCCCCTATTTCACCTGCATTATAATCTGGATCAATTGGACAGATTCGCTGGCAATAGGATATCGATGGATGATGGCGAGGACCCGATGAATAAGCGAAAACGAGCTTCCGATCAGATTCAAA
>JASEHH010000141.1 GCA_030017685.1 Thermodesulfobacteriota bacterium | reverse complement strand
ATAAATTTATTGAGAACAAGAAGATCGAATGGGATCAATATCGAACCCATGTCTCCCAGTTCGAACTGGAAAAGTATCTGCCGATTTTATAGAGGGTTACATAGAAATAAAAGTCTAACGGTTAGGGTAACGAGGCCCGTATCGTTAATAGAAGGTTACGTTTATCGTCTTTTAATTCTTTACACGTTACCGTAACCGATAACCGAAACGGGCTTCGTAACCGTAACCCGTGGACAATCTTTAAGGACAACTAAATTTGAGGTTGATTAAAGTGAAGCAGGGGCAAGAAAAAATAGTCTGGAAAAAATACCTTGAAGATTTTTTACAGCGCAATCCCGGTCTGAAGGCCATAGAAGATCCCGAAAAACTCGAATACTACCGCAATGACCTCAATGTGGACCTCCCGCCTTTGATCCGGGACCTGATGCTCAAAAGTCTTCCCGATCTGATTCTTCAGCCTGCTGCTGAAGAACACCTCCCGGGGATCTTTGCATTTGCCCGCAAACATAAAATTCCCTTAACCGTCCGGGGCGCTGGAACATGGGGATATGGCGGAGCTGTTCCCACCCGCGGAGGGATAGTGATTGATCTCAGTTCGATGGATACGATTGAGGTCGATCCCGAAGCTTCTCGGTTGACCGTAGGGCCAGGCGCCCGTTTTGCTGATATCCACACAGAACTCGAACGCCATGGCCTCACCCTTCTCACCATGACCTCCGGCAAGGGCGGAACCCTTGCAGGCTGGATGGCCACGGGCGGAATGGGATTCGGCACTTTTTATCACGGGCCGGTAAAAGATCAGGTGATCTCCCTACGGGTCATCACACCTGACGGAAAAGTTCTAAATCTGAAGGCAGATGATCCTGAGATGAATCTTTTCCTCTCTACAGAAGGCCAGATGGGAATCATCGTAAGGGCCACCCTGAAGGTCGGACGACAACCATCGCAATGGTTCCCATTTCTCATCACTTTTGAAAAGATCTCCAATGCGTATGCCTTTGTGAGTCAACTTAGCCGTCATCCATCGATCAAACCACATGATCTCATCGTTTACCATACCGAATTGACACGCATCCTTAAGGCGCAATCGAACGGGAGGCTGGCCATCGGGGATAAAAATCTCGTTCTCATCACCTTTGCTGATCAGGAGCAGTCCCGACTGTTTAAACTCTATCTTGATGAAGGCGGAACTCGAATAGCTGATGAAGAATCAGCCCATTTTCTCTGGGAGGAACGATTCCTTCCGATGTCCATCAAACACCTCGGGCCTTCTCTTCTCGCTACGGAGGTGATCCTGCCGCTCGATCAGGTGGCAGACTATGAAGAAAAAATAAGCCAGTGGGGGAAGCGCTTGGGCGTAACCTTTTACCCCTCCTCCCATCTCATCAATAAAGATCAGGTCCTATTTCTTGCCATGATTACCTCTGACCGAAGGAAGGCCGTCTTCTATATAGACCTCATGCTCGTCCCGATGATGGTGAGGTTGGCCGTTCAATTTTACCATGGGAAACCCTATGGTCTTGGGATATGGAACACTCCCTTCCTCCGAGACCTCTATTCCAAGGAAGAGGTCAAGGAACTGGTTCGATATAAGAAAAAAGTGGATCCTCAAAGAATCCTCAATCCGGGGAAGTTTTTTACTGTTTCCGGAAGACTTGGCCCTCTCCAGAAAATGATCTTCCACTCAGACATCTTTAATCTCGAACTTACTGCTATGCAGTGGCTCCTCTTCAGGCTCTTTTCCTTCATTCCGGAGAAGGCCCTTCGACGGCAATTGCCGGTTACTTCCCAGGGGCTTGAAGGAATTTCCAATGATGTCCTCTCATGCGCCCAGTGCGGCAATTGTGTCTCTCGATGTCCGGCCTATCGCGCGACCAGAGATGAAACCTTCACAGCCAGAGGCAAACTTCTCACGATGAAAAGGGCGATAGAGACGAAGAAGATCGAGCTGTCAAAGGTGTTGCCCCTTTACTTCTGTCTTCACTGCGGCCGCTGTGATGAGGAATGCCAGGTCAATCTAAAACATCGCCGGCTTTACAAAGATCTTGAAAAATATCTGTCTCAATATATCGACTTCCCGATTCAGGAAGTGATTCGCTTCATCCAGGAGGTGGAAAATAGCCCGGAGTTCTGCCGGTTCCTCGATGTGATTCGAACAGGGTTCGACCAGAAGATTCGTGAACAGCGGCAGACTTTTCCAAGATACCGTGTCCTCATCGACGAAGAACATTGCCTCCATTGCGGGACCTGCGTTGATGCTTGCATGTACAGCGTCCGGAAGCGGGATGATCAAGATCCCCGTCGTGTCGTGATCGCTGATGAAGCGCTCTGCCGCGGCTGTGGGGCCTGCCTGGAACGATGCCCCCAGATTGCAAACAGACGACCGGCCACCTCTGTTGAACTGCATCCCGACTATCTCCGACTGGATGACCCCTACTGGGACAGCGAGGTCATCACCCATATCGACCTCGAAGCAACTACCGGGAAGATCCCTGTTTCAGGAACAGGCCAGGGAGATCCCCATCGCGGTTCCGGAAATGATTCCATTCGTTTCGGCCACTTCCACATCGTCGGGCCTGCCCAGAACCTTCTTTACGAAAGCTCAGCCGATGCCATTGCGATTCAGTTGGGCCGGCGGCCCAAATTTCTTGCCTTCAATCAAGAGAAGATTGAGACTCCTGCCCCTCGCCTCATTACGCTCAAAACCCCGATCCTTCTCGATGTTCTGCCCATGCCCATGGATGGGGGTACGGAATTGCTGGAGGCGACGCTTGAGGCAGCCCATACCATGGGAACCCGAATGACCCTCCGGCTCGAGGAGATCGAACGTCTGGAACCGGAAATGGACTATAAGGCCCATACCCTGATCCCCCGGTTGAAAACAGACGATATAAAAAGATTGCTCATCGGGGGAAAACAGCCCGGACCGCTCAAGACCCATCCTTTCGATCTGGTGGAAATCGAAATAGACGAAACCGTTCTCGAATGGAGCGATCAAATAAAGGATCTTTTCCACAACTCCACTGTCCTTTGCGCGGTGATCAACATTGACAGTGAGGATATTGATTCAGAGCTTCGGCCCTCCCCGGTCTTTCGTAAGAGACTTGAATCTCTCTTCGAATCACCCTTTGATGTCCTCTGTCTCAACTCGGAATACGATCCGGAAAAGGGATACTACCCCACCACAGACGCCATTCCTGCTGTTCATCGTTTCCTGGTCAAGGAAAAGATGCGGCACCGGTTCTCCCTCCTCGCCGCCGGCGGCATCCGATCTGCGGCAGATGCACAGAAGACGATCCAGCGGGGCGCCAATGGTGTCAAGATCAACTGGCCCGTGCTTCTGGCCGCCGATCCAATGGCCCGGCAAAAGTTTCTGGAGGGGGAACGGATCCGGATGCTTCACGACAGACCGACGCTGTTCAAACGGATCACCAACCTGATCCGGGTCTGGAATGTCCAGATCACCGAGGTTCTGGGGGCCTCCGGATTCAAGGACATCAAGAAGACCGTGGGCGAGGAGAACCGCCTGGTGATCTTTGACGATTTGGAGGAAAGGGTTTACGACATCCTCCACGACCCTTATCGCCAGGAGCGAAACGAACAGTTAAACAGGGAACGGATCGATCGGGAAGGTCTCATGGCGGATTATGGGTGGCGTTACAGTCAATTAAAGGAGATGATCCAACCCACTCTTCTCCCCCATCGTTTCTATGACGCGAAGCTGCCGCCTCCGTGCTATCGTATCTTCGACCAAGACCATGTTTGGCCGGCCTCGCTCATTTCTTCTGTGGGCCGTATGGCGGGCGGCGATCGAGAAACCCTTCTTTTGAAAAACGTGGAATCATGCGGCAAGCTGGGGGATGGTTTCGACACAATAAAGATCCGGTTCAACCAGGACCCTAATGATATTCCTGAAAAAAGAGCGGATGAAGTCTCGACCGCCCTGCAGTTGTCGCCAGGGTTTCGGCTCAAGACCCCTTTTATCGGGGCCGGGATGTCCATCGGATCCATCGGTCCCGGGACCTGGCGCGCAAGGGCTCTGGCAACCCGCGCCCTCAAGACCCAACTTGATACAGGAGAAGGCGGATATCCCACCTTCTATATCCTTGATTCAAAGTGGAACCCTCTTGAGCTGACGGAACGGCAAGTCATCCTTTTGGGCCGTGTGATGGAGGAAAGAAAGCTTATTACGGTGGAAGAAGTGATCCGTCTTTCTGAAAAAAAAGAAACCCTGTTCCCCGAATATAGGGAGATAGGTGAGATCTTAAAAAAATATCCCTCTTCTATGCCGATTCAGTTTGTTCCTATTGTCACCTCTGGAGAGGAGCCCTATATCTCCACCCAGCTCAAGACGGGGCTTTTCGGAGTGACCAAGGAAACCATACGCCGCGCAAGGCGTGTGGTCATTGCTTACAGCCAGGGAGCCAAACAGGGTGTTGGAGGGCACCTTCTTGGAAGAAAGGTTTTCGGTCTCGTCTCAAGACTTCGGGGAGTGCCTGAAGGCGTAAGTCTCATCTCTCCTTTCCCTTTTCACAACTGCTATTCGATTGAGGATGTGAAGGCTTTCATCGATGCGGTGCGCATGATCAACCGCCGGGCAGCCATCTGCATCAAAGTCTCCCCTTCCCCTGACATTGAATTCATCGTCTCGGGTTTGGCTCGCATTGCCAGGGATAATCAGATGACGATCGAAGTATGGCTGGATGGACCTCGGGGGGAACCGGGGCGGCTCCGGACATCATCAAAGGCCAGATGGGCATGCACATGGAATATGCTATTCCCATCTGTCATGAAAAACTGATGGACGCCGGACTGAGAGATCACGTCGTCTTTATGGGAAGCGGCGGATTCCGCACCTGGGGAGATGTGATCAAAGGAATCGCCCTGGGACTCGACGGAGTGGTTCTGGGCACGGCAGACCTTGTGGCCATTGGTTGTGTCCGGGACCGAAACTGTGAGTCAGGGTGCCGTAGCGGCATCTCCACGATTGAACCTAAGATGCAGTTGTTGCGGAATGTCGAGATCAATACCCGGCAGATCATTAATTTCCGCGCAATCCTCCAGGCCCAGACCATTAGAGCGCTGGCCGCCCTGGGCATGAAAGACATCCGGGATCTCCGGGGCCGTTATGACTGTATCCATTGGCCTCTGCTTGAGGAAAGGGTTCAGAACAATCGCCGCCGGACAGAAATATTTTCATTGGCTGAATCTCCACTCGAATGGGCACCCAAAGAGATCCCTCATTTACAACCCTCCATGGTTCCCCCTCCGCCCCCTCCCTCGGATTGCGGGGTTGCAGCCATTGTATCGAACCGTTTCATCCCGAGCCAGGTGATGGATCTGATGCTGGATCGAATGGCCAACCGGGGGATGGATGGAGTTGGAATCTGGAAGGGAGGGTGTTATCCGCTTCACCTCAATCACTATGCCCTTCACCTCTTGGTGAAAGGCATCTTGCAAGACGATGTCGAGGCAGAACACCTTGCCCGGGATCTCGGGCAACATCCTCGAAAGATCCGGCAAAAAGCAAGGAGAAAGGTTTTAGACGTCCGTTTGAAGATGATGCAAGAAATCATCGAAAAGCATTTCAAAGGCCTCGAAGTGGACGATTACAAGGGCGACTTAAAAAGATGCCGGATCCCGTACCGGGGCGGCTTTCAAGGCGAAGAAGGAGATTTTCGTCTCTTTGGGGAGAAAGATCCGGGCGATGTGTTCCGGTTCTTTGTGCGGGTCCGCAAGGATGAACTTCGCCGTTTCATAGAAGAGGATCTCCTGAATGACCAGATCTGGCCTCCTCTCCAGTTGCGTTACCAGCACTTGAGTGTAAATGATTATCAACACCATACGACATTCCTGCAGGAGGCCGAGGATGAATATATCTACCGGCTCAGCCGCAGGATCACAAAAGAGAATTATGTAGACCATCAGCAGAAGAACGTGGCTGTCCTGTCCTGTGGCAAAAATTCCGGCTGCTGGAAGACCGACGGCCGGCACATCCCATGGGAACTTCCCAATGCTCCGGTCAGCGTCATTCACCGGCGGCTCGCCACCGGCTCTGTCGTGGATCAGATGAACTCCCATCCTTTTACCGAGCTCCATACAGCCCTGACCCATAATGGTGAAACGACCAACTACAAGACAATGCTCAACCGGGTCTCCCAATGCAACTTAACCCCTTTGGCTCAAACAGACACAGCAGTGGCCTCTCTCAAACTCCATCTGATCAGCCAGTATCTCCATTACCCTTTTGATGCCCTGGTTGAATCTTTCTCTCCCACTACAGGTTGGAACCTGACTCAATTACCCTCTGAGCTCAAAGAGCGTTTTGAAAGCGTGCAGGAGGTGGAATTGGAGAGCGCTCCGGATGGCCCCTATCAATACCTATGCGGCCGGATCGACCCCTATCGCCGTGTGATCGAGCGGCTCGATATCATCGACCCTTCATTACTGCGGCCCAATGTGACCATGCTCTATGATGATGGAGAGAATTTTGTCAGCATCATCTGCTCTGAGAAGCAAGGAAGCGATGCGGGGTTGCAGGAACTTTATCACCTGGGATTGATTAAAAGCCCTATTTCACCATTAACTTTTACAGTCAACCCTGGCATGGTGAGCAGGATCTTCTATGATGAGAAGGGGAAGATTACGGGCCATGAGGTGCTCGACAAATTCGGAAAAAAAATAGATATCCCCCACGGCACCTTCCCCTCCCCGGAGCCTGCCCTTTTGGGCGATTGGAGTAAAAGGATCGACTCAACATCTAACCTCTCCTTCTTCTTCCGGGAACGACTGCCTCATTGGGGATTTAGCGAATTTAAAAAGGCATTGGATCA
>JASEHH010000140.1 GCA_030017685.1 Thermodesulfobacteriota bacterium | reverse complement strand
CCGTGATTTTCTTCTCACCTTCTCTGCTCAACTGACCTTCTCCTCCTCCCTCTTCATTCTCATCCCAACCCTTCCGATCTACCTTGCAAGGCGGGAGGCCGCCGAAGCAGAGATCGGCATATTGATCGGAATCTCCAGCGTCTCCTCTCTCATCCTGAGACCCTTTATCGGAAGGGCCCTTTCACGAATCCCGGAAAGAAACTTCATGCTCGGGGGCGCCCTCCTCTTCATCCTCTGCTCCATCGCCTATATCTTTTTGCTCCCTTTCTGGCCTTTCTTAATGATCAGGATACTTCAGGGATTTGGGTTTGCACTCTTCTATACGGCATCGACCACCTTCATCGCCAATATCAGTCCGGAGGCCCACCGGGGGCAGAGCCTCAGCTATTTCTTCCTCGCCTTCAATTTTGCTTTTGCACTGGCACCTTCCTTCGGGATGTTTCTGATCAACCGCTTCAATTTCACCTTTCTCTTTCTGGTCTGCACGGCTTTCTCCCTTAGCTCCCTCTTCTTCTCCACCCGATTGAAAAAGAGGGGGGAAAATGCTCCGGAGGCACCACCAACGGAGGATCGATCCCTTCTCTCCCGAAAGGCTCTTCCTCCTGCCATCATGGCCTTTTTCACTCATATTATCTGGGGAGCGTTAACCGCTTTCTTCCCTCTTTATGCTCTGAAGCATGGAATGAGCAATCCCGGACTTTTCTTTGCGGCATTTGCAGTCATGCTGATTCTGGGCCGGACTTTTGGTGGAAGGATATTGGACCTCTACAGCAGAGAAAAGGTGATTTTCCCCTGCCTCCTTACCTATATTATGTCAACGGCCATCCTCGCCTTCTCGAAAACAACACCCATGTTTATTCTGGTGGCCATCATTTGGGGCGCTGGAAATGCCTTTGCCTTCCCGGCCTTCGTTGCCTATGCGATCGACCTCGCCGGTCCCTCCCGGGGGCCGGCCCTGGGGACATTCACAGCCCTCTCTGATCTGGGAATTGGGCTGGGCGCTGTGATCATGGGCATCGTGCTGCGCCTGACCAACTTTCAGACGATGTTCATCTGCCTGGCATTTACCGGGGTCATCAATTTTATTTACTTCTATTTCTTCGTGATGAAAAAGGCGAAAATTTAACAGGGCCGTTTATATGATGGAGCAGATCGAAAGATGAGAATATTGGTGGTCGTCAATCCTGCGGCAGGGGGAGGAAAAACCCTCCGTCTTCTACCCAGGATCAAACGCTGGCTCTCTGAATCTCCCCACGAATTTCTGTTCGTTATCCCGAAATCACCGGAGGAGATGCGTCAGGAGATCCTCAATGCCCCGGCCGGGGGGATGGAGGCCGTCCTCCTCTTGGGGGGAGATGGAACCGTCCATGACGCCCTTCCGGCAATCGCCAAAACAAATCTCCCATTCGGATTCCTCCCCTGCGGAAGGGGCATTGATTTTGCCAGAAACACCGGCCTTCCGATGGATCTAAAAGAGAGTTGCGATCTTCCCTCCAGCCCATCCGTCTATCAATCCGATCTCCCGACCATCAACGGGAAACCTTTCATTTGCATCGCTTATGTGGGTTTTGATGCCGAGGTCAACAAGTTAACCAATGATGGGAAGGGATATTTTAATGGGACATTGGGATATACGGTATGTGTGCTGAAAGCCCTTAAGAAATTTAAACCTTTTGAGATCGAAATGACGATCGATGATCACTGCCTGAGGGAGCGTGTGATGATGGTCAGTGTGGCCAACGGCCCTTATTATGGAGGAGGCATGAAAATCGCTCCCCAGGCAACCATGGACGACGGAATCTTGGATATCTGCATCGTTAAAGAGATTTCAAAGTGGGAGCTTTTAAGACAATTTCCAAAAGTATTTAAAGGAACCCATATCTCCCATCCGAAAATCATCATGAAATCCGGCCGAAGCATAAAAATTGTTTCCGATGAATCTCGAGAGATCTTTGCAGATGGGGAGCACGTGGGGAGTCTTCCCGCAGAATGCATGATCGGAAGCCGGACCATTCGAATTCTGACTGCCTTTGGGCCTGAATGGAAGGAGGAGGAAAAGTGAAATTATCAAAAAAATCTTTATCGATACTGGTGATAACCCTTTTTCTATTCCCTTCCCTTCTCTTTGGAAAGGAAAGGTCGCTCACCCTCATCCATACGAATGACATGCATTCCCATCTTTTGGGCCTCCCGTCCAATCTCGATTATTCTCCTTTAAAAACAGGGGACGATACAACCGTGGGGGGATGGGCAAGGATCGCATCGGTCATTAAATCGGAGAAGGCAAAGCGGACAAACCCTTCCCTTGTCCTCGATGCAGGAGATTTTCTTATGGGCTCTTTCTTTCATATGATTTCAAGGGAGGAGGCCGTGGAACTCCGTCTGATGAAAGAGATGGGCTACGATGTGATCACGCTGGGAAATCATGAATTCGACCTCATGCCCAGAGGGCTGGCAAGAATCATCACCTCTGCCCACCAAAAAGGGGGACTGCCGGAGATCGTCTTCTCAAGCGCCATTTTCAACAGAGAGGACAGCGAGGACGATTCGCTTGAAGAGGTCTTTAAAAAAGGTCTGGTCAAACCCTACCTCGTGAAAGAGGTTCGGGGAATCCGGATCGGTCTTTTCGGGATCATGGGAAAGGATGCGGCTGAGGTCTCACCCTTTGCCCGGCCGCTCAAATTCAAAAACCCGATCGAAACAGCCCGTGAGATGGTGAAGATTTTAAGGGAGAAGGAAAAGGTGGATATGGTCATCTGTCTCTCGCACAGCGGACTCTGGGAGAAGAAGTCCCGCTCGGAGGATGAACAACTGGCAAAGGAAGTTCCGGGAATCGACATCATTGTCAGCGGTCATACGCATACAAAACTTGCCAGACCCCTTGTCGTGGACAAGACCATCATCGTTCAGGCTTATGCCCACGGGAAGAATGTGGGAGTCCTCGATCTGGCCTATGAGAACGGCAAGGTGAAGTTGAAGGGATATGATCTGATCGATATTGACGATCGCATTCCCGGAGATGAGAAAATTCAGAAGAGAATTGAATCCTATATCGGTGCCATTGACAAAACGGTTCTCAAGGATCTTCACCTCTCTTTCTATAAAGTGATTGCAAAGACAGATTTTGATTTGACGCTCAAGCCCGAAGAATCCAATCTTGGCAACCTGATTGCCGACTCGATCAGGTGGGCCGTCAACAGGATCGACTATGACAGAAACGACCCTGCCGGCAAAGTGGTCGTTGCCATTGAATCCAATGGCGCTATCAGGGATGACCTCCTCAGAGGAAGGACCGGAGACATTGCCGTCTGCGACCTTTTTCGCGCGGTGCCCCTGGGCATCAGCAGGGGGGACGAAAGCATGGGATACCCCTTCATTACCTGCTATCTTTACGGCCACGAGATCAAAAAAATACTTGAGGTCGTGACGAGCATCTACCCTAAAAAGGGAAACAAATATTTCCTCCAGGTCTCCGGAGTCAAATTTACATATAATCCAAACAGGATGCTCTTCGATCGCGTGACTGACATCCGGATCGGAAGCGAGGAAGAGGGATATGTCCCCTTCGATTATTCCGAATCGAACAGGGCCCTTTACCGGGTCGCCGCCAACCTCTACAATGCGACCTTTCTCAATTTCGTGGGCCGTTTTACCTACCGTCTCCTTGAAATCGTCCCAAAAGATAGAAATGGCAACCCAATCGTTTCTGAGAAGCCAAAAGGAAATCCCTTCGATCTCCTCCTGCCTTTGAGGGTGGATGTGGATAAAAAGAAACCAGGCATCCAGGAGCTCAAACAATGGGTTGTCCTGATGGACTATGTGAGGAGTTTCCCGGATAGGGATGGGGATGGGATCCCCGACATCCCTGAAAAATATAAAGGGAAGCTCGGAAGGATTACCAAAGAGCCGAGCTGGAACCCGATTTCCCTCCTTTCACAAGGCACCTACGTCACCTGGATCGCCTTCGGTGCAATAATCATCATCCTTCTTGTCGTTGGATCAGTGATCTACCTTCTGGTGAGGAAGGTGAAACGGGTGGCTCAAACCAAAAAGGCTTTTTCGGCTTCTCATAGAAAATAAATTCTCCCCCCACTTTGGATAATCCTGCCTTCAGGAAGGCTTCTATTACCTTGTGAGAATAATGCCCCGCTGCTTTTTCCATCATTGTTTATAAATACTGAATTAGAGGGTTTAATGATATGCAATATAACATTAATTTTTAAACAAATTATTCAAGGCCGAAAGATGTCGATGACATTACACAAAACAAGAACCATTTGAAATCACATTAAAAAATAAAAGCTTGCCCCTCTGTTAAACTCTAATAAGTCCCTAGAATTTGTTTGACAAAATCGATTAGCAAATATAGTATTTTAGGAAATTACACCCTGCAGTTCAATAATTGTTAGCGCCGTGCTGCGCACGGCGCTAACGGCGGAGTTGAGCGTCCCTGCGGTTCCGCTCGAACGATTTGTTTTTCGCAAAAAGATGCGAAACCGCGCCGTGCGCTGACTCGCACGGCGCTAACAAATCGTTCGAGCGGAAGTCCACTTCACTCCGCCTCCGCCCTTAGGGGCGGTGCCTGCGTTACGTGGACTCCGCTCAACTCCGCCGTTAGGCACCAGGAGATAATGTGAAGATCAACATAAGCAATGAAGTGCTTGCCGAGATCATTGGCAAGATCGTTACAGCAGGCAGTCGACGATACGAACTCGGCACCATCATGACCGCTGAATTGTCCTTCCGACAGTTGGTATCTACGCTCAGTTCTCTCCTCTTGTTCGCATTGGGCAAAGACAACGATTATGTTGCACAGTTTGAGCGCGTAAAGCCGTTGCTTTTTAAGGCGGAGCAAGAACGTAATACGGTTGTACACTCGGTTTGGGGAGCGCAATCCAGCTCCACTGAGCCACACGCTATAATCAGGATCAAAGCAACTGCCAAACATAAGAAAGGGCTTCGCACTGATTTTGTCAATATGGGACTCGAAGATCTTTGCCGAATTACGGATCTTATCGGCGAGGCATACAAGGAGCTATGTCTATTCGAGCTTCACTTTCAAGAGGAAGCAGAGACATGAATATAGGGACAGCCATATTACGGAATGAAGCACCAAAGATATGGCCTAACGAAGCAAATCAGCCGATCGCTTGCAGCGCCGGCTGATTTTGACGTTCGCCTATAGGATAAAAGAATGAGTATAACCAAAAATATCCCAATGAAATGTGTAATGGCGAGAGTTATGCGCCACTCAAAAAGGTATCAAGAGAATTTCACACTCAAAGAGTATGGTTCATGGGAAAAAGCTGAGCAAGCTGCAAAAAGGTGGGTAAAAGGAAGGGAAAAGAATCTTCCATCCAAATTATCTTCCAAAGGACGCATGACAAAACGAAACAATTCTGGAGTAGTTGGAGTTCGTCTTGATCAAAACATCAAACGTAAAAAGAGTGGAGCTTTATACGAATATTGGCGGTGGGTGGCATTTTGGCCAAAGTGCCCTCTAAAAGGTGGAATTGGATGGTCAATTAGTAAGTTCGGCGATGACGAGGCTTTTGTTTTGGCTGTACTATCTCGTAGAAATGAAACTATTGATAGGGATTTTCTTGTCAATGAACTACGTAAAATTCATTCTTCTGAAGAATATTACGAAATTCTTAGTATCAAGGGACAAACGCCACCCTAATATTTGAGGAAATAGCGAGACACCCCCTTTTTGTTGGTAAAGGCAACTATGTATAAAAAATCTAAAGGCGAACCAGTCAATTCAGGCGACGGGAAGGGGCGCGGGGACCTGCGGGCAAGCCCATTGGCCCGCGCCTGATTTTTATCGTTGGGCGGCTTACCTTGCACCGCTCAATGGAATTACTCAAGCCTGGCCTCATGGAGATATAGCAGATGAAACTGAAAGGGAAAGTCATCATCATCACTGGCGCTAAATCAGGCATTGGTTTAGCAACTGCTATTCGTTTTGCTAGTGAAGGAGCCAAAGTCGTTGTGGCTGATATAAAGGACGCCCACCAAGAAGTGAGTGAAATAACCAGGCGGCAAGCAGAAGCGCTCTTTGTCCAAGTAGACGTCAGCAACGGGTCTCAGGTGGCCGCCTTGATAGAGAAAACACTTGCTGCCTTTGGCCGCCTAGATGTATTGGTTAATAACGCTGGAATAGAACTGACCAAGAAGATTACAGAAACTACCGAAGCGGAATGGGAGCACCTGATGAATGTCAACCTAAAAGGGGTTTTCCTATGTTCTAAAGCAGCGATCCCAGTAATGCAGCGTAATGGCGGCGGCGTAATCGTCAATGTCGCCTCTGAGTTGGGATTGGTGGGCGGTTCAGAAATCGCGGCCTACAGCGCTTCGAAAGGTGGAGTGGTGCAGCTAACCAAAGCGATGGCGATTGACCATGCTGGTGATGGGATTCGAGTCAATTGTGTTGCACCAGGCCCGGTCTCAACCCCTCTGCTGGAAGCGATCATTGAAAACTCATCGAATCCCGAACAAGAACGGCAAAGCATTGTAGGTAAAACCTTGCTGAAGAGACTGGCACGGCCCGAAGAAATCGCCAATGTCATTGTTTTCATGGCCTCTGATGAATCGTCCTATATGACAGGCTCAGTGGTAGTCGTTGATGGTGGCTGGACTGCTCACTGATGAGATTGAACTTGTACTTTCAATTCAAGGCGCCGCCCAACAAGCGGTTGCAGCCGACCGCCTTCGGCGCGGGTATGCGTGGCGCGTCTTGCAAGAGTCGGCGGCGGCTGAACCGCAGGCCGTTCCCCCCTCCGCTTCGCTCCGCCGATCGTGTCCCATAAGTCAGCGGCTGGACACAGGGAGACGGGGTATAATTGGTTC
>JASEHH010000036.1 GCA_030017685.1 Thermodesulfobacteriota bacterium | reverse complement strand
ACCGGGGGGTGAAACAGGTTGCTCCGGCTGAGGTTCAGAGAGGCGGCGGCGGGGTGACGGTGGTTGAGCTGAGGTAACCCAGATGTTGCAATATCGAACCCGGGCAGGGGTACTTCCAAACCCTTGCAATTGCGGGTTTTTCGAAAAGGAAGGGTTACGGAGGATTTCACTTTAGGTGAAGTCCCGGTTTTGCCTAAAAACGCATATAGCCAACTTCCAAAGGTGCCGCTGCAAGGTTTTGCCAGCACCCCCACCCGGTTTCGATATTGTTTTTTTGCAACTGTTGAGGTAAGAGTCTTTGGCAAACGGGTTTCTCTCAGAGGAGAAGATTTCAGAGATCAGGGACCGCGCCAGCATCCTGGAGGTTGTCTCAGACCATGTCAGTTTGAAGAAGACCGGAAGGAACCATAAGGGATTATGTCCATTCCATTCGGAAAAAACGCCCTCTTTTATGGTGAACGAGGAGAAGCAGATCTTTCACTGCTTCGGGTGTGGAGAGGGAGGGGATGTCTTCGCTTTTTTAATGAAGACAGGCCATTTCTCATTTCCGGAAGCCGCCGAAGAGCTGGCAAAGCGATACGGGATTAAACTTCTGCGACGGGAATCTTCGCCCCTTCAGAAGAAGGAGATGGCCAAGAGGGAAGTCCTTTTCCGGATCAATCAGTTGGCATCGGACTATTTCCACGACCTCTTGACCCAGAAGGGAGAAGGCGAGGCGGGGAGGAAATATCTCTCTCAGAGGAGCGTGAGCGAGCAGATCATCAAGGAACACCGATTGGGCTACTCTCCCGAGCGGTGGGATGGACTGGTTCAGCACCTGATAGAGAAGAAGGTTCCACTGGAGCTGGCATGGGAACTGGGGCTGATCCTTCCGAAGAAGAAGGAAGGCTGGTATGACGCTTTCCGAAAGAGGATCATCTTTCCGATCTTCGACCTTCATCAGCGGGTCGTAGGGTTCGGAGGGAGATTGATCGGAGAGGGGCAACCCAAATATATCAACTCTTCGGAATCGAGCCTCTATCACAAAGGGGAGGTTCTCTATGGCCTCCAGGCGGCGAGGCGTTATGCTTCGGAGAGGGATGGGGTGATCATCGTCGAAGGTTATTTCGATCTCCTGACCCTCCACCAGTATGGATTAAAACACAGTGTCGCCATGCTTGGGACCGCCCTGACGGCCCAGCAAATCAGGACCCTGAGACGATATACGAAAAATGTGATCACTGTCTTCGACCCTGACCCAGCAGGGATTCAAGCTACTCTTCGCACCCTGCCCCTCTTGTTAGAAGAGGAAGTGACAGGCAAGACCATCCTCCTTCCAAAAGGGGAAGACCCGGATACCTTTCTAAAAAAGGGGAATCTGGAGGGTTTTGAAAAAAGGTTGGCCGAAGCCATTCCGCTCATCGACTTTTTTTTCGAATGGTTGATGAAGACCCATGATCCGAAATCGATCGATGGCAAAGTGAGCATTGCGAAGGAAGGAATGGCCATGATCCGAAGAATCCCGGAAAAGATCCGGAAGGATTTCTATGTGAGAGCTCTGGCCGAAAGGCTGGATCTTAAGGAATCGGTCTTATACGAGATGATCCAATCCACTCCTCCGGAACGGACCAGACCCGCAGAAGGCCTTAAAAAGAGACCGCCCGAAGAGAGTTTACCAAAATCCGAGGAGATCGTGGTTCGCCTCATGATCCACCACCCCGAACTGATTCCGACCATTTCAGGGGAGAGGATTCTGGATGAATTTGAGAGCCCTCTCCTGAAGAGATTGGGCCAGGGACTGGAAGGGATTTTTCAGAAGAAGGGAAAGCTGGATCTCACAGAGGCGCTGGAGGGCTTTAATGAGGGTCTAAAGGAAAGGCTCTGCGAATTTGCCTTTCAGGAGAGCGGCGTAGAAGGAGATCAACGGGAACGGATTTTAAAAGACTGCATTGAGAAGATTCGGAGAAGGAAATCGAGGAAGGATGAGAGCGATTTGCTCAGGAGGATTAAGGAAGCTGAAAGACAGAAGGAGGGGGGAGGGCTCGATGCCCTCTTGATGGAGCGGCAGGAAATGGCGAAGAGGGAGAAGGGGCGCTTGAAGGGCAGCCTTCCAAAGGCTTAAGGAGCAAGGGATGGGAAGAGAGACAAAGGCGAAGGAGATGGACGAGATGATTTCACTGGGGAACGAGAAGGAGTTCGTCCATTTTAATGAGACGAACGAAATTCCCCCTAACGAGATCGTCTCTTCCGATCAGATCGACGATGTCCTCATGATGTTTGATGAGATGGACCTTGATGTGGAAGAGGACCTCCATGGCCTGAAGGTGGAGGCCGAGAAGATACTGGACAAAGAAGAGGATGAGGAGGAGTTGACGTTAGAAGGTTTCGGCAGGGCAACAGATCCTGTCCGGATGTATCTCCGTGAGATGGGATCGGTCTCTCTTCTCACCCGCGAGGGTGAAGTGGAGATTGCGAAGAGAATCGAGAACGGCAAGAGGGAAGTGTTGAGCATCGTGTTGACCTGTCCCATGGCCGTCAAAGAGATCCTCAATCTGGGCAACGCCATCAAAGCCGGAAGGATCGAGATCCGGGAAGTGACCAACGAGATTGACGAAGAGGAGACGAGCGTCGAAGAGGAGCAAATTCAGAAGAAAAGAATTCTGGATCTGATCGAACGGATCCGGCGCAATGAAGAGGGGATCCGACGGACTTTGAAAAAGAAGGGTGTTTCAAAGAAGAAGATTCAGGCTCAGGCGAAGAAAAAACAGGAGGAGATCATCGATTTTCTCAAACAGATCAATTTGAGAGATGCCCAGATCCACCGGATTGTTCAGAAGATGAAACAGTTGCTCATCCGGATGGAGAAGGCGGAGAACGAGATCAAGAAAGCCGAAGACACCACAGGGGTCTCTGTACAGGAAGCACGAACCCTTTTACGGAAGATCAGGGTGAGAAAGTCCAAGGCGAAGATCTTCCTCCAGGATCAAGGTTTCAACAAGGCCGATCTCCAGGAGATCGACCGGTTGGCAAAACACAGCCAGAAGAAGATCAGCCGGGTGGAAACGGAGAGTGGTCTAACCGCCCAGAAGTTGAAGTCCGCTGTGAAAGCCATTGTGGTCGGGGAGGCGAAGGCCAGGGAGGCCAAGGGCGAACTGGTGAAGGCGAATCTGAGGCTGGTCGTTTCCATCGCCAAGAAATATACGAATCGAGGACTTCAGTTTCTCGACCTGATCCAGGAGGGGAATATCGGTTTGATGAAGGCGGTGGATAAATTCGAATACCAGCGGGGTTATAAGTTCAGCACCTATGCGACCTGGTGGATTCGCCAGGCGATCACCCGGGCCATTGCGGATCATGCCCGGACGATCCGTATCCCTGTTCATATGATTGAGACGATCAATAAACTGATCCGGACCTCAAGGGTTCTCGTTCAGGAGATCGGGCGAGAGCCCACACCGGAAGAGATTGCCGATAAGATGGAGATGTCCCTGGATAAGGTGAGGAAAGTGTTAAAGATCGCCAAGGAGCCGATCTCCCTGGAGACCCCCATCGGAGAGGAGGAGGACAGCCATCTGGGAGATTTCATCGAGGACAAGGCCATCGTCTCTCCCATGGATGCGGTGATCAATACCAATCTGGTGGAGCAGACCCGGAAGATTCTTTCGACTCTTACGGCCAGAGAGGAGAAGGTCCTGAGGATGAGATTCGGGATCGGAGAGAAGTACGACCGAACTCTCGAGGAGGTGGGGCAGGATTTCGAGGTCACGCGGGAAAGAATCAGACAGATTGAGGCCAAAGCGTTGCGGAAACTCCGACATCCCAGCCGGGCGAAGAAATTGAAGAGTTTTCTTGAAGCCTGATATCAAATGCGGATTTCGCCTGCCCGCCGAATACGTTCTTTGGCAGGCGGGGAATTCGGAATGCGGAATTAAAATTGGCATTCCGCAATCCGCAATCAGCATTCCGAAATTGGGATGGGGTTGACACCTTGAGGGGATAGAATATAATGATCATAGGGCCCATAGCTCAGTTGGTAGAGCCACCGGCTCATAACCGGAAGGTCCCTGGTTCGAACCCAGGTGGGCCCATTGGGAAGAAGGAAGGTGATCTCCATCAGCTTCCCGGAGATAAAAAAATCCGGCATGCAGGACAGAGAAAGAGCGCACCCTCCGGGGCGCTCTTTCTGTTTACCAAAGGGAGGAGTAACCCCCCTTTCTCCCCCCTTAAAATAAGGGGGGGATTGGGGGGGTTATGAAAAGGGGGATGAGATAACTTTTTCAAAGAACTAAAGTGTTACAAAATATTGATAAGAGGGAGGGCCGCCATTGAGGGAACATCTTGAACTTCTTTGGGAACTCCAGAAGATCGATCTCGACCTGAAGAATATCGAGGAAGAGCGAGACCGTTATCCCAAAGAGATGAAGAAGTTGGATGAAAAACGGAATCTTGAGAAAGAGAGGATTCATAAGGAGAGGGAAAAACTCGAATCACTGGAAAAGGAGCGGAGGCAGAAAGAGAAACATCTCATTGGAGAGCAGGACAAAATCAAGCGGTCAGAGGGAAGAATGTCGGAAGTGAAGACCAATAAGGAGTATCAGGCCATTCTAACCGAGATCGAAACCTTCAAAGAAGCGGTGGGCCGGGTGGAAGAAGAGATCTTGCTCATCATGGACGAGGTCGAGGAGCTCAAGAAGCAGCTCTCCAAACGGGAGAAAGAGATCGCCATCACCCTGGAGAAGGTCGAAGCAGAGAAGAGAGGGATCCAGGAGAAGATGGGCCAAGGCGAGGTTCTCTGGAAGGAGAAATTAGAACGGAAGGAGGCCCTGTCGAAACAGGTCGAATCTAAACTCTTCAAACTTTATAATATGCTGAGGGAGAAGCGACAGGGAATCGGGATGGTGAGCGCCAGGAATGAGACCTGTCAGGGCTGTTTTGTGCATGTTCCTCCTCAGATGTTCATCGAAGTTCAAAAGAACCTCTCCCTCATCCGGTGTCCCAATTGTAATCGGATCCTCCACTGGGATGGAAACGGAGAAAAGAAGTGAAGGAGAAAGAGAGGATGGGTCCTGCCGGGAACAGTCTCGAACTTTTCATCTTTATCGATGGCGCCTCAAGGGGAAATCCGGGAAGGGCAGGCGCCGGGGTTTATGTCACCGATCGAGAGGGAAAGAGGATTGCAGAAAAAGGACGGTTTCTCGGGCATAAGACCAATAACGAAGCGGAATATGGAGCTCTTCTATTAGGAATGGAGGAAGCCAAGAGACTCGGAGGAGAGTCCATCCATATCTATACGGATTCGGAATTGATCGAAAGGCAGGTAAAGGGCGTCTATCGTGTGAAGGAGCCTCATCTGAGAGTTCTCCACAGGAAGGTGATGGAGAATATAAAGGGGTTTGACTCCTTTAAGATCGAATCCATCCCGAGGGAAGAGAATCAAGAGGCTGATCTTCTTGCCAATCTGGCAATTGAGAAGAGGATCGCCAGGGAAAGAGAGAAAGGGGGAATTGGAAGGGAAAGAGATGGCCGCTCCTCGTCATCGCCCGTAAGGGGAGATGATCGGGGGGAGGAAAGTCCGAGCTCCGCAGGGCAGGGTGGTCCGTAACGCGGACGGTTCCATCTCCAAAGAGATGGGATAAGGAAAGTGCCACAGAAAAAATACCACCTACCCCGCTAAGAGCGGGGAGTTGTGAGTTATGAGTGAAGAGTTAAGAGTTTTATTACTTTTAACTCCGAACTTTGAACTCCGAACTTCGAGGCGTGAACCTCGGTGGGTAAGGGTGAAAAGGCGAGGTAAGAGCTCACCAGTGCACTGAGTGATCGGAGCAGCTTGGCAAACCCCACCCGGAGCAAGACCAAATAGGTCCCGTTTCTCCCACGATATGCTGGGAGATAAGAAAAGCCCATTCAAATTTATTCCCGATGGAGACCCATCGGGAGTAAAGGCGGGACGGGTAAGGTCGCTTGAGGCCCTGAGCAATCAGGGTCCCAGATAAATGGCCGTCCTTCTGATCCCGCCTGTCGGCAGGATTAGAATACAGAACTCGGCTTATAGTCCCCTTCGATTCCCCCTATTTTAGTTAGAAAATAAGAGTCTAAAGGTAAGGGTAACGAGGCCCGTATCGTAAATAAAAGGCTACGTTGATTGTCTTTTAATTCTTTTTACGTAACCGTTACCGAATTACGAAACGGGCCCTGAACCTAATGTGGTACAGGGCGGGCTTCGTAACCGTAACCTTAACCTTACCCGCAGACTAATTTCATGGTTCGTGCCTGCCTGCGGTAGGCGGGAGCGGTCAAACGGCCATGGGCAATTATAAGGAAACCGTATTGTAAGTCCGTTGATGGTTCGACAGGGCTTGTCCGGAGCCAACCGTTCGTTCTGAGCGTGGCGAAGGGCGAATAATGAATTTCCATTATGAGAAAGGAACTTTCCCCAGACCAGAGAAGACGACGAAACGAGTTGATCATCATCGGCGTCATCACTGTCGTGATCGTCATCCTCACCACCCTTGAGATGAAGATCCCCCAGGTAGCCGAACAGATTCCGATCGCCAACAATATCATCGTCTTCAGTCTTATCAACATCAACATCATCCTGATCCTCCTTCTGATCTTTCTGGTGATTCGAAACCTTGTCAAACTGGTCTTTGAACGAAAGCGGGAAGTCCTCGGAGCCAAACTGAGGACCAAGCTGGTGGTGGCCTTTATCACCCTCACTCTTGTCCCCACCTTTCTTCTATTCTTTGTGGCTGTCGGATTTATCACCAACAGCGTGGAGCACTGGTTTAAGGCTCAGGTGGAGCAGTCCCTGCAGGGGTCTCTGGAGGTGGCACAGACCTATTACCGTGATTTCTCCAACAATACCGTCTCCTCAGCCCGGCAGATTGGTCGCCACCTCACCAAACAGGGCATTTTAAAGAGAGAACCGGGGCTGGCATCTCTAAGGGAGGTTCTTGAGTTGAAACGGCAGGAGTACCACCTGAGCGCCCTTGGGTTATTCTTTAAGGGAGGGGAAGGATTCATTAGGGTGGAAGACCCTGGGCTTAAGGCCATCTCCATCTCTCCGCCAAAAGACTTATTGGAGGTGGGATTTTCAGGGAAGGAGATATCAAGGACGCTGCCGGTTGGAGAGGGAGAAATGATCACAGGAGTTGCTCCGGTCTTCCATCCATCGGATAGAGGAGAAGTGATCGGTGTGGTGGCGGCTTCTCACTTCATGCCGAAGAGCCTTGCGGGAAAGATGCGCGAGATCTCCCAGGCCTTTGTCGATTACAAGCAGTTGAAGGTCCTGAAAAAGCCGATCAAGTTCAGTTATATGATGGCCCTTCTGATGGTCACTCTTCTCATCGTCTTCTCAGCGATCTGGTTCGGCATTCGTCTGGCCAGGGATATCACCGTTCCGATTAAGGAGCTGGCAGAGGCCACCCACCGAATTGCCGAAGGAGATCTCAACTTCCGAATCGAGATGAAGGCCGGCGATGAGATCGGGAGGCTCGTCCAGTCCTTCAACCAGATGACCGGAGACCTTCAGGTGAGCCGTGTCGAGCTGGAACAGCGAAAAAAATATATGGAGATTGTCCTGAAGAATGTGGCCGCGGGGGTCATCTCCATTGATGATCGGGGGATGATCACCACGATCAACACTTCTGCGGAGCAGATGCTGAAGGTGAAGGGAGAGGCTGTTCTGGGGAGAAGGTTCTCAGAGGTGCTCGAAAAGGAGTATATGGAGAGAATCGAAGAGTTGTTAAACGAACTGAAATCTTCCCAGAGAGATTCGATTGAAAAACAGCTTACGGTGCAGGTCGGGGGTAAATCGCTCTCCTTTCTGATTAATCTGGCAACCCTGAAGGATGAAGAGGGAAGGCCGCTCGGTTTTGTAGCGGTCTTCGATGACCTCACTCAACTGATGAAAGCCCAGAGGGTAGCGGCCTGGCGGGAAGTGGCCCGGAGGATCGCGCATGAGATAAAAAATCCATTAACCCCGATTCAACTCTCTGCACAACGGTTGCGGAAACGATACCTGGAGAAACTCGAACAGGATGGGACCGTCTTCGATGAATGCACGCGGACGATTGTGAAGCAGGTTGAAGAACTGAAGGGGATGGTCAACGAATTTTCCAACTTTGCCCGGATGCCGGCTTCGAATCCCACCCCGAATCGTCTCAACGAAATCGTTCAGGAGACCCTTGTCCTCTTTAAGGAGGCCCACAAGGATGTCCGGTTCAATTTTATCTCAAACGACCTTCCCATCCTTAACCTCGACCGGGATCAGATGAAGCGGGTGATGATCAATCTCATCAAGAATAGCCTTGCTGCCATCGATAAGGGAGGAGAGATCAAGATCCAGACGAGTTATGACGAAAAACTCCAGATGGTTCGCCTCGAGGTGAGCGACGACGGGTGCGGGATTTCCGAAGAAGACAAGGGAAAGCTCTTCGAACCCTACTATTCCACAAAAAAGAGCGGAACAGGACTGGGATTGACCATTGTCAATGCCATCGTCGCCGACCACAACGGATATATCCGTGTCCGGGACAATCAACCCAGAGGCACCCTCTTCCTCATCGAACTCCCCATCCGGATATAGACATTCTAAATCCGAAGCACGAAATCCGAAATTCGAAACAAGGACGAATTCTCAAAATTCAAATGACCCAAACCAAGAGAAAACGTTTTGAAAATTTGGTATCACTTTAGGGCTTTGAAAAAAATATCTAATCCCCTCGGCTTCGAGTCGCAACGACCTTCATCCCCCTTTGCCCGCTGCGCCAGCGCATGCGCGGCGAGTCAAAAGGGGGAAATCCTTTTTCCTCCCTTTGGAAAAGGGAGGTTGGGAGGGATTTTAAAAGACGATTTCAAACAACTAAATTGATACCGGATTTCGAAGTTCCGAATGATGAAAGATGAAATGAGCTGCCTCGGACGGAGTCGGAGCTGTGCAAGCCGTTCTCCAAGGCTTTGAATGGTGGTCTTGGGATTGAATGGGAAACGGACGGTCTCATCTGAGCGAGCTCCATAGATCAGAATAAAGGCCCGTGCCAATTATCCGAGAGCGTTTTTGGGTTGACAACCGTGTTGAAATTTGTAAAGATTAACCACCATAAAAAAAGGGGATAGGGAGAAGAATCCATTCACCATTTTCAGTCATCTATTCCCAAATATTGAAAGGAGGAACTTATATGAAGAAGAAGATGAATCGTCGGACGTTTTTGAAGTATTCGGCGGCTGTGGGTGCCACCACGGCAATCTCAGGATTCCCTACCATTATACGTTCACAGCCCAAAGAGATCCTCATCGGTTCGGTCCAACCTGTCACGGGTCCACTTGCAGATATAGGAATTGCCTGCCGCAGGGGCAATCAGATGGCCGTGGATGAGATCAATGCCAAGGGCGGCATCAAGTCGATAGGGGGCGCAAAATTGAAACTACTTTTAGGCGACTCCGAAGCCAAAGAAGAGGTTGGACGAATGGAGGCCGAGCGACTCATTAAGGATGGGGCGGTCTGCATTGTCGGTCCCTTCATGAGCGGTATTGCCATGGCCATTGCAACGCTTTGCGAGGCAAGAGGCATTCCCTTTGTGATCGATATCGCTGCAGCAGATGTCATCACACAGAAAGGTTACAAATACACCTTCCGATGCTTCCCCACCGTCTCAACTTTTATGAAGAATATGGGTGAATACATAAGTCAAATTGTGAAAGAGAAGAAAGTAAGCGTCAAAAAGATCGCAGTCACCAATACAGGTGACCTCTTTGGCCGAGTCCAAGGAAAGGGATGGGTTGATTATGTCAAAGCCAAAAAATTGCCCTTTGATGTCGAGGTTGTCGAACATATCGAATATCCCGTGGGTGTGGCAGACCTTTCTGCTGAGGTGGCCAAGATCAAGGCCGCCAAACCCGATCTCCTCTGTCCGGTGACCAGGCCTGGAGATGCAAAAATCTTGGTCCGGGAGCTTTTTAAACAGAGGGTGGAAATCCTTGGAATCGCGAGCCCCGGAGCACCAGGACTCTATGAACCCGAATTTATCCGTGATATGGGGAAATTAGCCGATTTTGTATTAAATAATGTCCCCTGGGTCAATCCCCGTAGTCCGAAATTTAAAGAGATCAACGAAAGATTTTCCAAACTTTACCCGGGAAAATACGTGGATACGAATTCCGGATACGCCTATTTAGGGGTGATGGTCATTGCCGACACCCTTGAGCGGGCAAAGTCAACAAAACCCGAAGACTTCCTCGAGGCTTTGAGAAAGACGGACTATAAAGAGAATCCGATGGTGGGTGGTCCGGTTCAGTTCGCTGCCAATGGAGACAATCTCAATGCCACCTCGGCTATGATCCAGATCCTGAAAGGGGAGATTAAAGTGGTGCTTCCGAAGGATGCTGCCGAGGCCGACTATATCTTCCCAACCCCGCAACTCTGGGAGAGATGAGAATGGATCTCTCTTACGTCTTACAACTCACCATTTCCGGCTTCTTGATGGGAGGGGTCTATAGCCTGATCGCTTTAGGCCTCTCCCTCATTTTTGGCGTGATGAAGGTCATCAACTTCGCCCATGGGGCCATGCTGGTATGGGGAATGTATTTCTCCTACACCATCCTGAAAGTCACAGGGCTCGATCCCTTCTTCTCCTTTTTTGTCAGCGCTGCCGGTCTGTTCGTCATGGGTTATGTCATCCAGAGGACGGTCGTCAATCGCATCATGCCCTTTCATGAAGCCATGCAGGTCATTGCAATGGTCGGGACAATGATGGTCCTTGAGAATCTTGCCCAGCTCATCTGGGGACCTGACCCTCAGAGTCCCCAGACGAAGTATTCCTTGAGCACTTTGTGGTTAGGGAAGGTCATGATTGACCTCCCAAGGCTGTTCGCCTTCCTGATCGCGATTCTCATTGCCGCTTTGGTCTTCGTCTTTCTGAAATATACCGATTTGGGAAAATCGATCCGTGCTTCGGCGGATAACCGAACCGGGGCTTTATTAGTCGGGACCGATGTGAACAAGGTCTATGCTGTCTGCTTTGGTGTCGGAGCAGCCTGTGTGGGTGCGGCAGGGTCTCTACTGGTTCCTCTCATACCCATTTCTCCCCATACGGGATTTCCATTCAAGCTGACCTCCTTTTGCATTGTCATTTTAGGGGGGATGGGAAGCCTTCCCGGGGCGATGATAGGGGGTCTCATCATAGGGGTGGCAGAGTCCCTTGGGACGATCTTTATCCCCAGCTCATTGAAACAGGTCATCAGTTTTTCCATTATGATCTTGATTCTCCTTCTTCGACCTCAGGGTCTCTTCGGAGGTAAAGGTTAGTGAAGAGAATTTATTTCCTTTTAGGTTTCCTGTTATTGATTCTTCTCCTTCTACCCGTTTTTGTCAGCGATTACATCCTCGGGGTCTTTGTCCTCATCTTCTTCTATGCTTATCTGGGCCAGTGCTGGAACGTCCTGACCGGCTATGCAGGGCCGATCTCACTCGGGCATTCCCTCTATGTGGGAATCGGGGCTTATATTTCAACAAAACTGGCCATGGATTTCGGTCTTTCTCCCTGGATAGGCATGTGGATCGGAGCCCTTGGGGCTACCCTCATCGGATTGGCCGTTGGATTTTTAGGATTTCGATTCGGGCTCAAGGGAATCTATTTCGTCCTCTTAACGATTGCCTTTGCTGAGATCGGGAGGCTTATCGCTCTCCATCTAAAGCCACTGGGTCACATGATGGGCCTTTTCATTGATTTCAAGCCCGGGTGGGTCAATTTTCACTTCAAGGGGAATCTTCCCTATTACTATATCGGATTGGGATATGTGGTCTTTTCACTGATCGTAGTCAGAGCCATAGAGGCTTCAAAATGGGGGCGGTACTTCGTCGCCCTGCGAGAGGACGAGGATGCGGCAGAGAGCATCGGCATCAATGCCTTCAAGTATAAGATGATCGCCATCGGGATCAGCTCCTTTCTGGCTGCCTTGGGGGGAACCTTTTATGCCAATTACATCTTTTACCTCCATCCCACAAGTGTGATGTCCATGTGGGTCTCCATCGAAATCATCATGCGGCCGATCATTGGAGGGTTGGGGACCCCCTTCGGTCCTCTCATCGGTTCTCTCTTGTTGACCCCTCTCTCGGAAATTGCTCGATCCTATTTTACCAAGGCCGGACTGGAAGGAATCCATGTCGTGATTTATGGATTTCTTTTAGTTGCTGCGGTGCTCTTCTTTCCGGGAGGGATTTTTTCATACATCAAGAAGATTCTGAAGCCCCTGTTGGGAAGTTCAAAGGAAATTTAGAAATTTCCATAAATGAGAGGTTTGAAATTCTTAGTCTCTTAGAAATGAAATTGTGCGCAAAATGGCAACAAAAGTTTGGTTATGCAGTAGAAGCACCAAATAACAAATAAATTCCAATGGTCCAAATTCCAAACAGAAGAAAGGCGTTTTGGTCATTAGAGATTGAAATTTGGGATTTATTTGGGATTTGCAATTTGGTATTTGGAATTTCAACCCTGTTTGGTTCCCCGGTGAGCCGGGGGTCAGGAAGTACATATGATTTGGAGGTTTGAAGTTGCCCCTCTTAGAACTGAAAGGAGTGAATAAGAGCTTTGGCGGCCTGAAGGCGGTCTCCCAAGTCTCCATGAATTTAGAAGAAGGGGAGATCTTAGGGATCATCGGACCCAATGGAGCCGGCAAGACCACGCTCTTTAACACCATCACCGGATTTCTCAAAGTCGATTCAGGAGAGGTCCGATTTGACGGAGACAATATCGTGGATCTCAAACCCCATCAGATCTGTCAGAGGGGAATGGTGAGGACTTTTCAACTGGTCAAACCCTTCCTCCAGATGACCGTTTTAGAGAATGTGGTCGTGGCCGCCCTGAACCGGACAAAGAGCATTAAAGAGGCCAGAGAGAAGGCCCTTCAGACGATTGAATTTGTTGGATTGAAGGAGAAGAAAAATACGCTGGCTTCAGGGCTCACCCTTGGTCATCGAAAACGGCTCGAGTTGGCGAGAACCCTGGCCACCGAGCCAAAGCTTCTCCTTCTAGATGAGGTCATGGCAGGACTGAATCCCACCGAGGTGGATGAATTGATCCGCCTGTTGAGAGAGGTGAATCAGAGAAGGATTACCATCCTTCTGATTGAACATGTGATGCGGGGATTGATGGCCCTCTCAAAACGGGTCGTGGTTCTTAACTATGGAGAGAAGATCGCAGAAGGGGTTCCTGGAGAGATTGTAAAAGATCGACAGGTGATCGAGGCTTATCTGGGAGAGGAGTTTGCCGGTGCTCAGGGTTAACGGGATCGATGTCTTTTACGGAGATCTTCAGTCGTTGAGAAGTGTCTCCTTCGAGGTTCAATCCAAAGAGGTCATCTCGATGGTGGGTTCCAATGGGGCAGGCAAGTCCACTACCCTGATGACCCTTTCCGGTATTTTAAAATTGAAGGGCGGAGAGATTTTTTTTGAAAATCATCCGATTCACGTCTGTTCCTCCTCGCAGATTGTTGAGATGGGGATTGTTCAGGTGCCGGAAGGTCGGCAGCTTTTTCCTTCTCTGACCGTCATCGAAAATCTGGAGATGGGCGCCCGGTTTCCCAAGGCGAAGAAGAGAAAGAAGGAAACGATGGAGTGGGTTTACAACCTTTTTCCGAGGCTGGAAGAACGAAAGCGTCAATTGGCAGGGACGCTGAGCGGCGGAGAACAGCAGATGCTTGCCATCGGCAGAGGGTTGATGGCCTGCCCCACCCTTCTGATGCTGGATGAACCCTCCCTGGGACTTTCACCCATTTTGGTCAAGACCATCTTTGACATCATCAAAGAGATCAACGGACAGGGCACGACCATCCTTCTGGTGGAACAGAATGTTTTCCACTCCCTCAGTCTCTCCCACCGGGGATATGTTTTAGAGAATGGCTCCATTGCGATGAGCGGAACAGGCCAGGACCTCCTGAAGAATCAGCACATCCGCCAGAGCTACCTCGGACTCTAAATGAAAGTTATGAGTTCAGAGTTCGGAGTTTTTGTTTGAAATATTCCCATTTCTCCGAACTCCCCGCCCCGATTCTATCGGGGCGAACTAATACAGATGCATTAAATGAGATGCTGAAACGAGTTCAGCATGACAAGAAAAAGCATGTCATTCCGAACTTGTTTCGGAATCTCGAATTTAGCAATGGCAATAAATTGCGTTTGTACTAAATACTACGAACTATGAAGATTAAAATACCTCAACTTCTCTGGTATGGGAATACCGAGATGGAGCTCGATTTTCCCAACTCCTGGTCCGTCTTCTTCCGTCCGATGAAAGGCGGGGAAAAGAAGAGGCTTGGTTTAAAGGAGATGGAGAGAGCCTTTTCCCATCCCATCGGTTCTCCTCCCATTCATGAATTGGCCATAGGGAAGAAAGAAGTCGTCATTCTTTTTGACGATATGGCAAGGCCCACGCCGGTTTCCCAGATCGTACCGTTTGTATTAAAAGAGCTTGGGCAAGCCGGAATCAAGGATGACCAGATCCGTTTCATTGCCGCCCTGGGAGCCCATGGGGCACACACAGCGGTTGACTTCAAAAAGAAACTTGGTGGGGAGGTACTCGACCGTTTTCCGGTTTACAACCATCACCCCTTCGACTTCTGTACCTATCTTGGCAAAACGAGGCAAGGCACCCCTATCTCCATCAACCGAGAGGTGATGGCCTGCGACCTGAAGATCGGAATCGGCTGTATCGTTCCCCATTCCTTCTCCGGGTTCGGAGGGGGAGGAAAGATCATCCTTCCAGGCGTGGCTCATATGGATTCAATCGCTTACAATCACGGACTGATCAAGACCCATCCGGACTGCGTCGGTCCGGGGAAGATCGATGGCAACATTCCCCGCCTCGACATCGAAGAGGCAACAAGAATGGCCGGACTCGATGTGAAGATTGATGCGATCCTCAACCTCCGGGGAGAGGTCACCGGCCTCTTTGTCGGAGATCCCATCCTTGAACACCATGAAGGAATGAAGCTCGCAAAGGAGGTCTATGCGACCGCTCCGGCAAAGAATATGGATGTCGCCATTGTCAATGCCTATTCCAAGCCGAACGAGAATGCCATCGCTCCTTTTATTGGAATTCCTTCGTTGAAAGAGGAGGGAGGAGACCTGGTGATCATCGCCAATGAACCGGCAGGCCAGGTCGTCCACTATCTCTTCGGAGAGTTCGGAAGATGCGGAGAGGGAGGGCTCAAACTTCCTCAACCCCTGCCCACAAAGGTGAAACGGTTTATCGTCCTCTCACCTTTCAAGGATCATGTGGGAGCCTGTTTCTTCGGCAAAGTGCCTTCGATCCTCTGGGCAAAGACATGGGAGGAAGTTCTGGAGCTTCTACGGGCGGAGTGGAAAGACAGTGCAAGGGTGGCTGTCTATCCGGATGGGACGATACAATATTTCAAGATAGGGTGATGGGGAGATAAGGAGATAGGGTAGTGTTTCTAACATTTCTTTAAATACCCCGTTCGCCCTGAGCTTGTCGAAGGGTGAACTAAATCAAGGGGTTCCGTTCATGGTTCGACTTGCTCACCACGAACGGATTGTAAAGTGATTACTGAGACACTACACTATGGAGAATAGAGACAATGAACGAAGGACTAAGGAGAGGACATGGCAATCTTATTTAAAAATGGAAGGGTCATCATTGGAAATGGAGAAGTGATTGAGAGGGGAACGGTTGTTATTGATGGAAATTTAGTGAAGTTCGTTGGACCCGCCAAGAAATACCCACCTTCGAAAAAAGATACGGTATTCGATATTTCAGGAAAGACCGTCCTTCCGGGTTTGATCGATGCACATATCCATATCTGCGTGGATGGAAGTCCAGACCCGATAACTTCTCTTTTAAAGGATTCTGTTCCACAGATTACTTTGAAGGCTGCCGACCATGCTCGCCGGACATTAGAAGCCGGAGTGACAACTGTTAGGGATATGGGAGGAAAGGACTATATAGATATTGCCATCCGGGATGGCATTGAGTCAGGGATTCTTCAAGGGCCAAGAATGCTCTGCAGTGGCAAACCGGTTTGCATGACAGGCGGCCATGGATGGCAGTTCGGTCGGGAAGCGAATGGGATGGACGAGGTGAGAGCGGCAGTGAGAGAGCAACTCAAGGCTGGAGCGGACCTGATCAAATTGATGGCGACCGGAGGAATCATGACCAAAGGCGTGGAACCTGGTTCCACTCAGTTCACGCTGGAAGAACTGATTGCCGGTGTAGAAGAAGCCCGAAAGGCTGGAAGGCGAACAGCCACTCACGCTCAAGGAACTGAAGGGATCAAAAATGCTCTCTGGGCGGGGATTAATTCCATTGAACACGGATTCTTCTTAGATGATGAAGCCATAGAATTAATATTGGAGATGAAGGCCTTTGTTGTTCCCACATTAAGCGCTCCCTATCACATTATCAAGGCAGGGACGAAAAAAGGTGTGCCTGCCTTTGCCGTGGAAAAGTCCAAATCCGTCATGAAAAGTCATTGGCAAAGCGTCAAAAAAGCCCATAAGGCAAAAATCCCAATTGCCATGGGAACAGATGCAGGGACCCCTTTCAACCGCCATGGTGAGAATTTAAAAGAGATGGAGTTACTCGTTAAGATAGGATTTACCCCGATGGAAGCTATTGTGGCGACGACAAAAACGGCATCGGAGGTTCTGGGTCTGGAAAAGAAGATCGGAACCCTTGAAAAGGGAAAACTGGCTGATGTCGTTATCATCGATGGGGACCCTCTTGAGAACATCGGTGTCCTGCAGCATAAAGAAAAAATCATGGCTATTATGAAGGAGGGACGGTTTTACAAGTGTGAGTTGTAAATGGTCGGGGGGAGTTCAACAAACCTTATATTAAAGAAAGGAGGAGAGAGATGAAAAAAGTCGGTATCTTTACTAAAGCATTCGTTTTTGTGTCCATGTTAATAGCGGGGGCAGGCTTCTTCCTTGTCCCGTCTGCTTGGGCTCAAATTAGTGAGCTCAGAATCGGCATCGGCATTGATGCCGATACCCTGAACCCTCAGGAACAGACCACTTCTCTACCCATGAATATGTGCGAATTGATTTACGATACCCTCTTATACCAGACCCCTGACGCGAAACTTGAGCCGCGCTTGGCAACCAGGTATGAGGTCTCCCAAGACGGCCTGACCTATACCATCCATCTGAGAAAGGGTGTCAAGTTTAGTGATGGGACTTCCTTTGATGCTAAGGCGGCCAAGTTGACCTTCGACCGAGCCCTCGAGCCCAAAATGAGGGTTCCGCTCCGTTCCCAGATTGTCATGATCAAGGAGGTGAAAATCATAGACGATTACACCCTCCAGATCGAACTCAAATTTCCCTTCGCACCCATCGCAGCAACGCTCTCCATGCCCCTTGTCAGCCCAATTTCGCCGGCGGCCATCGAAAAATACGGCGAGGATGTTCGTCAGAATCCGGTTGGTGCAGGCCCCTATATTCTGAAGGAATGGGTCAAGGGCGATCGAATTGTTATGGTCCGTAATGAGAACTATTATGGCCGTAAACCAACTGTGTCCCAAATAACTTTTAAGATCATTCCTGAAGACGCCACCCGTGAAGCCATGCTCAGGACAGGCCAGATCGAGGTCTGTTACAAACCATTGCCTGCCAATGTAGCATCACTCAAAGCCGACCCAAAAATCACGGTTGACATGCCCCTGAGCACGAGGACCATCTTTATGGGATTGAATTATAAGAAAGGTGTGACCAATAACAAGCTGGTTCGCCAGGCATTCAACTTTGCTGTGGACAAGAAGGCCATCGTCAAGAAGATTCTTTTTGATACGGCGGTTCCCATGGAAGGTCCGGTATCTCCGATCCTTTTCGGATTTTTCAAGATGGCAAATCAGTACGACTACAATCCTGAAAAAGCCAAGGAATTGCTGAAGAAGGCCAATTTCGACTTCAACCAGACGGTGAATATGCGCACCCCTCAAGGCCGATACCTCTTTGATAAGCAGGTCTCCGAGGCTGTCCAGGCCTATCTTCAGGCTATTGGAGTCAAGGTTGAGCTCAGAACCTATGACTGGCCGACTTATGTCGCCGGACTGCTCAAGCCGATCGATCAGACTGAGCTTGAGGTTTTTTTGTTGGGCTGGGGGCCGATGGTCCTCGATGCTGATATGGGCCTGTATGGACAGTTCCACTCTAGTAATAATCCGCCTAAGGGTTTAGGAGCAGCTTTTTACGACAATCCGGAGTATGATAAGATCATGGATGCGAGCCGACTGGAACAGGATCCCAAGAAACGGCTGGAGATCTTAAAGAAGGCCTCTGAGATGGTCTGGGACGACTCCCCGTGGATCTGGCTCCATGTGGAGAAATTCGTCATTGCCTATTCAAAAAAGATCAAGGGCATGGTCGTGACCAGTACCGAGAAGTTTTATCCGACCTATATAAAGATGGAGAAGTAATAGTCTTTCGTCTGAGGGTTATGGGTGACGATGCTGGTATCGAAGCAAGAGGCTCGAAATTAGAAGTTCGAGTTTCCGGCATCCCTATACGAGATTCGACCCGCTGCGCCAGCACTTGCGCGGCGAGTACGAGCTTCGACAACGACAAACGTAGCCTTTTATTAACGATACGGGCATCGTTACCCTAACCGAAAGCCTGAGTTATATGTTCATCGGTTACGAAGCCCGTTTCGGTTACTGGTTAAGGTTACGTGTAAAGAATTAAAAGACGACAAACGTAGCCTTTTATTAACGATACGGGCCTCGTTACCGTTAGACTTTATTTTCTAGACAATTGAATAAACAATGTTCCAATATATCCTAAAACGCCTCCTTTCGACCCTTCCGGTCCTCCTTGGGATATCGCTTCTCCTCTTCTTCATGCTCCGGATGTTACCAGGAGACCCGGCACAGGTCCTCGCCGGGCAGATGGCATCTCAGGAGGATATCAAGAACATCCGTCAACAGTTAGGTCTCGACAAGCCTATCTTCGTTCAGTATGGAATCTTCCTCAGTCGACTGGCCAAGCTTGATCTGGGACGGTCTGCCCGGACCCAGAACCCTGTAATTAAGGAGGTGTGGGCCCGGCTTCCCAATACGATGCTCCTTGCAGTGGCAGCCATTACCCTTGCCTGCCTCTTCGGTATTCCAGCCGGGATTATTTCTGCTGTGCGACCCTACACCTGGATTGACTACCTATTTACTTCAATGGCCCTTTTCGGCATTTCCATGCCTGTCTTCTGGCTCGGGTTGATGCTGGTTGTGATATTTTCAATAATACTTCAATGGCTTCCGGCAGGAGGCACCGGCAGCTGGAAGCACATCGTTCTCCCGTCATTTACCCTGGCCGCTTTTGTGGTCGCCTTCATCACCCGTATAACCCGCGCCAGCATGATCGAAACCCTTTCTCAGGATTACACAACCACGGCCCGCTCCAAGGGACTTAAAGAGCGGGTGGTCATCATCAAACATGCGCTGAAAAATGCCCTCATCCCGATCATTACAGTGGTTGGTCTTCAGTTCGGGCTTCTTCTGGGCGGCGCGGTTCTGACCGAAACAGTCTTCGCCTGGCCGGGTTTAGGCCGGCTTATTGTGGACTCCATCCTGGCCCGCGATTACCCGGTCATCCAGGGAACAATCCTCATCTTCGGACTCCTTTACATTCTGGTCAACCTGGTGGTTGATCTGCTCTATGCTTATATAGATCCAAGAATTCGGTATGCATGAGACACTCCAAACCCAAGTGATAAGGAATCCGCATCGTCAGGCTGACAGCCAGCTCAGGCGTAGGTGGGCAAAGCTCAGACGAAACAAGGCGGCCCTCTTCGGTGGCGTCCTGATATTGATTTACCTCATCATCGCACTGCTGGCCCCGATCCTCTTTCCGGGCAATCCCTCGGCTCCGAATCTCATGAAGTCACTGGAGCGACCCTCTCTGGAGCATCCACTGGGCACGGACGAACTGGGCCGCTCCATCCTGGGCCGGATCATATACGGCTCCCGTGTTTCTCTGTTGATCGCTATTGGAGTCGTTTGTGTGGGACTTTTTGTCGGCGTTCCTCTTGGGCTCATTTCGGGTTACTACGGAGGCAAAGTCGATTTCGGAATCCAACGTGCTACCGATACCTTGTTAGCCTTTCCGGGCTTTCTCTTAGCCTTAGCCCTTGTGGCTGTCTTAGGAGTGGGACTTAAAAATACGATCATCTCAGTTGGCATCAGCATGGTGCCCATTTATATTCGTCTGGTGCGGGGCTGCACCCTTTCAGTGAAGGAACAGACTTATGTCGAGGCGGCCAGGGCAATGGGCACCCGGGATGTGACCATCCTGATCAGGCACATCCTGCCCAATGTCATGGCTCCCATCACGATTCAGACCAGTCTGGGGATGGGCACAGCCATTCTCTTCGCGGCGGGATTAGGTTTTCTTGGCCTAGGCGTTCAGCCACCCACACCCGAGTGGGGTGCGATGCTCGGCTCCGGTCGGGCATACCTCTTTAATTCTCCTCACGTAGCTACCTTTCCGGGTATCGCCATTTTTTTTGCTGTCCTTGGCTTTAACCTTTCAGGGGACGGCCTAAGAGATATCCTTGATCCGAGATTTAAATTATGAGACAAGATTCTCTCCTCTCCATCCTAAATCTGCGTACTCGCTTTCGTATCTATGAAGGGGTGGTGACGGCTGTGGATGGGGTCAGCCTTGATGTGTTCCGGGGGGAGACCTTAGGGGTTGTTGGAGAGAGCGGCTGCGGAAAGAGCGTCACCGCCCTATCCATCCTGAGGCTGCTTGCCTCACCTCCTGCAGAGATTCAGGGGGAGATCCTATTTGATGGCAAGAACCTCCTGAGTATGAGTCTGGATGAAATACGACAGATCCGGGGCAATAGCATTTCGATGATATTTCAGGAGCCCATGACCTCTCTCAATCCGGTCCTGACCATCGGAGAACAGATATCAGAGGCCATCAAACTTCACCAGGGGGTGACGCGTCAGGAGGCTTGGAGCAAGGCGGTGGAGATGCTCCGCATAGTCCAGATCCCTTCTCCTGATATCAGGGCCAGGGAATATCCTCACAAACTGAGCGGTGGAATGAGGCAGAGGGCGATGATCGCCATGGCTTTATCCTGCCATCCCAGATTGCTCCTGGCGGATGAGCCTACGACTGCCCTGGATGTGACCATTCAGGCCCAGATCGTTGAACTGATGGAACGCCTCAAGGAAGAGATCAGGACATCAATTGTATTGATCACACACAACCTGGGTCTCATTGCAGAGATGGCCAAGCGAGTAGTGGTGATGTATATGGGCAAAGTGGTGGAGGAGGCTTTGGTGGAAGACCTCTTTCTTGAGCCGCTTCATCCCTATACCCATGGTCTTCTTGAGTCAATTCCCTGGATAGGCCGGAAGATGAAGACCGGCAGAAAGCAGCTTCAGGAGATCCCGGGGATGGTGCCGAGCCTCCTTGAGATTCCCGAGGGATGCAGATTTCATCCACGGTGTTCCCGTTTAATAGATATATGTAGAAAAGAAGAACCTCCGTTAGTTCAGAAAGATGGCCGCCGGGTCCTCTGCTGGCTATGGAAGTAATGGGAGCAAATCATAAATTCGAAGCACGAAACAATTTGAAGCTCTCCACCATAAAGGCGGTGCTTCCCGGAAATGTAATAAACTTTTGTATTGTGCCCCATCCGGGGCACGTTGCCGGCCGAATGACCAAAATACAAAATTCACCCCCTCACCTTCCTCCTCTCCCCCGTGGGGAGAGGGTAGGGTGAGGGGTGGTTAGAAATTTGGTCATTTGAGAATTAGAATTTGTTTCGCCTGCCTGCGCGAAGCCGCTTCGGCGAAGGCAGGGAATTCGATATTCGGATTTCGGATTTTTAAACACCGAAGACCGGTATGGTTCCGACTACACCAGGTTAGGAAATAAAATGAACGAGGTTTCACTCCTCCAGGTCAATAATCTTAAAAAATACTTTCCCGTTCGGAAGGGTATTTTTTCGAGAATGATGGGATGGGTGCAAGCCGTAGATGGCGTGGGCTTTAACCTAACTCAGGGGGAGACTCTTGGGCTGGTGGGGGAAAGCGGGTGCGGTAAGACCACGGTGGGCCGATGCCTCCTTCGTTTGATTGAGCCTGACTCTGGGGAGGTTCAATTCGAGGGCAAGGACCTTCTGAGGATGGATGGGGAATTGCTCCGAAAGGTCCGGGCTCAACTTCAGATCATCTTCCAGGACCCCTATTCATCTTTGAATCCCCGAATGACTGTGGGAAATATTATTGCTGAGCCCATCCGAAATCACACCCGTGCCTCCCGGAGAGAGATTCGTGACCGGGTCTCATTCCTTATGGAAAAGGTAGGGCTCCATCCGGAGCAGGCTCGAAGGTTTCCTCACGAGTTCAGCGGTGGTCAGCGTCAACGAATCGGCATTGCACGAGCCTTAGCTTTGAATCCAAAGCTGATTATCTGCGACGAGCCTATCTCCGCCCTCGATGTTTCCATTCAGGCACAGGTGATCAACCTTCTGGTGAACCTCCAAAAAGAGATGGGGCTTTCCTATCTTTTTATTGCTCATGACTTGAGTGTGGTGGAGCACATCAGCGATCGCGTGGCCGTCATGTATCTCGGAAAGATCGTTGAGCTCGCAAAAGATACTGACCTTTATACCTCTCCCAAACATCCTTATACCGAAGCATTACTTTCTGCTGCTCCCATCCCCGATCCAAAGCTTAAAAAGCAAAGAATTCTCCTCCAGGGAGAGATTCCAAGCCCCATCAACCTTCCAAAGGGATGTCGATTCTATACCCGATGTCCCTATCGGATGGATCACTGCAAAGAGGTTGACCCTGAGTTTAAGGATTTAGGTGGAGATCACTGGGTCGCCTGCCATCTCCGTTGAGCCTGCTGCCTTTTTGGACACTACCCAAATAATATTTCTACAGCAAACCCCCTTAAAGCTCGAAGACGATTCTGGTTGTTTCTGGCATATTCCATAAAAATATTTCGCATTATTCCCACATTTGTGGTAACATTATTTTTGGAGGTGAGGCAAATGAAATTTGTAGGCGTCAGGGAGTTCAAACAGGATGTAATTAAATATTTAAATGAAGGCAATGAGATTGTTGTCATGAAACGAAAGAAACCCATTGCGCGCCTTACTCCTGTACAAAAAGACAGTCCGGAGATCATCCTTCTTGAGATTGGCAGGGTTCTGAGTGAGGCAGGCATCTCCCCCCAAGATGCCCGAAAGGCTCTTGATCGTGCAAGGCAGAAGATTTATGGCTAAGATTGTAATCGATGCCAATGTGATCATCTCAGCTTCCTTTGGCGGTAAGCCTTTAGAAGCAGTGGTCCGCGCGATGGAAGATCATGAGGTTTATTGGTCTCCATCGATTGAACGAGAATTGTATGAAACCATTTCAGGACTTTCTAAAAAACTCTCAGGAGACCAAATTGACTTTGTCCGTGAGAAAATCGGACAGTTGTTGGTCCTTGCGAAGCGCATTTCTATTTCAACTCATGTCGTTTTATCAAGAGATGCCAAGGATGATCATTATCTTTCCTTGTGTAAAGAGACAGGTGCGGATTTTCTAATTACCGGAGACAAAGATTTATTGAGCATCGCTAAAGAATCTCTTGAGAAAGAGGGGATTTCATGCTCGATTGTTTCCCCTCATCAGTTTTTAGAACACAGCGTATGAATTCTTCCCCGAGGATGGATGGCAGGCCTTGAAAATTGAAACAAGCGACGATGGTTAGGTGTCATGCCTAAAAAGTTGGTCCATTCAAATTCACCTGCCGGCAGAAATGGATTTCGGATTGCAGAGTGCGAAATAAAAAAAGAAATAGTTGAAGGCTCAAAGCGAGAACATGGTATCTGACTGAATTTTTCAGCCCCACCATTTAATGGAAAAATCTCCTATTTTACCCAAAAACCAAATGGCCCATCGATAAAATCTTCCATAAACTTTATCGTTAAACCGAATTATACGAAGATTTCAAAACCTGCGTTTTTAATCGATTGGGCGATCCGATTATTCATCCGAACCATCACTTTAGTCGGATATCTCACCTGAAAAAGGAACTGGGCATTGTTCTGGATATCGAGCCGCTTCATCTCCTTCTTGACGCGGTCTAAAAATCTGGGCGCCTCCTGTTTATCCGCTTCAAGGGCTTCGATGAATGCCCTTTCCAAATATTTCTCCATGTCCTCGTTGATCTTCCCGTATTTCTCATCGAAGGCTTTTCGAATCTCATCCTCCTCTAACTTTCGATACTTTTCTTGATGGACAATCGCCTCCTTTTTCAACTTGGGAATGGTGCGGGGAATTGATTTCGGATATCCGAGGGTGAGGAGCATCATGGGAAGGACATATTCGGGAATCTCAAAATATTTTCTCGTTTCATCGATCTCATGTTGAATCGAGCCAATGTAAACCGAACAGAGGCCAAGTTCCTCAGCGAGAATGACCACATTCTGGGCGGCCGCCATAAGGTCTGCATAGGCGATGAGAAAGTGGTTGAGCGCCTGTTCGCCCCTAAAATCGGTACGACATATCTCCGCCCACTTTTTAACCCGGTAGAAGTCGAGACAGAAGATCATCGAAAGGGGTGCATTTTTCACCCAGGGTTGACCTCCGGCCAGTTCAGCCAGTTTACCTCTTCCATTCGGATTTCGAACCAGGATGATGGAAAGAGGCTGGATATTTCCACCGGAGGGGGCGTTATTGGCCACATCGAGCAGTTTCTCAATAACCGGTTCAGGAATCTCCTGATCCTGAAACGCCCGTACCGACCTTCGTTTCATCATTGTATCATACAGATTCATCGCCCATCCTCCCATATGAAGTTTTCTAATAACCTCTATTCGTTTTAAATACAGTACTTCAAAAATATTTTTTTCTCAACTAAGTTAGGATAAAATCAACGGTTGACAGGCCCTAATGAAAGACGTACATTTCTAACCGTAATCTTTAGGAGACTGCGGATTCCAATCCATTCCATCGCTGAGCTGAGAGAAGTGGATCATGATCAGGAAGTGCACGGATTCTGACTTTGAGGTGACTCTCGAGATCATCAACGATGCGGCACAAGCCTACAAAGGGGTGATACCAATAGATTGCTGGCACGAGCCGTACATGTCCAGAGAGGAACTAATCCGAGAGATTGAGGACCAGGTTTGCTTCTGGGGATTTGAGGAAGAAGATGCCTTGATCGGGATCATGGGAATTCAGGACAAGGGGGATGTGATTCTCATTCGTCATGCCTACGTGAGGTCAAATAAAAGGAATCAGGGAATAGGGACCCGCTTGCTGCGCTTCCTTGAGTCCACAACCGAGAAGCCGATACTGATCGGAACATGGGCCGACGCCACTTGGGCCGTAGGGTTCTATGAGAAGAATGGCTATCGACTTCTTCCCGAAAAAGAGAAGAACCGATTACTTAGAAAGTACTGGACGATTCCTGAACGACAGGTCATAACGTCCGTCGTACTGGCAAATAAGAGATGGACGAGCCCAACAAGCAGATAAATCGAGCTATGAATGGAGTAAGACAGCCCCCATTCTTCTATGGTTATATAATAGTCATGGCTGGGTTTATTATTCTGGTATCCATGTATGGCACGCTGTATTCCTTCGGCGTCTTTCTTAAACCAATGCTGGGTGAGCTTAGGTGGACAAGAGCAATGACCTCAGGAGCATACTCGCTCTGTTTCCTACTCAGTGGGGTTGTCGCAATTGCTGCCGGGAGGTTAAACGATAAGTTCGGTCCAAAAGCAGTCCTGTCATGCGCCGGTTTCCTTTTAGGTATGGGCTATTTTTTAATGGCAAAAATAACCACCCCCTGGGAGCTATATCTATACTATGGGGTTATCGTGGGTGTGGGTATGGGTGGCGGCATTGCCCCATCGCTTTCTACAGTAGCAAAGTGGTTTGTCAAGAAAAGAGGGCTAATGACCGGCATTACTATTGCTGGCACAGCCGCCGGTACTCTGGTTACGCCCCTAATCGCTAACTGGCTTATTTCAACCTATAATTGGCGCACCTCATTTACTCTCATAGGGATTGCTGTCTTCATTTTAATTGGGGGGCTAGCCCAACTCTTGATACCGAACCCGGGGAGAAAGGGTTTATCGCCCTACGGTTCAGAGGCAGTCATGGCAGACACGTCGAATTTAGACGTGGCAGGTCTTTCTCTCCGAGAAGCGGTTCGCACAGCCCAATTGTGGATCCTTTTTGTCATCTACGTCTTTGTCGGCTTCTTTGTGCAAGTCATTATAGCGCATGTCGTCATCCACGCTACAGGTCTGGGAATCTCGGCCATAAGTGCCGCCTCTGTTCTATCTGTTGCCGGTGTTGGCAGTCTTGTTGGCAGGATTATGGGAGGCGGTGTTTCTGACAGGTTTGGAAACAAACCGGCGATGATAGCTGCTCTTATTTTAACCGTGGCCGGATTCATCTGGCTTTTGGTGGCCAGGGAACTGTGGATGCTTTATATATTTGCCATGATTTTCGGAATCGCCTATGGTGAAATATTATGTATGATGTCTTTGTTGCCAGCAGAGGTGTTTGGGCTAAGAAGTCAGGGCGTGATTTTAGGGATAATCCTATTTGCAAGCACGATCGGGGGCAGTATAGGACCGATTGTGGCTGGGAGGATATTTGATATAACGGGTAGCTATCAGATCGCCTTCATGATCTGCGTTGTAGCGGCTATTGCCGGTTTAATACTGGCCATATTCATAAGACCGGTTTATCATCCAGCAAACGTAAAGTAGCTGGAAAAGAAAAAAGTTTCTTGACATATCTTTAGAAATCTGTTAAACATTTTTATAAATTTAAAGAGGAAGCTAAAGTGGAAGAAATTTTCGGATTAAGGAGGAATCATTGGTGGTGCTGGCAGAAAAACAGAGGGGAGGTCTGCCCGGCGCCATTCTAAATATTTAAATTGAAAACGAAGGCCATGGGTGGCGTCCCTAAATGCCCCCATGGCCTTTTTATTTCTATTTTTAAGAGTTTTCTAAAAAGGCTATGGAAAATGACCATAGCCTTTTTTTATTCAACAAATCCGGATGAAAGGAGAAAAGCGATGATCAAAGAAGCGATTGGCAAACTGGTTTTGAAAGAGAGTTTAACGGCAGGAGAGATGGAAGAAGTGATGAAGGAGATGTTAGGGAAGAGGGCATCGGGTGCGCAGATTGCCTCATTCCTCACTGCATTGAGAATGAGAGGAGAGGCACCCGAAGAAATCGCGGAAGCCGCAAAGGTGATCAAAGAGAAGTCTTTGAAGATGAATTTCGGAGAAAATGCTGTCTGTCTGGACCGGGAGGAGATTACGGTTGAGAGAGAAACCATCCTGAGCACGGCAAAAGATTTTTCAGGGGAAACCGCCATATTCAATATCTCGACAGCAACAGCCCTGGTTGTGGCAGGGGGAGGTCTGAAGGTGGCCAAATATGTGAAGAGACCTGCTCCGCCTCTCTGCGGATGCGCTGATGTGATTGAAGCATTGGGGGTTCATCTCGATATGACACCCAGTCAACTCGAAAGATGTTTTAAAACTCTGGGCATCTGCTTTCTCCATGACCATCTCGTCCACAATGGGCTGGACCATCTCATCACCCTTCGGAAGAAGATCGGCATCAGAACCCTCTTTAACCTTTTAGACCCCCTCATCAACCCCGGAGGAGCAACCGTTCAGGTTCTGGGTGTCTATGATCCGAATCTGACGGAGACGATGGCCACGGTTTTAATGAACCTCGGGATCAAGAGGGGACTCGTGATTCATGGGAAGGATACGCTTGACGAGATCAGTATCACCGGAGAGACGAAAGTCACTGAATTGAAGGATGGGGAGATTAAGAGTTACACCATCGGACCAGAGGATTTCGGAATGAAACGGAGAAAGGTCGAAGAGATTAAGGGCGGGACAAAAGAGGAGAATGCAGAGATCATCCTAAAAATTCTAAAGGGCGATGAAGGAGCCAAGCGGGATATTATTGCCCTAAACGCGGCCGCCGCCTTTGTGGTTGCCGGAAGGGTAAAGGATTTCAAGGAAGGGATTGATCTGGCCGAACAAACCATTGATTCTGGTAAAGCCCTTGATATTCTGAACAGGTTAGTCCAGTTTACAAATTCTGAACACCGATTCATAAGAGGCGAATTGGCGGCAGAGATGGTATGATCTTTTTTTCAAAACCCCTCTGCCCACACCAAACCTTGAAACTCTTTTTTTTATTGACAGGTTTTAAAAAACGGTTTATTCAGTCGGCAGTGGAAAGGGGGAGGCTATGGAAAAGAACGATGTCGTTGTAGTGAGTGCGGTGAGGACGCCATTCGGGAAGTTCGGGGGAACGCTGAAAGATGTCCCATCCATCGACCTGGGAGCGATGGTCATTCGTGAAGTTCTTCAGAGGGTCAAGGTGAGAGGAAAAGAGGTGGAGGAGACCTACTATGGAGTCGCTGTTCCAGGAGAAGTGGGTCTGGAGACCGATGTTCCTGCTAGGCAGGCCACGCTCAAGGCAGGATTGCCGGGGGAATCTGTTTCCATCACACTGGACCGTGCCTGCTGCTCCTCCATGGCAGCTGTTCGGCTGGGATACAGGGCGATCAAGGCGGGAGAGATTGAGATTGCCTTAGGAGTTGGCGCTGAGAATATGAGCCGGACTCCTCTTGTTGTTCCGCCTTATGTGCGCTGGGGAAGTCGGTTGGGTAGTATTGAGCTGTGGGATGGTCTATTTGGGCTGGGATACAAGGGATTTAACCCTGTCTCTGTCGATACTGGAGAGGTCGCCCTTGAGTATGGGATCAGCCGTGAGGATCAGGACCGCTGGGCCTACGGATCTCAGATGAAGTATGCAAAGGCTTTTAAAGAGGGGAAGTTCGTGATAGGCGAGGAGTTGATGCGGGTTGAAATTCCGCAGGGGAAAAGGCCTCCGATCATTTTAGAACAGGACGAATTCCCAAAGCCGGATACGACCCTTGAGAAACTCTCTAAACTCCCTCTCGTCTATGGAAGCCCCACAGTCACCGCAGGAAATGCTCCGGGACTTGATACAGGCGCCTCAGCCATTCTCATCATGAGCGAGAAAAAGGCCAGAGAGAAGGGCCTTAAGCCTTTGGCCAGAATCGTCTCCATGATAGCGACTGCGACCACTCCGAGGTTGATTGCGGCCATTCCGGGTTTTACCATCCAGAAGGTTCTTGATAAAGCCGGCATCGGTCTCGATCAGATAGATCTGATCGAAGTGAACGAAGCCTTTGCCGCCATGCCGCTGGTCAGCGCAAAGATTCTATCCAACGGCGATCCTGAAAAGATGAAATCGATTTTAGAGAAAACAAATGTAAACGGCGGGGCCATTGCCATCGGACATCCTGTCGGCGCAAGCGGCGCAAGAATCCTCCTGACTATGATCTATGAATTGAGAAGAAGAGGTGGAGGAATTGGAGTTGCATCCATCTGTGGCGGATTAGCACAGGGCGAGGGAGCCATTGTGCAGGTTGATGGTGAATAGGTTACGTTTTGGATTGGCAAAGTCCCGACTGAGTCGGGACTTCCCGAAAGGAGTAAGCGCAAATCTTGTATAAACTGGCAGTGCGGGCAGGGAAAATCTATCTTTTATAAACATCGCCGCGACTTCTAATTGCCTTTATTTCTACAGTTTTAATTTTGGTGTTAACTTCAGTAAACCATTCTGATACCACCTACTTCATATCGGTGTTTCCCTTCGAATTCGCCGTGCAACTTTTTGATATGAGGACCGAAAAGCGGCTCTCGGCAAAGATTATCGATACACTTGTTTATCCTTCGCTTTGTATCTCTATCCTGTTTTTTATAGTATTTGTCAGCCTCGTGAGAAACAAGAACTTCAAACATCTTCTTTAACCTCAGACCACTTTTTGACCCGACCCACCCTAAAATCCTCGTCGCCTCTCATGATACTGGCTAAGAAATCTTTATCCCTAATAATCTCTTTTGTTGCTTCAAGTTCCTCTTTCGCCTTGAGATATGCAACAAAGTCAGCCACCTCTTTTTTGCGCTTTTTAGAAAGTCTTTCAAAATCAGACAAAACCCTTTCTTCACTGATTGTTATTGCCCTGCTCATATTTCCCTCCCGTTATACCGTTATATTGTCAGTGTAATTATAACACTCCTCCTTGAAAAGGGTGAAGCTTTTGGGTGTTAACCTCAAGCACTCTGTTATCTGCCGTTGCGGGCAAATCTTTTTAAAATGAATTTTGAAGGTTTGACCCTCCTTTCTTATACAATCTTAATCGTTAGATGAAGTTGCCGCCCACTCATTTTCAATACTAACCCTGATAACAAATCTTCACTGTATTGTACTTCGTTCCCTCCATTTTTAATATCAGAATAACTTGTCGGATATAGAAATGACACTTCTATTTCGCATATCAATAACATTTGAAATGGTATCCCCATAGTCAATCTGAGATAAAACTTCTTTCCTCTTTAACGAAACGGGAAGAAGATTAAAGAACGGACCAGCACTTACCAATGAGGCAATTGAAGAATTCGGTTTAAGGGCGATGGATTGGCGTTTCCAGGGCA
>JASEHH010000139.1 GCA_030017685.1 Thermodesulfobacteriota bacterium | reverse complement strand
TAATTCAAGTTGATGTCTCGAAGGCCAACGGGTAAGATAAGGACTAAACTGTTACCTTAGCGGCAGATGCCTTTCTTGTAGAACTTGATCGTGCCGTCGAAAGAATTACCGAGAACCCTGAAATGTATCCGCGCTATGTTCGAGGCACGTGACGTTATCTCCTACAGCGCTTCCCTTTCTATTTAGTGTATCGCGAAGTTTCCGGAAAACTTGAGCTTGTTGCGATTGCCCACGGTAGGCGAAAGCCCGGATATTGGAAAAAACGTATAGCCTAATGTGTCACTCCAGCGCCTGCCTGCCGTCAGGCAGGGACGGCTAATAGCCGCCGCTGATTTCGATGGAGGAGCATTAACCCCCTAAGTAGAGGCGGCGGACATCGGGGTTTTGGAGGAGGTCTTGGCCTCTTCCTTCAAACCGATTATTTCCCATCTCCAGGACATAACCGTAATCCGAATATCCCAGGACCATGGCCGCCTTTTGCTCCACGATGAGGCAGGGAATTCCGGATTCTTTAATCTCTACTATCTTTTCAAATACAGTCTTGACCCATTTGGGCGAAAGTCCAAGGGAAGGTTCGTCGAGAAGAAGGAGTTTGGGCTGGATCATCAAGGCCCTTGCCAGGGAGAGCATCTGCTGTTCCCCTCCGCTCATCTGGCTGGCTTTTCTCTTCTTTCGCTCCATCAACCAGGGAAAGAGTTTATAAATTCGTTCAAGAGCCTTTTCTTTCTCCAGCCGATCCTTAATCGTCCAGGCGCCCATATCGAGGTGCTCTTGAACGGTCATATCAGGGAAGACGACCCGGCCCTGCGGATTGAAAGCCATCCCTTTCTCCACAATCTGATGGGGAGGGGTATGGGTAACATCTTCATCCCTAAAGACCACTTTTCCTGAGATTACTTTTAAGAGACCTGCGGCCGCCTTGAGGACCGTCGATTTGCCGGCTCCGTTGGGTCCGATCAAACCGACGATCTCACCTCTTCTCACCGAGAGGGAGATGCCGTGGAGGATCTCCATCTTTCCGTAACCGGAAACCAGGCCATCGATGTTTAAGATGAGTTGACCTTCTCTTTCCATCATCTTCCGAAATAGTGTTCCAGTAATCTTTCGTCCTGTTGGACAAGGCTGCAACTTCCCTCAGCAATCTTCTGGCCGTAGTTGAGGGCAATCGCATTCTGACAGTGGTTCATGATCACACTCATGTCGTGCTCGACGATGATGAAGGTTTTTCCCCCTTCGTTCAACCGGTGAATCAATGCCATCAATTCATTCTGGAGCGTGGGGTTGATGCCGGCGGCAGGTTCATCGAGGAGGATGAGTTCCGCATCGAACATTAAAACCTGTGCCAGGGAGAGGAGTTTCTGCTGGCCAAAGGAGAGGTCAGAGGCATAATCGTCCCTCTTTTCTAAAAGCCTGACCAGATGGAGCAGCTCCATCGCCCTTTCCATCACCTTTCTCTCCCTTCCCTTTCCCACGACGATGAGATTCTCGAGAAGGGTCATCTTCGGAAAAATCCGGATGATCTGATAGGTCCGGCCCACACCTTTTCGAGCAATCTCGTAGGGTTTCTTGCCTGTAATCTCTTCACCTTTAAAGAAGACATGTCCTGAATCGGGTTGAAGCACTCCGGTGATGAGATTGAAGAGGGTTGTCTTGCCTGCTCCGTTAGGGCCGATCAGGCCGGTGATCGAACCCCGCTCGATGTCAAAGGAGCAATGGTCCAACGCCACCACCTCACCGAATTTCTTCACCACATCATCGATTCTTAATAGGGGCTCTTTTTGCATTCTATTTCGTTTTAGCTCTTTAAGAAAATATGCTTGTTGAACTTGCGTGCCAAATTCCAATAACCAAATTCCAAGCTCCAAATAAATTCCAATAACCAAATTTCAAATAACCAAACTTTTTATTAATGATTTTAAACTCTCATTTGGTGATTGAGATATTGGTTATTATTTGGTTATTGGTGCTTGGTATTTGGTGCTTCATTGCTATATCTTCCTGATCCTCGGAAGAATCCCTCTCTCCTTCATCCAGCCCAGAAGGCCCTGGGGAAAAAATAAGATCAATGCGATGAGAATGGCCCCAAAGATCGCCATATAGAGAATGGTTAATTCAGCCCAGAGGATCTCATGAATGAAGGTGAAGAGCGTTGCCCCGATGGCCGGGCCAAAGACCGTTCCCACACCTCCGAAGAGGGTCATCACAATAGGAGTGAGGGTGAGGTGGATGGTGAAGCCGAATGACGGATCAATATAGTTCTGATAGGTGAAATGGATCGCACCTGCCAGCCCTGTGAGAAAGGCGCTGAGGGCAAAGGCGATGATCTTGTCCCGTGTGGTATGAATACCCATTGTCTCTGCAGCCTGTTCATCCTCGCGGATGGCCATGAGGCGAAGGCCGAATTTGGAGGAAGTAATTTTATAGCAGATGATGACCGTGATAAATGCCAAGAGAAGAACTGACCAGTAGAGTGCGGAGAGGCTGATGCCTGCGACAAAAGGAACGCCTTTGCCTCCGTGGGTGATGGGTTCGAGATATTCCGTGCCGATGAGTTCCCTTGTCCCTTCGGTCAGGGCCACCATGGAGATGGCAAAATAGACCCCTTTGATCCTGAGAAGAATGTACCCCACGCCAATGGAGACGATGCCGACAAAGAGAGCTCCGATGGGCCAGGCGAAAAGCCAGAAGAATTTATGGTCGGCGATGAGGAGACTGCTCACATATCCGCTCACGCCGATGAACCAGGCGAGACCGAAATTGGTATATCCGGTCAATCCAGAGAAGAGGTTCCATCCGGAGGCATAGACCGTAAAGATTAAGATGAGGACCAAGAGAGTCATCCAGTAGTCCGTGGCAAAGAAAGGGATCAAGGTGAGAAAGGCCATGAGGATGGCAATCCCTAACCAGGTTTTATGACCTCCTATTAAATCCTTCATGATGGATATATCTTCCCGAAGAAGAAAAATGGTCTTTCGGTTAAGGTAACGAAGCCCGTTTGGTTCAGGGGTAAGGGTTACGGTTTATATAATTTAAAGACGAACAACATAACCTTTTGACGAAACGGGCGTCTTTACCCTCACCCCTTGACTATTGACTTTCATCTCTTAAACAGTCCTGTCGGTCTAAGCAGAAGAATGAGGAGGATGGTCATCGAAGGAATGATCTGCGCCATCTTGGCGCTCCAATATTGAGTCACCAAACTCTCAAGCACTCCGATGATCAGACCTCCTGCTAAGGCCCCCTGAATATTTCCCAACCCGCCCAGCACGACAATGGCAAATGCTTTTGACACATAACTTGCGCCCATCTGGGGGAAGATGACCCACTGGAGGCTGACGATGGCTCCAGCCGCCCCTGCGAGGCCAATGCCCATTCCGAAGGTCACAGCCCTCATCTTTATCGTGTTGATGCCACAGACCAGAGCCACCTCCGGATTCTGTGAAGTGGCCCTGATCCCCTTTCCCAGTCTGGAATATTTCAGAAAGGCAAAAAGGGCCGCTGTGATGCCAATTGCAAGAAAGAAGGAGACGGTCTTGCTCTTTGCAAAGACCAATCCGAAAAAAGGAAAGCTACCGGTCAGATAAGGAACGGAGCGGTAGGTATTGGTCCAGAAGAACTGCGCCAAATTCCAGATAAGAATCGACATGCCAAAGGTCAGAATCAGCGCGGAAAGCTCCGGCGCCTTCGTCAATCTCTCTGTGATCCGTTTATGAATCATCGTGCCGGCGAAGAAGAAGACGGGGATGGCAAGAACGACCGAGAGTAAAGGGTTCAAGTGAAGGAGGCTGAAAGACCAGAAGGCTAAATAAGCGCCCAGCATAACAAACTCACCGTGGGCAATGTTGACAATGCCCACGACGCCCCAGACCAGTGTGAGGCCCATTCCGACCAGGGCATAGAGGGAACCCAGCATCACTCCCCGGATGAGGATCTCGATGAAGTTGGTCATAGCGAAGTTCTAACCAAAAATATTTGAAATTTTGGCATCAAATTTTCGTCATTCCTGCGGAAGCAGGAATCCAGGATTTTCTTTGTGGGGTTTTTTCTGGATTCCCGCCTTCGCGGGAATGACAGGAATCATTGACCAGTGTTAGAGATAAATTCTCAGAATTTATTGTGTAAGAATCTAATGGAATGATGGAATATTGGCGATTTAGAATTGGATGTTCTATGAACTTAATTCCACATTCCACAATCCGCATTCCGCAATCGAGGCGTTACTTTCCCCATCCCGGAAAGGGAAAGATGACATCGGCTGTCTTTACCCCTGACGGAAAAACGATCTGCTTCACCATTCCTTCAATAGCCACCTGATTGGGAAGAAGCCTCTTTCCTTCCGCCTTCTGCCACTGGATGAGGTTGGTTGCTTTTCCCACTTGCCAACCCGAATCCGGATGGCCCAGGGGATTCACTTCATATTCACCGAAGATAGTGGTGGTCTTGATCGAATATAACTTATCCCTCAGTGCCTTCTTGTCCTCGATATTGTTCACCTCCTTGGCCGCTCGCTCCAGGATCTGCCCTGCGGCAAAGCCGGCCGCGGCATGGTAGGAAGGTTCGCTTTTGTACTCTTTCAGATAGGCGCTGTAAAAATCGAGGTTTCCAGGTGTTTTGACAAAGGGCTCCCAGAATGTCTCTCCTGTGACATAGGTCGCATCGCCCTTCAGGGATTTTGCAAAATCCGAAATGGCCGGTCCAACCAGGAACCCAAACATTTTCGGTGTGGCATTGACAGCCTTGGCTGCTTTCACCAATCCGATCGAATCGGGGAGATATCCTCCTCCGATGATCAGGTCAGGCTTCTGCGACCATGCCTTCGACATCATGGGTTCCCAGTCCGCCGTCTCTTTGGGATAAGCCTCATCGAGCACGACCTGGATGCCCATCTCCTTTGCCCTGGCAACAAGAGGTCTTGTGGCCCCGATGGGAAAGGCTGTATCAGAATAGATGAAGGCGGCTGTTTTTACCCCTTTTTCTTTTCCGATCTGGAGACATCCAAAGAGGTTTCTCCAGGCTGCAGGTAAAACCCCGACAAACCACTCCCTCTTTTTACCTTCCCAGATAACCGGGGCATTAGCTAAAGGTGTGATGATGGGTATTTTATAGTCTTCTGCCAGGGGGGCGATGGCATTGGAAACCGCACTCCCATAAGGACCCAGTATCAGATCGACCTTGTCGGAGACAACCAGTTTTCGAATCAGTTTAATCGCCTCACTGGGGTCGCTCTTGTCGTCGTAGACGACGAACTCCACTTGCCTCCCAAGAAGCCCGGGCCCCGGACATCCCAGTTTCTCTACCTCGCCAAAGGTGCAGCCTCTCTCATTGATGACCTTCCCCCAGAGTTTATATCCCCCCGCTTCCAACTCTCCTTCGCGAGCCCATGCCCCGGTAAGGGAGATGGCAACCCCAATCTTGATGGGAGCCTTCGCCTGGGCAAAGACCGTCTTTCCCGCAAAGCCGCCCATACCCAGCGCTGCCGTTCCAATGACCGTTCCCTTTAAAAAATCCCTTCTGCTCAATCCTTTCTTGTCCTCTTTTTTCATATCGATTCCCTCCTTTTTAAAAGACTTATAAGCAAATCGAAATTAACAGATTTTCACTTTCACTGTCAAACGGAAAGAAGAGAACGGCTTGACAATATCCTCAGCGCCGAATAGGATTTTACTCGAACAAGTGATTGCTATGAAGAAGTTTATTGAATTAAGCCATATCCTGGAAGATGGGATGATGGTTTATCCCGGTCTGCCGCGACCTAAGATCGGGGCTTTTCTTGACCATAATGCGTCTCGTTCTCGTTATGGAGATAAAGCCGAATTTTATCTCGGGAAAATGGAGATGGTCTGCAATGTCGGCACCTACCTGGATAGCCCTTTTCATCGCTACAGGAACGGTACGGACCTTAGCCAAATTCCTCTTCAAAGGGTTGCAGGAATCCCCGGAATTGTCATCGATGGAATTGCCTCTAAAGATCGCTCAGTAACCATTCATGCTGAAGATGAGGAATTAAAAGGAAAGGCAGTCCTCATCCGAACCGGATGGGATAAGAGATGGGGAACGGAAAGCTACTGGGAGCCCGGCCCATACCTTTCAGAAGAATTGATCAATCTTTTAATTCGATCAAAACCAGTCCTCGTGGGAGTTGATTTCTGGAATGTGGATGATACTATGGATCCGTCCCGGCCCGCCCATACCCGGCTTCTTGCCTCGGATATTCTCATCGTTGAGCATCTCTGCGATCTATCGGCTCTCCCTCGAATCGGCTTTAAATTCTATGCCGTTCCCCTTCGAATTGTCCGAGGCGCCTCTTTTCCTGTACGTGCTTTCGCAGAGGTTGATGAATATGATGGAAGAGGATGAAGGGCTACATGGCCATCAGGGAGTAAATCTTGCCAGGAAGGCTTTGAAGAAGGCCACTGCCTCAGGATCGGCACGGTCCATGCTCCAGACATGTTCACCAAAACCTAATTGGGCTAAGACATATTTTCCAAAAGCAACCTGTCCGATGGCGATCTCTCCTGTGGCCACCTGCCCTGCACCCAACCATACTCCAATCGCTATCTGGCCAATGGCATAGAGTCCAGTAGCCCCCTGTCCCAAACCGAAGAGGAGACCTAATCCGGCCTGACCCATAGCAATGAGACCAAAGGATGCCTGACCAATGGCGAGGACGCCCATGGCAAGCCTTCCCACGGCTACGATTCCTTTTGCAACGACTCGCCTTCCAGTCTCAGGACAGATACCACGGGTGTAATGCAGAAAAGGGAGTCCCCAGAAAGTGGCGTGGGATCTGAATTCTGCGAAGTACTTACCGTTGGGATAGGCAAACCGTTTCCAGATTCCAAAACTCGTCGTCTCTATCTTATATTCGACTTTTTCCAATAGAAGATTTTTCATGGCTGATCTTTGATGGTCTCGTAAAAAGTCAGTAACGTTCAAAAGGTGAGGCATAAATGTTTTGACAAGAGCACGATCTCCTTCT
>JASEHH010000138.1 GCA_030017685.1 Thermodesulfobacteriota bacterium | reverse complement strand
GGAGTGTCACCCATTTACCCTCTCTAATTTAGCTCATGATCTGGTAGTTAGTGCAATCCTGGAGAATCTGAAACGTTGTGCACGCTGGCAAGCTGAGGGAGGCCCTCGCCTCGTGGTCAATTGTGTCATTTGCTCGCAACGCGTTGATGATGCCCGAGCCGTGTTTGCCTTTTGTCAGGAGCATGGCCTTTGGTTTTCGCCGGTGGCCGAAAATCGCGGCGCTTACGTGGACGCCCAGCTCCTGGCCGATCCGGAGTACGGCAGACTGGTGGAAGAAATTCTCGCCGCCAAGAAAATTGGGAAGCACGTTTACGGCAGCCTGCGCGGGCTGGAGACGCTGCTGCGGGCCCGACCCTTTCAATGCTATCCCACTCTCGCGCCTCATATATACCCCAATGGCGATCTGTTTTTTCCTTGCCATCCTCTGCGTCAGAAAGCGGCCAACATCCTTGAGAATGGATCCTTCCAGGAAGTCTGGCGGCGATGTTGTGAGCGCTATTCATCAATGCCCCCTTGTGATAACCGCTGCCACCTGCCGTGCTACGTCAACAACAATCAATGGATGGAGCACCCGCTCGAAATGGTCCGGGGAAATTTCCGCGTCGCTCGATAGGAGAAGATGATGAGCCTGAGAACTTTCGTTCCAGAAGCTTTTCGTGATTTCCGGACCATTGCCGCCGTTGCTCCCAGCTCCGGCCATCTCGCTCGCGCCATGCTGAAGCCGCTGCCGCTGCGGCGAGCAAGCACGGTCGTGGAATTGGGCGCTGGCACCGGGGCCATGACGCAAGTGTTGCTCAATCTGCTTCCCGATGATGCCACGCTAATCGCTTTCGAAATCAATTCCCGCTTCTTTCACTATTTGAAGAACAAATTCTCCGACCCGCGTTTGGTGCTCCTCAACGTAAGCGCGGAGAAGCTGGGTCGGGAGCTGCGGCGGCTTGGCTGCAAGCGGATCGATGCCGCAGTCTCCTCCTTGGGCTTGGGTTATATGGCCGAGCCTCAGCGCCACACCATCTTGCGAGAAATCTCTTCCTTCTTAAATCATCGAGGCGTCTTCACCCACTTCCAGTACATTCACGGGCTGCAATTTTCGCATGGACAATTGTTTCGCTTCAACGAAATCCGGCTTCTGCGCCAATATTTCGGCTCCGTCCACCGCCGGGTCATTTGGCGAAATCTTCCTCCCGCTTTCGTATTTATCTGTAGCGTGTAGCCGCGTACTGAATAAAAAGCAGCTCTTATTTCAGCGCCGCTTTTATCTTAGCCAGCGCCTCCCGAGAGTAGTAATTGCAAACCCCTTTCTTGGCTTCCAGTTTGATTCCCAGCTCTTTGATCGCCTTCTTGATCTTGGCATCAGAAACGCCCAAGGACTTGGCGATGTTGCCGCTGGTCATGAGAGCGGTTTTCTCGTTCTTCATAGTGGAATCTCCTTTTCAAGGTTCTATTGTTTTGTCTTTTAATCCGGTCGTTGGAGTCGTCCATAATTATGCAGTTTTGCATAAAGCGTCTTTTTCGTAATCCCCAAAATCTTGACTTGGGGTCATTGACTTGGTGACTTGGGTGACTTGGGGTCTGGGTGACTTGGGGTCAGTGACTTGGGGTCAGGCTTGCGATATTTGGGAATTTTCGTTAAGATGCAACCATGGCACGTAAGCCAAGGGTCCATTATCCCACCGCATTATACCATGTCATCTTACGTGGAAACGGAGGCCAAGAAATCTTCTTCAGCCAGGAGGACCGTTTCCGGTTTTATTTACTATTGCAGGAAGGCATTGAGCGTTATGGGCACCGCATCCATGCCTTTTGCTTGATGACCAATCACATTCATTTGGCAATCCAGGTGGGGGATATTGCACTTGCTCGGATATTACAGAATCTCAGTTTTCGCTATACCCGTTGGGTGAATTGGCGTGGAGGTAGGACAGGGCATTTATTTCAAGGGCGTTATAAAGCGGTTTTGGTTGATGCAGATTCTTACTTATTGGGACTGACGCGTTATATCCATTTGAATCCGGTTCGGTCAGGGATAGTCCGGGAGCCAGAGAACTATCCTTGGGGTGGCCATCGTGCCTATCTGGGGTTGGAGACCATTCCGTGGTTGACAACGGATTGTGTATTATCGATGTTTTCGAGCAATGTTAAACGGGCACGACGGGCGTACGGAAAGTTTGTTGAAGAGGGAAAGGGTGGGGGACATCAGGGGGAATTTGGTAGGGGATCAAAGATTGATTCTCGGTTTTTGGGTGATGAAAATTTTATCGATAAAGTTTTTGGTCAGAGCCATGAGAGATGGAAGCGGAAGGTGACAGTGGGAGAGATTGTTTTCTGTGTTTGTCAGCAGTTTTCGTTGAAAGAGCAGATGTTGTTGGGGCTGGGGAAAGATCGAAGGCTTTCTAAGGTACGTGCGATAGCAGCGTGGTTGGTTTTGGATTCAGGGGTGTTGACCCTTGCGGAGCTGAGCAAATGGGTTAACCGAGATCCCTCGACATTGAGCACTTCAGCGAAGGACTTGGAGAGACAAGCGCAAACAGATATTCAATTGGCGCAACTGATGAGTAAAATCAAGGAAGAGTTATATAGAATTCCATTATCCAAAGCCTGACCCCACAAACAGAGTTAACCGTTTAACCCCACAAACTGACCCCACAAACTCCGAATTCCGGCGACAGAGTTAACCGTTCAATCGGACAGCTCGTCGAGAGTGACGTATTCGCCTTTTCTGATCTCTTCTCTGGCTTTAGCAATCCTCCGGAGAAATCTCAAATCATGTTCGATCTTGTAGTCAAACCAATCGTCCTCGTCGCGGAATCCGATCACAACGGCTGCTGGTTTGCCATGACGAGTAATAAGGACTTCCTCCTTCTCTGCCTCACGGATGATGGTGCAAATGTCGTTTTTCGCCTCGCTCATTGTATGCTTTTTCATTCCGGTACTCCGTGTTCTTTAAGCCAATTTTCCGCTTCAGGTTTCATTACAAAACCCAATACTTCAACTCGGCCTTGATTGTCAAGAGGTTTAAGTAGCGAGAAGGGGGCATTGGTGACTATGTTGAATTTGATTATATATCTTGGGGACGGTTTTTATATTCTGATTCAATAACAAAATTAGATAAAACCTAAATTGAGCGATTTATTATCTTAAATGTAGCCGCAACCTTTAGGTTGCGTGATTTTATCCGAAACGAATTCTCACCCAACGGGTGAAAGGAAACCGCAGGCTAAAGCCTTCGCCTACAATAAAATTAAAAAAGAATCGCTCAATTTAGATAAAAACTATTTTATTGGTCTCTCAATTTTAGTCCCATGTCAGGGGCAAACCCTGTGTTCCTAGGGATGCGGGGTGATGGCAATAATCGTAATCTGTTTTTTGTCCGGACCATAGTACCAGAATATTCTGTAAGCGTCAGGAGTGGATTGCTCCGCATAGGCTTCGAAGATTTTTTCTCCCTTTGGTCCTATGAGACTGGTAAATTCGTGAGTTTGAAGGCTTTTGTGTCTCGGATTCTCTGAAAGAAAATGGATAGCCTTTTTAACGGCATGATATCTTTTTTCAAGGCCCTTGTCCTTTTTCAGCCTCTCCAACTGATTTTTAGCCGTATCGGTTAGATAGATGTCGAACAATTGCCCCTCTAAAGATCTTTAAGATTCAATTTTGATATTTTACCTTCGGATGCATCTTTTAACCCTGCTTTGACGTTTTCCATTGCTTGTTCATTCCGGAAAAGCCAGGCTTCGGAGGCGGGAATTTCAACGACAGGCTGTAAGAGCAGTTCTCCAGCGTCATTCTTGTATAAGCGGACTCTTTTGGATCCCTTCATGAGTTCTCCAAGCGTCAGCCTGTTTCGATCGTCAATCGTTCTCGTGTCAACCTCTTTAAATTCGTTCTTAACTTTTAAGATATTGCCTCGCATCGATATCACCTCCTGATCTGATTCCAATATACCATAAAACCCATTATGGGTCAATAGGAAAAACCCATCTCTCTGATTTAAGAAAACTTGCGAAAACTTGGGACGATTCTCATATTCTGATTCACGAATCACCCTGGCGGGCGTCTGACAGCCGCCCCTGATTTTCTCAGTTATCCTCTCTTTCATCAAAAATAAATAGCTCTTAAGGTAGACTAATCTCCAAACTTTCTTTGGAAACACGGAAACTGCGGAAAAAAAACGGTACAGAAAGGAGCGCACTTTTCCTCTTGACAGGAGCATTATAGTGCGGTTATATGAAGCAAAGATATGTGAAAATATGAACAACCTGCGCAGCGGAAGGGGATTGCTCCCCAGTCGAAGCCTATCTCCTGGGATCAAGCCGTGGAGGAGATCGGCGTTGAGGATAGAGATCATTGCTTCCAGCAAAGAACTCCACCTCTATGACTACTGCTGGGATCTGGCAAGAACGCGAACAGGAAGAAAATAAGGAGGAAAAATGGATTTCACACTCTCGACCGAACAACAGATGATCAGGGATTTATGTAAGAACTTTGTTAAAAACGAGATCGCTCCCATCGCCGAAGAGATGGATGAGACCGGTCATTTCCCTTATGAGGTCTGGAAGAAGTTGGGGGACCTGGGGATTGTCGGCATTCCCATTCCGGAAGAATACAGCGGGGGAGAAATGGACTGGGTTTCCATGATGATCGCCATTGAGGAGATCAGCCGGGGAGATGCCTCCCTGGGCGTCTCTCTCCTGGACTCCGTGACCCTTCCCATGAATCTCATCAACACCTTTGGAACGAAAGAACAGAAGGAGAAATGGCTGACCCCATTGGCCACAGGAGAGAATATTGGGGCTTTCGGCTTGACCGAAGCCCAGGCCGGATCTGATGCAAACGCCATTCAGACAAGAGCTGTTCTGGACGGGGAGGAGTGGGTGATCAATGGGACGAAACAGTTTATCACCAATGCCGGATTAAAACACAACAGCCTGGTGATCATCGCCGCTGTGACAGGGGAAGGATCGGGGACGAAAAAGAGGATCTCCAATATCATCGTTCCCACCGGTGTGGGAGGTTATAATTTCGGAGAAAAGTATAAGAAGATCGGGTGGAAGGCATCCGAAACCAGGGAACTGATCTTTGACGACTGCCGGGTCCCCAAGGAGAACATCCTTGGCAATCCGGAAAAGGGATATAATCAATTTATGATGGCCCTTCAGACCAGTCGCATCGGCTTCGGCGCCCATTCCGTGGGCCTGGCTCAGGCCATCTTCGACGTCTCCTTGTCCTACGCCAAGGAGAGGGAGCAATTTGGTAAAACGATCAGTAAATTTCAGGCCATACAGTTTAAGCTGGCCGATATGATCATGGAGATCGAACTGGCCAGATTGATGGTCTACAAGGCGGCCTGGCAGAAAGATCAGAAGGAGAACTATTTTGCTACTTCAACCTATGCCAAGGTCTTTGCCTCCGAGGTGGCCAAACGATGTGCGGACAAAGGGGTCCAGATCCACGGCGGATATGGATTGATGGATGAATATCCCATCTCCCGTTACTGGCGTGAAGTAAAATTTGAAGAGATTCTGGATGGGACCTCGGAGATTCAAAGACTCAACATTGCCCAGAAGGTTCTTAAACTCTAATCACCCCTCCCTCTCCCCAGCGGGGAGAGGGAAAGGGTGAGGGGGCTAAATCACTCTTTCGTATTTCTTTCCACGAAGGCATAGGCGCTGTGGTTATGGATCGATTCGAAGTTTTCCGATTCCACCGTAAACCAGATAATGTTCTTATCCTTCTTTAACTGCCTGGCGATCTCCCGAACCACATCTTCCACGAACATCGGTTTCTCATAAGCCTTTTCCGTAACAAACTTTTCATCAGGCCTTTTTAAGATGGAGTAAAGATCACATGAGGCGCATTCCTCAACCAGACGGATGATGTCTTCAATCCAGATAAATTTTTTGAATCGGAGGTTGACCGTGACGACGGAACGCTGGTTGTGAGCCCCGAATTCGCTGATCTCTTTAGAACAGGGGCATACCGTGGTGATCGGGACAACGATGCCCACAGAGAAGTCATCTCTTTCATCGCTCGAACCAGAGAACCGACAGATATACTCCATCAGGCTCTTCGCACGGGTGACAGGGGCCTCCTTCTCGATAAAGTAAGGAAATTCAACTTCGAGGTGGGCGGTCTTGGCTCTCAGTTTTTTTTTCATCTCGGCTAGAATTTTCGACAAATTTTTAATGGCGATATCCCCCTTATATTTATTGAGGATCTCCACAAATCGGCTCATATGAGTCCCTTTGAAACGGTGAGGGAGGTCCACAAACATGTTGACGCTCGCCACCGTATGCTGAACCCCTTTTGCCTTGTCGAGCACAGTGATGGGGTAACGGATGTTCTTAACCCCCACTTTATTGATCTCAATTTTTCGATGGTCCCGCTGGTTCTGAATATCGTTCATTCTCATCTCCCGAAATAAGTGGCGCAGGCATTCTCAGATTCCCATGCGGTCACCTTTTTAAGGGTGGCGAAGAATCCCTTTAATTCCTTCTTTAAGTGATCAAAGATATATTTGGCAATGTTCTCAGAAGAAGGTTCTATCCCCGAAAAATAAGGGAGGTCGTTGAGATAGGTGTGGTCCAGCGTCTTTAAGACCTTCTCCATTTTCTGTTTCAACACCTTGAAATCGATCACCACCCCCTCCTGATTCAGTTTGGAAGAGGCCACCGAGACCTCCACCTTCCAGTTATGTCCATGGAGATCTTCGCATTTCCCATGGAGATAACGCAATCGATGAGCGCCGGAAAAGTAAGAGGTGACAGTCAGTTCATACATACTATTTTCCTTTCTTAATTCTGATGGAATCGTAAAAAGTCGTCATTCCCGTGAAAACGGGAATCCAGATAATTCTAACTACTTGAAAATACTGGATTCCTGCTTGCGCAGGAATGACTGATAATGGGCTTTTCAGACTTTTTACGAAACCATCAATTCTAGCCGAAAATATTTTAAATATCCCCGATATCTCCCCTCCCCCTTTCGATCTGATCGTGTCCCATAAGTCAGCGGCTGGACACAGGGAGACGGGGTATAATT
>JASEHH010000137.1 GCA_030017685.1 Thermodesulfobacteriota bacterium | reverse complement strand
GAGGGGGAGCTGGAGATAGAGCCCTCGCTACTACGCCAGCTCTCTACTCTACCCATTTAGTTCAATGCGCTGCCGATTTCTTAAAGCTTGCCAATTCCTTCTCTCTTTTGTATCATACTTCTATAAGAATGGCCTTTTCGTCGCTATTTTGAGAGGGAGTGGAGGGTTGTTATGACCATTACTGATCGAATCGAGATCAATCCAAAGGTGATGATGGGAAAGCCGGTGATTCGTGGGACCCGCCTAACCGTGGAACTTATCCTCCGGAAACTTAGTGAAGGGGCGGGCGAGGAAGACCTAATGGACGCCTATCCGAGACTTACCCGGGAGGATATCCAAGCTGCCATTCGATATGCTGCAGATACATTGGCCCATGAAGAGACCATCATCCTAAGCTCAACCAAAAGAGTGGCCCGGAAGTAAGCCATGCGGTTTCTTGCTGACGAAAGCTGCGACTTTACTTTAGTTCATGCTCTTCGAGCAAATGGTCATGACGTAATCGCAGTTTCCGAGGTTACTCCAAGAGCAGAGGATTCTGAAGTTATAAGACTTGCGGTTCGGGGAAAAAGAATTCTTTTAACAGAGGATAAGGATTTTGGTCGGTTAGTCTATTCCCATGGTCAAAAAACACTGGGGGTCATCTTCCTTCGGTTTCCAACTTCCGTCCGAAAACAAATTGCAAAGGACATTGTCAAGCTGGTGAAACAACAAGGAGAAAGGTTGATAGGAAGCTTCATTACTGTCCAGCCTGGCCGAATCCGTATCACTCATGTCCCTGGGGAATAATACACTCACTTAAAGCGTCCTCCACAAAGAAATGGGATCAAATCTTTATCATTGGCGCGCCCAGCAAAGCTCAAAGCAGGATGGATGATTGAGTCATGAATAGCACCCTATAGATTTTGACTCATCCTCTTTGGTCAACTTCAAACCACTTGACGGATACAACCTGCCGAGTATATTCTCACATGGAATTAAATCCCACGGAAACCAAGGGGGGACGGAAGATGAGTATTGTCCGCGCTGCAGTCATCCAGGATAGTCCAGTTGTTTTTAATCGGAAAGCCACCCTTGAAAAAGTTCACTCCTTAGTGAACCAAGCGGCCAGGGAAGGAGCGAGACTGGTGGTCATGCCTGAGGCGTTTGTCTCAGCGTATCCCTCAGGTCTGGACTTCGGAGCCCGGGTTGGCTCCCGGACGCCAGAAGGGCGTGAGGATTTCAGACGTTATTATGAAAGTGCTGTGGATTTGCCCGGTCCGGCTTGCGAGGCCCTCGGGAAGGCTGCACGGGATGCCCGGGTTTTCTTGGTCATCGGGGTCATCGAGCGCGACGGCGGGACACTTTATTGTACGGTCCTTTTCTTTTCCCCAGATGGAGGATTCATGGGAAAGCATCGAAAGCTGATGCCCACAGCCATGGAGCGCCTGGTTTGGGGATTTGGTGATGGCTCGACCCTGCCCGTATTTGATACCCCTATCGGAAAGATCGGAAGTGTCATTTGTTGGGAAAACTATATGCCCATGCTTCGCATGCATATGTTCGCTCAAGGGATTCATCTCTACTGTGCCCCAACGGCCGACTCTCGGGACACCTGGCTTCCTTCGATGCGCCACATCGCTCTGGAAGGACGCTGCTTCGTCCTCAGCTGCTGCCAGTATCTTACCCGGGCCGATTGTCCGGAGGACTATGCTGCCGCCCAAGGGAACGACCCGGCCACAGTTCTGATGCGCGGCGGAAGTTGCATCATTGGCCCCCTGGGCCAGATTTTGGCTGGGCCAAATTTTGAAGGACCTTGTATTCTGACCGCAGATTTGGATTTGGACGAAATTCCGAGAAGCAAATATGATTTCGACGTCGTCGGCCATTATTCCCGGCCGGATATTTTTCGCCTTTACGTCAACACTCGCCCCACCCAGCCAGTGGTGGTATCTTCAGGAGACGATGGTTGACATCAGACCCAATAAAGAGGAAGCTTGGTGGAAGAAGGGGGGGCAGGTGTTGAAATGTGAGTTATGATGCCCTCCCTAATAAAGTTGGCCAGTTATTAAGTCATACGGTCATGAAGTTGTTGAGCCCCTGGGTCTATATATCAGTGAGTTGTTGGGTAATCCATCATGTCTTAGAGCCTTTGCGTCATTAAGTGGTTGAGGCATACAAGTTGACTGAAAAATTCAGTTAACTTGTAAGACAAGTGGATCCGCTTCTCATTGGTGACTTGGCCCTTACGCCCTGACTGAATTTTTCAGTCAACCATGACCCCCTCGCCTCGATTTCTTATCTTCAATCACACTAAATTGAGTTATTGAGTTAGGCGCTCACATCCAGAGATAGATGATTCGATGCTTACAACTTGGTGGAACGCATTGTTTAATCGTGGTATAGTGACCCGAACAAAGGATCTTTAGGAGAAGATGGCCGCGATTTCTGACCAGGCATTTTCATCAGCCCTCGAATTTGAGCAGGCATTGGTTGAAGCCGCTTTTAGAGGAGAACTTGTCCTCACAGCGACTTCACGCCTTTCGCGAAGATTGCTGCATTGCTTCCGGCTGGCAAGGATCAAAAAAGGAGAAGAGGGATGGAAGACCCCGGCCATCTTTGGTTTTAACCGTTGGGTCAAAAATACCTATGAATCGCTATGGGAGCCTTTTCAGCCTCTTTCAAGATTGGCTGCGCTTCGCCTGTGGGATGAGGCGACCCAGGGAGTGAAATGGATGGAGGAGCTGAGGCCAGGGCCCTTTCTTTATCTCGAACTGCAGGATTCTTTCGACCTGTTGATGCGTTCCGGGCAACCCCTTGTGGGTTCTCCAAGCGGGCACATGCTCGCCGACTGGAGGCGGGAGGTTTTTGGACATTTTCTGGATCTCCTTGAGAAGAATCGGTATGTCCCCTGGGGAAATATTTTGAAAAGGGTAGGGGAAGCCCTGGCAGAGGGAAGGATCAGTCTTCCTCAAAATATCATCCTGGCTGGATTTAACGAGTTTTCGCCTATAGAGGAAAGTCTCGTCAAATCGCTATCTGAAAAATCGAAAATCTACCTTTACCGCACCTCAAAGAGTCCTGACGAAAACGTAAGGGTTCGCGTCTACGCCACTCCGGAGCAGGAGTGTCAATCTGTCTGCGCTGAAGTGATTGAGTGTTGGAACAAAAAACAGAGGCGACTCGGAGTGGTCTTTCTCGACCCTGATTATTTCAAACTCTTCAAGCAACCCTTTGAGGAGCTGACAGACCGGGAAGAGAGGCCTCCTGATGCCCTTCGTTACAACCTGACGGGAGGGACGCCACTTTCAGAACATCCCCTTTTTCAGACAGCCCTGTTACCTCTGCGTTTATCAGATGAGCCTCAACCGAACGGACTTTTATCCTCCCTCCTCTTTTCGCCCTATGCGAGGAGAATTAAGCAGGATCAAGAGCTGGCGGTCAGGTCCACACTCTGGGGTCAAAACAATTCGGAGACATTGGCAAACCTTCTTTTCCGTCTAAGCCATATCGGTTGCCCGGTTCAGCCTCTTCGAAACCTCTGCTTTTATAAGAAAAAACCGCTGAAGGTTTGGCTTGAGGAGCTTGAGAATCTGTGGAAGAACCTCGGTTTTCCCCTGTTGAGGTGTGAGACGGACACTTTAGCAAAAGAACATCTTTTGATGATTGTCGAAAACTTGAAAAGTGAAACCGGACATCTGGAGATGGGCAGAAAGGATGTACTGGCCTGGTTGAATGCGGCCTCCCGGGGAATTGAGGTCGTTGAGAAAACTCCTGAGACCGCTGGCATTCAGATTCTTAATCTCGTGGAATCGAGGGGTTTGGCTTTTGACCGAGTCTGGGTGGTGGGAGCCCACGGCCGCGCCCTGCCACAGATGATGGGTGACCTGCCTTTTCTTGATTCCGATGAACTTCGTAAAATCGAAGGAGGCACTGCCGAAGGGCAATGGGAGACGGGCCAACGAAACCTTTCCTGCCTCTTGGCCTCTGCCCCCGATGTGACGTTTAGCCGTGCGGCCTCCAGAGGAGAAGACTTTCCCTACCTCCCTTGCCCATTGATCCCGGATGAGTCCTCTCAAGAAGGTTCTCAATATACGGTCGATCTGTGGAAGAGGCCTCCCATGGAGTGGCTGAGGGCTCGCTGGCTCAGGGAAGGATTGAAGGGACTGGAAAGCATTTCAAGGGAATCAAAAGAAAGAGTTTCCGAATATGTGAATTATACATTGACAGGGCAGATGAGGGTGACCCAATTTGAGGACCTGCTCCTTTGCCCTTTTAAATATTTTGCCGGACATCTGCTGGCCCTGGGACCCCTTGAAGAGCTAAAGATCGGGATCGACCCCGGAGAGAGGGGAGAGGTCATCCACAAAATCCTGAGGGAATTCACCAGAGGATTAGCAAAAGCTGCGCCTGATTGGCCGGACGAAAAAGGCAAGGCCCTCGAATTTTTGGTGAAGACCATTGACACCATCCTGGGCGACAAGATGAAAGATCCTTTCTGGATGGTGGAGCGTTTGAGACTTCTGGGAAACGATCAATTTCCAGGCCTGCTTAAAACCTGGCTCGATGTAGAACAGGAAAGGGCCCTTGCAGGTTGGCGCTTTGAAGCCGCTGAAGAGTCTTTCGAGGGACTCTCAATCGGAGAGACGGGAATCTCCTTGAGGGGCCGACTTGACCGGATCGATAGCCACCCGGAAAAGGGAAAGGCTCTCTGGGATTATAAAACAGGCGACCCGCCAAACAGTAAGGAAGTGACTGAATGGATGGTCAGGCCCCAGTTACCCGCTTATCTCCTTGCCATTAAAAAAGGGCTCCTGTCTCGCCTCGGTGGTTGGAAGGGTGGAACTGAGGCGGGTTACATCAGCCTGAAGAGGGTCTCGGAGGTGAAAGTGCGGGGGCTGGAGAAAGTAGACTGGGACAATTTTTTAGAAAAATGGATCGAAGGGGTAAGTAAAAGACTTGAAGGGCCCTTGAAAGGGGTTTACAGTCCAGATCCTTTGCCGCCGCCTTCTACGCCACAAAACGAGGGTGGTTGTAAGCATTGTCCTTTCCCAAACATTTGTGGCCTTGATGAACAGAGAGAGGAAGAAGGCGACCCTTCATGGGAAGAGGAGTAGATCATTATTATGGTCCTTTCACCGTCTGATCAAAAAATTCGGGAAGAGGCTCTTCATCCCGGAGAGAGTTTCATTGTGGAGGCTCCTGCCGGGTCTGGTAAAACAGATCTCCTCATTGCCCGCTATTTAGCTCTTCTTTCAAAGGTCTCTCATCCCCGTCAGATCCTTGCTGTCACCTATACGCGAAAAGCAGCAGTTGAAATGAAAAACCGGGTTGTCCAGAAACTCAATCAGGTGAGGGAGTCAAAGAAGAATATTTCCGGGGCTCCCTGGGAAGAGCTTCTGCTGTCCCTAGCCAGAAAAGCCCTCAAAAAACATCATACACATCCTGCGACCCTGTTTCATCCCGAATCCCTGCAGATCGGGACCTTCCATAGCTTCTGCGCCTCTTTGTCGAGGGGGTGGCCTGTTGAATCGGAGATCCCACCCGGTGTGGACCTTTTGGACGACATTGACCAGGAGGCCCTGCTTCAAAGGGCGGTTGACCAATACATAAAGAGTATCCTGTCAGAGAATGGTTCAAAGGAGGAGAGGGATGCCTATATCAACCGCCTGGCGGGAGTCAACAACTATCCCGATGCTCTTTCAAGGCAGATTGTGGAGTTGTTGGGAAGGCGGGATAGGCTGAAGGATTTTCCAATTTTCTCTTCAGAAGAAAGAGCTCAGGAACGCTTAAGATCAGAGCTGAATCGCCGGCTTGAAAGTTATGCAGGTCATTTCCTGGACCGATTGAATCAAAACTTCATTCGATTTCAAAAAGAGTGGTCATGCCTGAAAGAGGCTTTGAGAGATGGAGGGGTGGAGTTTGGTGAATCTTTTCCCGCATCCGTTCCTCGCCAAACACTCGACGAGATTTCTAAATGGAAAAGAGGTTCCGAGGTCTTTCTCACGAAATCAAAAACCCTTCGGAAAAGAGTATCGACTGCTGATGGATTCCCAAAGGATTTTAAAAACCACCCCTTGGCAACATTTATTCTTCAACTGCCAAAAGATTTGGCAACACTTTTAGGGTTTGTGAAAGATTGGCCGGACCCTGAAGAAGACAGTCTGGGATTAGAAGCGCTGACGGACATACTGATCCTTGCAGGGGGGGCGATGAGAAGGCTTCAGGATCTCATTCGCACCCAGGGGATGGATTACCTGGAGCTTGAGATGGCTGCCCTCAGGGCCTTGAATCATGCGGAACGGCCGAGTGAGAGCCTCATCTTTCAACATGAACATCTCAAACACATCCTGATTGATGAGGCCCAGGACATGAACGACATCCAGGTCGAGATCCTGGGCAGATTGACAGAAGGGTGGGAACCCGGAGATGGGCGAACCGTTTTTTTCGTGGGCGACCCCAAACAGTCCATTTATCGTTTCCGGCGGGCAGAGGTAGGTCTGTTTTATGAATTGAAGGAGAAAGGCCTGCCTCGAAACAGCGAGATTCCTCTTCCTCTCCAGCCACTTCTCCTGGAGACAAACTTCAGGTCCAGGCCGCACCTTATCCATTTTGCGAACAGGTTGTTTGAAAAAGTGATGGGCTCTCCGCGAAAAGAATACGACGAAGTTCAATTTTCTTCATCCCAACCGGCGAGAGAGAAATCCGGTCAATCGATTCCGACGAGAGCGGCTATTTTCTATGATGAGAAGGATTCTAAAGATGGGAACTTTTCTCCACTTGAGAGAGAGGCTCGATGGGTCGCAGCGGAAGTGGCCAGGCTTTATAGAGAAAGGCCTGAAGAGACGATTGCCATTCTCATCCCTGCGCGCACTCATCTTCCCATCTTTGTCAGGGCCTTCATGAAACTTGACGTTCCACTCCGCCTCTTAGAGGGGGAATCGATGAATCGAAGGCCAGAGGTGCATCACCTTTTGAATCTTTTTACAGCCATGGTCAGGCCATACGACGATGTGGCCTGGGCAGGCGCGGTGAGGGCCCCGTGGTTTAGGGTTTCAAACGAGAT
>JASEHH010000035.1 GCA_030017685.1 Thermodesulfobacteriota bacterium | reverse complement strand
CACTGCTTCTGGCAGAGATGGGGAGGAAGGTTTTTCTCCTTGAACAGGGACCGGCAATCGGAGGCTATTTCCCGCTCCTCGACAAAACCTTTCCTACGAATTCGTGCGGCGTCTGTTTTATGAGCCCCACTCCTCCTGCGTTCTGCCCGATCTATGAGTGTCATCTGCACGACAATATCGAACTGTTGCCCTATTCGGAAGTGAAGAAGGTGGAAGGGACAGGAGGGGATTTTAAGGTGTCCATCGTCCGGAAACCCCGATGTGTGGACCCGAAGCGGTGCACCCTCTGCGAAGCCTGCATCAAAGTCTGTCCGGTAGAGGTGGAGAGGGAATTCGGAGGCGGTCTGGAGAAGAGAAAGGCGATCTATCTTCCTTATCCTCAGGCGATTCCTCACAGTCTTGTGATTGACCCCAAGACCTGTACTCGATGCGGAGAATGCGTGAAGGTTTGCGCTCCGGGCGCCATCGACCTCGATATGAAGGAGGAAGAGGAAGAGATCGGAGCGGGAGCCATTCTGCTCGGATTTGGATTTGAGCCTTTCTGGGCACAGAAAAAGGGGGAATACGGGTTTGGCCGGTACAAGAATGTGTTCACCAGCATCCAGTTCGAAAGGCTCATCTCCACATCAAGCCCCACGCAGGGATTTCCAATCCGGATCTCCGATGGAAAGAAGATGGAGAGGATCGCCTTTATCCAGTGCGTGGGGTCGAGAGATCCCTCCTGCGGTCAGGACCACTGTTCCACGATCTGCTGCATGTATGCCACCAAGCAGGCGATGATCGCCAAAGAGAGGGCTCCTGGTTTGAACGTCACCTTTTTTTATATGGACATCCGGCCTATGGGAAAGGATTACGAGCGGTATTATGAAAGGGCGAAGACCGAGTACGGGATTGAATATATTCGGAGCGCCATCTCCGCCGTCAAAGAGCTTCAGCAGACCAAGAACCTTCTGATCACCTATTTGAAAGAGGATGGAACCTTTGAGGAGAAGGAGTTCGACAGCGTCATCCTTTCCGTGGGGTTCACTCCTCCCCAGAACATTAAAGATTTGGCCGGTGCAATAGGCCTCCGGCTAAATCCGCAGGGTTTTTGCGAGACCGATGAGTTTCATCCCGGGCAGACCTCGGTCAATGGAATTTTTGTCGGAGGGGCATTCCGGGGGCCCAGGGATATCCCGGAGACAGTCGTCGAGGGCTCAAGCGCGGCCGCGGCTGCCGCTTCATTCCTTGCTCCGAATTCTCTCCCGATTTCAAAACAGGAGTATCCTGCGGAGGGAGCTTTATCCAACGAAATTCCGAAGATCGGCGTGTTTATCTGCCATTGCGGCGGAGAATTGAAGGAAAACTTAGCCATTTCTGAACTGATCGAGGGGACTAAACAGTTGGGAGAGGTCTCCCATGTGGAAGAGATGGGTCTGGCCTGTCTTCCCGAAGATCTCAACCAGATCAAGATGAAGATAGGAGAACACGGGATCAACCGGATCGTGATTGCAGGTTGCTCCCATCGGGAGATTCGAAAGACGATGGAGGAGATGGCAAAGGGGATGGGTTTTAATCCCTATCTCATCGAATATGCCAATATCCGGGAGCAGTGCGCCTTTGTCCATAGGGACCTTCCCAAATTGGCGACGGAAAAGGCAATGGCCCTGATCAGGATGGCTGTGGAGAGAACGAGAAGAATTCAACCCATCCGGAAAGGGAGCCAGAAGGTTGAGAAGAGAGGATTGGTTGTGGGCGGAGGGGTGGCCGGGATGACTGCCTCCCTGATGCTGGCAGAGCAAGGTTATGAAGTCTATCTGATTGAGAAGGAGATGGAACTGGGAGGAAATCTGAGAGAATCCTTCTATACTTTAAAGGGATCAAAGCCCCAGGCCCTTTTGCAGGATCTTATTCAAAAAGTGGAGGGACAATCCTCCATCCATCCCTATTTCAGGACGGAGATCATCGGTTTTGAAAAGAGGAATGGCCAATACAAAACGAAGATCCGCCGTCCGGATGGAGAAGAGTTTATCGACCATGGAGTCCTCATCCTGGCGACCGGCGGAAGGGAAGTGACTCCGAAAGAATATCTCTACGGAGAAGATCCCCGGGTCATCACGCAGAGACAACTGGAAAAGGTGATTCACCTCGATGACGGGGGATTGAAGGAGATTCGGTCTGCCGTCATGATCCAGTGTGTGGGGTCAAGAGATGAGGAACACCCTTACTGCAGCCGCGTCTGTTGTGGTCATGCGGTAAAGAATGCTCTCAAATTGAAAGAGCGAAACCCTCACATCAATGTCTATGTCCTTTACCGGGACGTGAGAACCTATGGATTCTATGAAACCTATTATTATGAGGCAAGGGGCAAAGGAGTGGTATTCATCCGGTACGATCTGGAGAAGAAGCCCAGGGTGACCCTTGAGAATGGCCGGCTTCGTATCTCGGTCTTTGATCCTGCGATGGGGAGCGAGGTGAACCTTTCTGCGGATCGCATCATTCTCAGCGCCGGTGTCGAACCCAATGACAACCGGGATCTGGCGAAGACATTTGATGTCGATCTTAACCCGGATGGTTTCTTTATGGAGGCCAACCCAAAATCTGCCCCTCTCGATTCGGTGGACCGGGGAAAATTCTTCTGCGGCCTCTGCCATTCGCCCAATATGATAGAGGACGCCATCTCACAGGGAAATGCGGCGGCTGCACGGGCCGGAGCGCTCCTTTCGAGGGAGGCGGTGGAAGAGAAGGCCTATTTAGCCTATGTGATCAAGAGGCTCTGCTGCGGGTGCGGACTCTGCGTGACAGCCTGTCCCTATGGGGCGAGGGTGCTCAATGAAGAGGAAGTAAAGGCAGAGGTCGTGGATGCGCTCTGTCAGGGATGCGGAAACTGTGTCGTCGCCTGTCGGAATGCGGCCTCACAGCAAAGGAATTTTGAAAAAGGATTGAATCTGACCGTTCTTAATGAGGCGATTGACTAAATAGTGATTGGTGATGGTGATTGGTGATTCGTAAAATTTATTATTTTTTTCACCATTCACTAACACCATTGACCAACACGAAGCAAGGAGGAATAGTATGGCAGACTTTGAACCGAGGATCGTTGCTTTTCTTTGTCACTGGTGTACCTATACCGGAGCGGATCTTGCAGGGACCACCCGGCAGCAGTACCCTCCAAATATCCGCGTCATCCATCTGATGTGCTCTGGAGCGGTCGATTCAATTTATGTGCTGAAGGCCCTGATCGACGGTGCGGATGGCGTCTTGCTCGGAGGATGCCACCCCGGCGACTGCCATTACCAGACCGGCAATTACAAGGCGCGAAGAAGGGTGGCGATTCTGAAAGGCATTCTTAACCAGATGGGGTTTACCGAAGATCGGATCTGGTTGAAATGGATCAGCGCCAGTGAGGGAAAACTTTTCGCCGATACGGTGACAAAGATGACCAACGATTTGAAGAAGATGGGACCCAATCCGATGAAACAGTTATGGAATGCCTAAAGGACGCATAGCGCCTGCCTACCGCAGGCAGGCATAGGGCATAGCGTCAATAAATGTAGCCGCACCTGCCTACCGCAGGCAGGGGCTTTAGCCTGCGATTAGTGTAGATGATATCACGAAAGGAGAATTACCGAACATGGCAAAGCAGACGGTGTTGAAAGTTTCAGAGGGAAGGACAGAAGAGACCATCAAAGGTTTTCTTAAATCGCTTTTAGAAAAGGGAGTTGTAGAGGCCATCCTCATTCCCAAGAGGCTTCCTTCCGGAGATGGGTTTGCTCAGACCTTGATCCACGATCCTGAAAAGATGGATGGCGCTTGTGCCCTTTCCCTGACCATGCCGGTTCAATCCGCAAAGGTTGCCTCCCATCTCTCCATAAAGAATTTAAACAAGAAAGTCGCAGCCGTATTGAAAGCCTGTGAGATCAGGGCCATTGTGGAGCTGGCCAAATTTCTTCAGGTCAAACTGGACAATCTCTTTCTCATTGGCGTCGACTGTCCGGGGACGTTTGAAGTCTCTGACTATTCAAAGATGATACAGGAGGGAAGAGAAGGCGAGAAACTGACAGGAGAGATTCTCAAAGGGATGGAAAGGGGAGAAGCGGTTCCTCCGCAGGGGTATGTTTTCCGGCCTGCCTGTGAGATGTGTGAATACCCTGTTCCGAAGGCCGATATTCATATCAAACTCTTCGGTTACAAAACGGATGAGGAGGTCGGACTTGAGATAGGAGAAAAATTAGAAAAAGAGCTGGAAGAGAAAGGAATCCTCTCCTTTTCGGGAAATGAACCTTCATCGAGAAAAGAAATCGTGGACAGGGTGGTGGCAGAGAGGGCGAAGAAGAGGGATGCCGCTTTTCAAGAATTCAGCGGGGGAGTAAAAGACCTTCAATCCTTTCTGGACCGATTCTCCACCTGCATTCGATGCCACAACTGCATGGTGGCCTGTCCGATCTGTTATTGCAAGGAGTGTGTCTTCAGAACGGCCATATTTGAGCATGAAGGAGATCAATTCTTAAGATGGGCGGACCGCAAAGGGGGAATCCGGATGCCCACCGATACCCTCATCTTTCACCTCATCCGGATGTCCCATATGGTCACCTCCTGTATCGGTTGCGGACTCTGTGACAGCGCCTGCCCGAGCCGGTTGCCGGTTGCCACTCTCTTCCGGAGTGTGGGAGATAAGATCCAGAAAATGTTCAAATATGTTCCCGGAAGAGACGTCAATGAGGTGCCCCCTGTGGCCACCTTCAAAGAAGATGAACTGAAGATCGAATCAGGAGCTCTTTGAAAAAAATCATGGAATCATGGAATGATGGAATAATGGTTTTTAAAGATTTGAAAAACCCAAAATTCCAATATTCCACTATTCCATTATTCCAGGAGTAAAATGCAACGTCAGCATTTGTTGTTGACGGCAGGAGGATCCAATGGAAGTAGAAGAGAAAAAGAGAGATGACCTTGTTCCCATCTTCATCATGGGAAAGAGATATGAGGTTCCCGCTTCCTTCACCATTCAGAAGGCGATGGAATATGCTGGATATCAGCTGATCCGGGGATGCGGATGCCGCGGAGGAATATGCGGAGCCTGCGGGACAGTCTACCGATTTCCAGGAAGTTATAAGATCGAGGTGGGACTGGCCTGTCAAACCGTTGTCCAGCCCGACATGTATCTTACCCAGATCCCCTTCTTCCCGGCTACCAAGAGTGTCTATGACATCGAAAAGGTCAAACCTGCGATCGAGACACTGGTCAAACATTACCCTGAACTCCTCCGGTGTCTCCAGTGTAATACCTGCACCAAATCCTGTCCGATGGACATCGAGGTGATGGATTATATCGCTGCGGGAATGAGGGGGGATATCACCCGATTGGCAGAACTCTCTTTTGACTGTGTGATGTGCGGTCTCTGTACCTCAAGGTGCCCCGCAGAAATCTGTCAATATAACATCGCCATCCTGGGAAGGCGGCTGTATGGAAAGTACATTGTTCCCAGGGCGGAACATCTGGCATCCATGGTCAAAGATGTTGAGAAAGGGAAATACGAGCAGATGCTCCGTCAGTTGATGGACACCGATGAGGAAACATTAAAGAACCTTTATAGCGCAAGAGAGATCGAGCCTGAACAGGCCGGCGAAGATTGGACACCAAAAGATAAAGCATATTTATAGCCCATCGTTAGAAAGGTTGAGGTTAAGGTTTAGGCTTAGGACTTCTTAACCTCAGCCTTAGCCTGAACCTGCGAAATTCTTTGGAGGCTTTTATGCCGTATACAAGTGAGTTGAAAGAATTAATCAAAAGGGTTGAGGCGACCCGACCAGCAAGAGTCGAAAAGAAGAGAAGAGGGGAGGAGTTTCCCCTGCTCTCCTTGAAGGACAGGCAGGTGAGGCTTGAGAAATTCCACCCCGACTATAAAGGGGGTTCGAGGGTCGAAATCCGGGTGGGACCCAGCAAGGGTTATGAAATTCAGCCGGAGATGGTTCGACTTCTCGAAGCCCGAAGCCGAATCAACCCGGACCTGATTGATCTGACAAAGGTTGCCTACGAGACAGACATCCTCATTATTGGCGGAGGGGGGGCTGGGACAGCCGCTGCATTAACGGCTCAGGAGAATGGAGCAAAGGTTTTGATTGCGACGAAACTGAGGCACGGCGATGCAAACACAATGATGGCTGAAGGAGGGATCCAGGCCGCCACCAAAGCGGAGAAGGATTCACCCTACTATCATTATCTCGATGTACTGGGAGGGGGGCATTTTAAGAATATTCCGGAACTGGCCTATACCCTCGTGACAGAGGCCCCTAAGGCGCTCGCATGGCTGGAAAACCTCGGCTGTATGTTCACCAAGATGGAGGACGGTCGCATGAAAGCCCTTCATGGAGGGGGAACATGCCGCAAGCGGATGCATTACGCCGCAGATATCACAGGGGCAGAGATCATGCGGACATTGAGGGATGAGGCAAAAAACCGGCCGGAGATCAAGGTGCTCGAATTTATGCCTGCGGTTGAACTGATTCTCGACGAGCACGGCCACTGTGGAGGGGCGGTCCTCTACAACCTCGAGACGGAAGAATATTTTGTCGCGAAAGCGAAAGCGGTCATTCTCGCCACCGGGGGGTCCGGAAGGCTTCATTACCAGGAATTCATGACCACCAATCACTACGGGGCAACAGGAGATGGCGTAGTGCTCGGTTATCGGGCCGGCCTGAAGATCTGTTTCCTTCATACTTATCAATACCATCCGACGGGCATTGTCTTTCCTGAACAGGCAGAAGGCATCCTCATCACAGAGAAGTTCAGGGGCGCCGGGGCCAATGTGCTCAATATTGACGGAGAACAGTTTGTCAACGAACGGGAGCCCAGAGATGTGGAATCCTCCTGTTTCATCCGGGAGTGCATCGAGGTCCAAAAAGGAGTGCCGACCCCTTCCGGGAAGATGGGGATCTGGCTTGACTCTCCTATGATCGAAATGATGATGGGGGAGGGAACGGTGAAGCGTGAGTTCCCCGGGAAATACATCCTACTCAAACGATTCGGGATCGATATCTCCAAAGAACCCATGCTGGTCTACCCTACTCTTCATTATCAAAACGGAGGACTTGAATACAACAGCAAATGTGAGACCGCCATCCCCGGCCTTTACTCCTCAGGCGAGGTTTCAGGGGGTGTCCATGGCGAGAACCGGTTAATGGGGAATTCCCTTTTGGATGTCTGTGTCTTTGGAAAAATTGCAGGGGAGAACGCAGCGATTTATGTAAAGGAGAGGGTTAAAGAGGGAAGATTAACCCTGGATCACGTCCGAAGATATCATAAAGAACTGGAAGAAGCAGGAATCGTCACAGACCGTGTAGCTCCGATGCTCCTTCCCGACTACTCCAACCCAAAAGTTAGGGAGCGTCAGTTAACTGCCCACTATGTGGGCACGATCCGATGAACCTCATCGCGCATAGAGCATAGCGCATAGCCTTTCCACTTATCCTTCACTTCACCCTCAATAACGAAAGATCCCTCCTCCTTTCTTCGAAGAAATTCTAAATCCAAAAATCAAAATTCTAAAGGATATTGGGATCACAGAAAGTAGTTGTTATGTGGAGAGGTGAGGGTTTTTATCTGATTGCTGTGGTCTGCTACAAGTTGTTTTAGAACATACGTTATATATTATGGTAGAGCGAGGCGAACCGCGCCGCTTAATCCAGTCCGGTGCAGCGGCTTGTTGTACCGTGTTGCTTCATAAGCCGCTCAAAGTTCATTAACATCTCGTATGTATTCGAAGCCATCCTTAAACCGCTTTTCTTTGATGACGAAATGTTCTCCTTCTTTGTTTTTTGCTGTTGCAGCCCACTCTCTAAAGAGATTCTGTGATTCCACAGATGGCGAAAGATAGTAGATCTTGGCTTCTGTCCTTGAAAGCGCACCCCATATATGATGGTCGGTCTTGTAGGAACAGTACACTCCAACTACTGTAATAAACTTAGCAGCCTGGAATATCTCTTCCGTACGTTTTTGTTGAAGGTCGATGAAGTAATTCCTGACGCTTGGCCGTTTGCTCGACTGATATCTGGATATCACAGGTATTTGCATTTGATCGCAGGCAATCGGTATGTTCAGTTTCTTTAGAATGTGGTTGACTCCTGCCTTTTGTTCGGCTCTGGCTTCAGGCCCGAATATAATGAAATCACCATCACCTTTAAACCAGTTTTGACCCAGAAAAAACTGGCACGCACCATGCGGATAACAAACCTCGAATAGCTGATTATCTACAAGAGGGGGCAGGTTATCGTCATAGAAAGTGACTCCTTTGACGACAGTAAAAACACGGTTTCTCATCAGGGATTCTTCTAAGAGGCGGTCATAATTCAACGTCACGATTGCGCCGGACCAAGATTGACCTCTTAGCTTCCGTGAAATGAGGCGCGAAAGCTTCCAATAAAGATTAGACGGTTGAGGTGAGAATCTGGAGAAGTATCGAAAAAGGTCAAGATCTCGTTGAAAAGACCCTTTGGCCCATCCATCAGTTGAATCCAGATAATCCATTGCTTCTTCAAAAGTCTTTGATTCGAAAAGGTTATTAATTTCTTCAGGGAGTCGGCTCCAAGCGCGCAGACTACTATCGGTACTAAGCTTCTTAAACAAGTCTTTGCCGAGAGGTGGCAGTTGTCCCGCTTCAAAGAGGTGTCTCCCATCTGAACCAAAGCTGGCGCCTGCCCCAAACAGAAAAACATATTTCGGTTCTTGAGGAATCCTTTTCTGTAGGGCATAGTCTGGCAGGCCATCTATTTCATGGGTTTCCCAAGTCTTTCCCATCTCTTCGTCCTAGCCTAATCCTTAAAACAACTTGGCCGATTATCGGTTTCCTTCTTAGGCCTTTCAATTATTGTAGGTACAACGACCTAAATCAGCGGCGCGGGCAACCACCTTCAAAAACAAAAAGCAACTATTCCGCGTCGGCTGGATTTGCTGGTTATGTGGTATTTATCTTTAGATTGCCTTCCTATCTGTTCCATGGCCAAAGAATGGTGTTCTGGGGCAATACATCGACATCCTTTAATTTTTGTGCATTCCATTTAAGTCTATTCCTATTTCCCGTAATTTTAATTTTTATAGTTGCTTTAGGAATTAGATTTCTTCCAAGCAATTCACTTATTTCTAATTTTGATGAGAACCAGCCCGGATATACATGGGCTTCGTAATTACGCTCAAGCCGAGGGGACTCAAGAGACCCATATAATTCGCCGTTCTCTAAGGTAAGTTTGAGGGTTATATATTTCGTTTCTTTACTACTGATATCACCTTCGTTGGTCCAGACTTGAGCTAATGTTTTGTAATTTTCCAGTATCGCAGATTGTCGCTTTTTCCAAATGAACCATACCCCAACAATAATCGGGCTTACAATACTAAGAATCAATGCCAATAATTCCAAGTTCTCTTTCATGGTTTCCTTATTGACACATAATAATTATTGAACTAAACCGCTCCGCGGTAGTTTAAACAATTTGTTCTTTGACAATTGAATAGAGCTATAGGGTCAGGCTTGCATAGTTGCTATTTACCAACCTTTTTCGAATGAATAATGAATAATGTTAAACGATATTGCAATATAGCAAGCCTGACCCCAAATCCTTTTACTTCTAAAATAGCTTTCGAAATAATAGTGCAAATCGGAAAGCGCTGCAATCACTTCTTGATACGCGGTAACCCTGAGTTCCCACCACTTCTCAAATCTGTGTTTACGAAAGGTTAAATAATATGAGAAAACGCCAAAGGACATGGGGGACGTTGTGGGGGACGTTGATGAAATCTATGAATCTTGATCCGCTGACTCCATCTTTTGAATTGCCTTAATGACAGCTGATCCACATACCCCCACGTGTCTCGCTATTTCTGCCATCGGTATTCCTAATTCATGACTTAAATGCGAAGATATCTTTGCCCTCAATCGCGACACTTTCCTCCTCTGCCCCCCATTCCGAAGTTCCTCCTCTCTTATCCCTCCTCCCTCGCACATCCTCTTGATCACCTGGTCAATCGATCTTCTCCTCTCTCCAAGTTTCAACTGCCGCCGCAGACTTCTATCCGCGTCCCTCAAAATATCCTGGACGAAATCTCCTCCCCCCAAAATGCGCGCATCATGTTTGAGATCCTTCTTTGAATCTCGCAATGAAAGTACCTGCGACCAACCCCCGAGACTTCGAATTAGTCCTCCCCCAACCAGATCCAACCGTCTCCCTTGTTGTTTCCCCTCCTCCATAAGCTTCCGGTAACCCCGGATCGCATTCCCCCTCTCTTCGCTGAACTGTTTGAGGACATATTCCGTCTCTTGCCAATCGTTCTTCCTCCTTCCTGTCAGTACGCCATGACCGCACCAGGGGTACCGGTCCAATTCTTCCATACCCTTCACAATCCCTGCCCTTAAGGGATTCAAATGAATATAACGGACCAGTTCCAGTAGATAGGGGTCCTCCTCACAGACAATAGATTTGTAACGATTCTGAAACAGATGGCCACTCCTGTGGTATTTCAAATTATATCGGACGGCATGACCCGTCAAAAGACACCGCATAAATTTAGAAATTCCCTGGGAACCACTGAATATCAAGAGGTGCAGGTGATTATCCATCAGAGTCCAAGCCAGTACTTTCGTTCCAGTCATCTCCACCAGTTCACCGATACGAGAGACAAAATCTTGCCGGTCCTGGTCGTCAAGGAATATCGGGCACCCTTCAATTCCTCGTACCATCACATGGTGAAGTATCCCAGGTGCGTCTAATCTCGCTTGCCGAGGCATAAAAACCTTCTACCACAATTACCAAGGAATGTAAAGTGATTATTTTCATCAACGTCCCCTATGTTTTAAAATTAGGGAACAGAAAGTTTCAGGAAGTACTCGTCGGGTGCAAGATATTCAATTTATTCGCCTCGCAGAAAACCACGGGCTTTACCCGTGGATGAATGCGTAGACTATGTCAGAATTATTCATGGCCTCAAGTATTGCTGCTTCGGCGGATTTCGCTGAAGGCGGATAACCCTCCGAAGCCTTGGCGTAGGAGGGTATTCTATGTAGTTACCGCGGGCTTTTCCCGTGGGGCTCCATAACCCCAAAATACTCCTTTCAATTTGGCCATCATTTTACCCTTTTTTAGGTTGATGAAATCCGTTATAACAACCCCGCTTCATTTCAGGAAGGGATGGAGTCGAATGAAGATTCATGAGTATCAGGCCAAGGAGATTCTCAGGGGATACGGTATTCCTGTTCCGAAGGGAAGGGCGGCTGAAACTCCTGAGGAGACGAGAAAGGTTGCTGAGGAGATCTGAGGAAAGCCGTAATAAGGGTGAAATGTGAAGAAAAAGGAAAACAGATATAGAAATTGGTATGGATATTCTGCTATGTTTTTCTTAATCCGGGGAGCCAGGTCTCCATATTGAATTTGCTCCCAAATGGATTGACAAAGCTTATCCCTTCAATGATGACTCTTTCACTAAAATCTTCGCTAAACACAACTCGAATCTGGTTCATCTTAGCCGACGCCCAAATTTGGGCATCCCAGTAAGCCATTTGGTATGTGCGAACCCCACGGGCAGCTTCCAAAACAATCGGTCCAGTGATGTCCAATATCTCACATGATAAAAGATAGTTTTGAATACGACCATAAGCTTCTTCGGTAGTGAGTGGCGGTTTTAGTCTTCTCGTTGCATTGACGAAGAATTCAGCCAATACCTGTGATGTCAAAACACCCAAGCCATTGACTGCCAGATGGTCCAGAACGATTAAAGCTTGAGGTTGTTTCGATGGCTCGCCACGGTCATAAGCGTAAAGCAATATATTCGTATCGACCATAATTCTATCTGCCATAACGCATCAGCCTTTCTTCATAGGCATCTTCCCGTTTCCATTGACGGCCGCCAGGAACATGACCTTTGGTCATGCGTTTGGTGATGAATGCCCTTTCTCTTTCCCATGCTTTCAGATCTCGGATGCTAAGTCGAACAGAAGTCATCTGACGATCAATAGCCCGCCGTATGACTTCCGCTTCTGTAACACCCAAATCATGCGCCTGCTTTTTTAGGCTATTATCCTGGCGGGGTTCAATATATATCTGTTTACGGACCATTCGAGGCATACTCTAACCTCCTTGAACGCATTAACTACATCACATTATACATCATATGGAAAAACGTGTCAAAGACCAAATGGCAAGACCAAATGGCAATTATTTTCTTTGTGGACCTCTTTGAAATCCGTTATAATAACCCCGCTTCATTTCAGGAGGGGAGGGAGTCGAATGAAAATTCATGAATATCAGGCCAAGGAGATTCTGAGGGGATACGGTATTCCTGTTCCGAAGGGAAGGGCTGCTGAAACTCCTGAAGAGACAAGAAAGGTTGCCGAGGAGATCGGAGGAAAGCCGATTGTTGTCAAAGCCCAGATACATGCAGGTGGCCGGGGAAAAGGAGGAGGTGTCCGGGTTGTAAGCAGTCCCGAAGAAGCGGAAAAGGCTGCGAAGGAGATTCTCGGGATGACCCTCGTTACTCATCAGACCGGGCCCGGGGGCAGGGTGGTTCGGAAGATATTGGTCGAGGAGGGGGTGGAGATTAAAGAAGAACTCTACCTGGGTGTGGTGATAGACCGCTCCAGGGAGTGCCCGGTGATCATGGCCAGCCGTGAAGGAGGGGTGGAGATCGAAAAGGTTGCCGCAGAGTCCCCTGAAAAGATTGTAAAGGAATGGGTGGAGCCTTATGTGGGATTAAGGCCTTTTCAGGCAAACAAGGTCGGCTATGGACTCGGATTTGAACCCGCTCAGGTAGGAAAATTAAGAAATGTAATGACAGGTCTTTATAAAATCTTTTGCGAGAAGGACTGTCTTCTTGCAGAGATCAATCCCCTGGTGCTTACCGGAGGTGGAGATTTTATCGCCCTCGATGCCAAGATCAATTTTGATGACAATGGTCTTTTCCGGCACAAGGAGATTGCCACGCTCAGGGATCTTAATGAGGAAGCCCCTTTGGAGATCGAAGCCTCGAAATACAATCTGAATTATATCAAACTCGATGGAAATGTGGGATGCATGGTCAACGGTGCTGGTCTGGCCATGGCCACCATGGATATCATTAAGGTGTTCGGAGCCGAGCCAGCCAACTTTCTCGATGTCGGCGGAGGCGCAACGGTCGAGATGGTCAAGAACGGGTTTAAGATTCTCATGGCAGATCCGGCGGTAAAGGTCGTCTTTATCAACATCTTCGGGGGGATCCTTCGATGCGATACGCTTGCGAGGGGAGTGACGGAGGCGGTTGAAGAGGTCAAGGTGAATGTACCTATTGTGGTGAGATTAGAAGGGACGAATGTGGAAGAAGGAAGAAGAATCTTAAGAGAGTCGGGTCTCAATTTCACTGTCGCCTCCGGCATGCAGGAGGGAGCCCAGAAAGTGGTGGAAGCGCTGAACAAGGTTAGAGGTTAAAGGTTGGAGGTTGAAGGTTAAGGATTTTGCCTCAAACCTCAATCGTCAAACCTCAAACATTCCGGAGGAATTCTATGAGCATTTTAGTGGACGAAAAGACGAGAGTGGTGGTTCAGGGGATCACAGGCAATGAGGGCCTTTTTCATACGAAACAGATGAAGGAGTATGGAACAAAGGTGGTTGCCGGAGTGACACCTGGAAAGGGCGGCCAGAAAATAGAAGGAATCCCTGTTTTTAATAGTGTAATGGAAGCGGTTAAGGAGACCGGTGCAAATGGTTCGGCTATCTTTGTCCCTCCTGCCTTTGCCGCGGACGCAATCATGGAAGCCGCCGATTCAGGGGTGTCAGTGGTCGTCTGTCTGACAGAGGGGATTCCGACGCTGGATATGGTGATGGTTCGAAAATTTCTCAAAGAGAAGGGGACAAAGTTGGTTGGCCCCAATACTCCCGGCATCATCTCTCCAGGAAAGTGCAAAATCGGAGTGATGGCAGGATATATTCACAGACAAGGAACCGTGGGGATCATGTCCCGGAGCGGAACACTCACTTATGAAGTGGTGGATCAATTGACAAAAAAGGGTATCGGTCAATCGACCTGTGTGGGTATCGGAGGAGATCAGATTATCGGCCTGAACTATGTGGATCTTTTAGAACTTTTTGAAAAAGACCCTGACACTGAAGCCCTCATCATGATTGGCGAAATCGGAGGAACGGCAGAAGAGGAGGCAGCCCAGTTTATTGAGAAGCATGTGAAAAAACCTGTCGTCGCCTTTATCGCGGGATTGACCGCTCCTCCTGGCAGAAGGATGGGGCATGCGGGAGCCATCATTTCCGGAGGGAAAGGTACAGCCGGAGAGAAGATGGAGGCATTGGAAAAGGCGGGGGTCAGAGTTGTCAGAAACCCCGCAATAGTCGGAAGTGAACTGTCCGCTTTGTTGAAAAGGGCTTGAGGCGACACACAAAAGCATAAATATATCAATAAGTTGTTAAAAAATGTTTATCTTTTTTTTGATTTATGTTATTAACTATTAAGAATTTAAAAGGAAGGTGATAGATATGATTGCTGAATTGAGAGACCGTTTAAAGGGACTGAACAATCGCCTGGAAATTCTTCGAGGCTATCTTTGACATTGCAAAGAGACAGAAAAGACTCGATGAAATTGGAAAGATGATGTTAGAACCTCATTTTTGGGAAGGGGGTGAGACCACACAGAAAATTTTGAAAGAAAGAACCTCCCTGCTGGAAGGTCTATCGCCCTGGGAACAGGAGAAGAAGGGTCTTGAGGAGATGGAAATCCTCCTTCAATTGATTGAGGAGCAGAAAGATGAGGAGGAAGCCCAGGAATTATTGAATAGGATAAAGAAAAGTGAAGAGGCGATCGACCAGATGGAATTCAGAAGGATGCTGGGGGGTGAGCATGACGAAAGAAATGCAATCGTCAGCATCAATGCAGGCGCAGGCGGTACAGAGGCTCAGGACTGGGTTGAAATGCTCCTTCGAATGTATCTGAGGTGGGCGGAGGATAAGGGATATCAGACAGAGATCATCGATATCCTTTCCGGCGATGAGGCGGGTTTGAAGAATGTGACCTTTACGGTCAATGGGCGATATGCCTATGGATATTTAAAGGCAGAGGTGGGTATCCACCGGCTGGTCCGGATTTCACCCTTTGATGCCGGCGCCAGACGGCATACCTCCTTTGCATCGGTCTTTGTCATTCCAGAGGTCCCGGATGATATTGTGATTGAGATCGATGAGAAAGATTTGAGAATTGACACCTACCGGTCGAGCGGGGCAGGAGGACAACATGTCAATAAGACCGACTCAGCAGTGAGAATTACCCATCTTCTCACCGGAATGGTTGTCCAGTGTCAGAATGAACGGTCCCAGCATAAGAATAAGGCGACCGCGCTGAAGATATTGAAAGCCCGCCTATACGAAAAAGAGATAAAAGAGAAGTCGGAGAAACTGGGGGAACTTCACAACAACAAGAAGGAGATCGCCTGGGGAAGCCAGATTCGTTCTTATATTATGCATCCTTACAAAATGGTGAAAGATCACCGAACCGATACGGTCATCCACCAGGTGGATCGAGTGCTTGATGGAGAGATCGACAGGCTGATCAAGGCCTATCTCCTGAACGCAGCTTAAATAAAGATCATTGAAAAAAGAGTCCCGCCACGGCGGGAAATTAAACGTAAAACTTTTAACTCATTGTTAATTGACTCCCGCGTTTCGCGGGACTAACTTTGTAATTTACAATGTTGTTTGCCATCAGGATTGACTTTTTATGGCCGAAGAAATATCATTCAAAGATCAATCAGAAAAGGCAGTATCGGAAGAGGAGAGAAATCTGTTCGGAGCCTTGGAGGAGAAGATCGGTTATCTCCTGACGAAATATCAGGAGCTGATGAGAGAGAAAGACAAAATGGCCGCTGAGGTCGATGCAGAGAGGGAGAAGAGGATTCGTTTGGAGAAGAGGATGGAACTCCTCTCCCAGGACAGGGAGAATGTTAAAACCCGGATTGACCAGCTCCTTCACCGTTTGCGAAGCGTCGATCTATAATCTATAATGTCTCGATATATCCATAGAGATTTAAGACCTGTGATTCAATCGGGCGAGTAGGTTGGGTGATGGGAAAAGAGAGGTCAGTTGAAATTAAAGTTTTTGGGCAAACCTATACGGTAAAGACGGATGCCGAGGAGGGCCATATCCAGGAAGTGGCCAGGTATGTGAATGAGAAGATGGGCGAAGTTCTGAAGAAGACGAGAAGTGTCTCCACAGTGAATGTGGCGATATTAACGGCCCTCAATATTGCCGATGATCTTTTGAAGGAAAAAGAGAACCGAGCGGCGATCCTTCGAGAAATTGAGGTGAGATCAAAAGACCTGGCCGAGAAGATTGATATCCAAATAGGAGGAAAGGAATCAGGAAAGATTAGCATCACCGGCTAAAGTTCCCCTGGGGTGTTTAGGATGGCCGGACCATCCGAGATGAAACAACCTTAAAAGGGCACCCTCCCCGAGCGGTTGTTTCGGATGGCTGACCGGATGACACCTTACAGGGGATTGCAAGGAACACCGTCGTGAGCAGATTGAAGGTGTGATGGGATAGAGAAGAGGATTGAGTTTTAAATCCTGATATGAGAAGAGAATGGGTTTGATACGGATTTTCATTTTGAATATGATTGAAATTCTTGGCAGGTACTTCCAACGGGAAGAGCAGCTGGAAAAGCGTTTCTGGAATGTGAGGAGATTAGCAAACCAGAGAGAACCCCAGATCTCCCTCTTTGAAAGGCCGGCAGAATTTCATGATATAAAAAAGGCGAGATGGAAGTTCCCCTCGGGATTTTCCTTGTTATTTGTTCCCTGTCGGGTAACATCAAGCCCTGCTTATTCTCTCTCCACTCTTCATTTCCTTCCTTCTCTCATTTGACGAACCTTTTTTTCAGTAAAGAAAGGGAGGTGAGTTGAACTTTGAACTTATCCGTGGGATTTTATATCGCTCTCGTTTTAGGTATGGCGCTTCTTGGAGGAATCATCGGATTCCTTCTGAACAAAAAGTATTCGGAAGCCAGGATAGGTGCGGCCAAAGAGGCCGCCAAACGGTTGATTGAAGAGGCGGAGAAAAAGGCTGAAATCTTAAAGAAAGAAGCCCTGCTCCAGGCCAAAGATAAATTCTATCAAGAGAAGGCAGAGTATGAAAAAGAGACGGTAGAGAAAAAACAGGAGCTTCAGAATCTGGAGAGAAGGATCATCCAGAGAGAGTCCCATCTGGACAAGAAGATTGAGCTTCTTGATACAAAAGAGGCGGAGATCACACGCAAAGAAAAGGCAATGATCCAGCAGGAGAAAACGATTCAGGAACAGGAGAAGAAGGTGGTTGAGCTGATTCAGAGACAGCGAATCCAGTTGGAAAACATAGCGAGGATGTCTTCTGAAGAAGCCAAACGCCTCCTGATGGAATCGATGGAGGAAGAGGCGAAACATGAGGCAGCCAAAGGGATCAAGAGAATTGAGGATGAGGCAAGAGAGACCGCTGACAAGAAAGCCAAAGAGATTATCAGCTTAGCCGTTCAACGTTATGCGGGAGAATATGTGGCTGAACAGACGGTTTCCGTGGTCAGTTTGCCAAACGAAGAGATGAAGGGACGTATCATCGGCCGGGAAGGCCGGAATATCAGAGCCCTTGAGGCGGCTACAGGGGTTGATCTGATCATCGATGATACCCCGGAGGCTGTCATTCTTTCGGGATTCAATCCTGTCCGCAGGGAGATCGCCCGGATCTCCCTTGAACGGTTGGTGAGCGATGGTCGAATCCATCCTGCAAGGATTGAAGAAATTGTCCAGAAAGTGGAGCAGGAGGTGGAGACCACCATGCGTGAAGCCGGTGAACAGGCCACCTTCGATGTAGGAGTTCATGGTATCCACCCTGAACTGATCAAACTGATCGGGCGCCTTAAATATCGTACGAGTTATGCCCAGAATGTCTATCAGCACTCCTTGGAAGTGGCATTCCTCAGCGGAATCATGGCCGCGGAGCTGGGCATCAATGTGAAACAGGCCAAGAGAGCAGGACTTCTGCATGATATAGGAAAGGCGGTGGATCATGAGGTGGAAGGACCCCACGGCAGGATCGGAGCGGATTTTGCAAGGAAATATGGAGAATCGCCTGCGATCGTGCATGCCATTGCCTCTCATCATGAAGAGGAAAAGCCGGAGTCGATCCTGGATGTTTTGGTAGAAGCCGCGGATGCCCTTTCGGGTGCGAGGCCAGGGGCAAGGCGCGAGATGTTGGAGACATATGTCAAACGGCTGGAAGATCTGGAAAAGATTGCCCAGTCGTTTCAGGGGGTTGAAAAAACCTATGCCATTCAAGCGGGAAGGGAGATCCGGGTGATGGTCCAGCCCGATCGCATCTCAGACGAGGCATCCGCCATCCTTTCAAGAGATATCGCCCGCAAGATTGAAAAAGAGCTCACCTATCCCGGCCAGATCAAGGTGACAGTGATCAGGGAGATGCGGGCAGTGGAGATAGCTAAGTAATAATCAATTCAAAATGTTCAATTATCAATTGGCAATTATCAATAGAAAACAGAAAAGATTATGAATTTGATTTTGTAATTAATTGCTAATTTTGCAGTGAGATTTTGAGAATGCGTATCCTTTTTATCGGCGACATTGTCGGGAAACCAGGCAGAAAAGCGATCAGTGGACTTCTAAAAAAAGTCGTCAGTGACCATGGAATCGATTTCACGATCGCCAACGGAGAGAACGCCGCAGGGGGAATGGGAATTACCCCTGCCATCGCCATCGAGATGATGGATCAAGGAGTGGATGTTCTGACTTCAGGAAACCATATCTGGGCTAAAAAGGAAATTTTTCCTTACCTGAATGAAGAAAGCAGAATCTTAAGACCTGCAAATTATCCGCCTCATGTCCCGGGTCGGGGGGCGGGTGTTTTCGAAACGAAGAATAGGGAGAAGATCGGGGTGATCAATCTGGAAGGAAGGGTCTTTATGAAACATCTCGATTGTCCCTTCCGTATCGGAGAGAAGGAGATTGAGACATTGAGGAAAGAGACTCCTAACATCGTAGTCGATTTTCATGCGGAGGCCACCTCTGAGAAGGTAGCGATGGGATGGTTTTTAGACGGGAAGGTGACCGCCGTGCTGGGGACCCACACTCATGTGCAGACCAGTGATGAGAAAATTCTGGATGGAGGGACAGCTTATATTACAGATGTCGGGATGACAGGGCCCCTTGATTCGGTCATCGGGATACGAAAACAGGTAGCTGTGAACCGGCTCTTAACGCAGATTCCGTGGAAATTTGATGTGGCAACGGAAGAGGTTGAAATGCAAGGGGTGATCGTTGAAGTCGACCCGCTTGCGGGAAAGGCAAAAGGAATTCAGAGGATCAGGATTTCTTTGAACCAACGGAGCGGATTATCATGAGAAGAGCCGAACAGAGTGCGAAGAAAACGGTTTTTGCCATTTTTAAAGAGAGGGGCTTCATTGAGCAGGTGACCGATGAGAAGAAGGTTCCTGAAATATTGGAAGGCCGGGTTACCTGTTACATCGGTTTTGATCCGACGGCTTCGAGTTTCCATGTGGGGAACCTGGTTCCCATCATGTCATTGGCCCATATGCAACGACACGGTCATCGCCCCATTGCATTGGTAGGAGGCGGAACAGGTCTCGTCGGTGATCCCAGCGGGAAAGATGAGATGCGGCAGATTTTAACCTACGAAGAGATTAATAAGAATGCCGAAGCTCAGAAGAAGCAATTTTCCCGGTTTCTGGATTTTTCGGAGGACCGAGCTCTCCTTTTAAACAACGCCGAATGGTTAACCCGACTGAACTATATCGATTTTCTTCGGGATATCGGCGTTCACTTTAGCGTCAATCGGATGCTGGCAACAGAATCGATAAAGATCCGGTTGGAGACAGGGCTCTCGTTTATCGAATTCAATTACCAGCTCCTCCAGGCCTATGATTTTTGGCATCTTTTTGAGAATTATGATTGTATGATGCAAATGGGGGGGAGTGATCAATGGGGGAATATTGTTGCAGGAATCGATCTGATTCGTCGTCTCAAAGGCAAGCAGGCCTATGGAGTGACTTTTCCGCTCATCATGACCGCAGACGGAAGAAAGATGGGAAAGACCGAAAGAGGGGCTATCTGGTTAGACCCTGAACGCACATCCCCATATGAATATTATCAATTCTGGATCAATACGGATGATAGGGATGTAAAGAGATTCCTGGCCCTCTTCACTTTTCTTCAGATGGAAGAGGTTGAGGAGTATGGGAAGCTAAGGGGATCTGAGATTAGAAAAGCCAAAGAAATCCTTGCCTTTGAGGCAACAAAGATCGTCCACGGAGAGGAAGAGGCAACCAAGGCAAAAGCAGCCTCTAAGACCCTATTTTTAAAGGAAGAGTCTGGGGAGGGTTCAATCCCAACCACCCGTTTCGACAAAAAGAAATTTGCACAAGGAATACCAATATTTAAATTGTTTGAGACAACAAACCTCTCAACCTCTGGGTCAGAAGCAAGGCGATTGATTGAGCAAAGAGGAGGGTATCTAAATGAGAAGAGAGTTGAAAAATTTGACCTTATGGTAACCATTGAAGATTTCAATGAAAAAGGCGAAGTTCTGTTACGAGCGGGAAAGAAGAAGTTCCATCGAATAAAAATCGAATAAAAATCCTTGACAATAGTTAAAAATAAATTATAATTGTAAAGATTTGGATACAGCGGGAACAGAATCATTTGAGAAATTTTTCTCCTTGACAAAAAAGGAGATTTGGTTTATATAGTAAAATGGATTAGATTTGTTCTTTGAAAAAAGAATAGGGGTTATTGATTCTGGGTTCTTGTTTTTTTCTTGTCAAATGGATCAAATTTTTAGCTATAAATTGGAGAGTTTGATCCTGGCTCAGAACGAACGCTGGCGGCGTGCCTAACACATGCAAGTCGCACGAGAAATCCTGGGCAACCGGGAGAGTAAAGTGGCGCACGGGTGAGTAACGCGTGGGTAACCTGCCCTTGAGTTGGGGATAACCCCGCGAAAGCGGGGCTAATACCGAATAATATGTCAGTTTCCATGGAGATTGAAATCAAAGGTAGCCTCTGCATGCAAGCTATTGCTCAAGGATGGGCCCGCGTACCATTAGCTTGTTGGTAGGGTAATGGCCTACCAAGGCAACGATGGTTAGCTGGTCTGAGAGGATGGCCAGCCACACTGGAACTGAGACACGGTCCAGACTCCTACGGGAGGCAGCAGTGGGGAATCTTGCGCAATGGGGGAAACCCTGACGCAGCAACGCCGCGTGGGTGATGAAGGCCTTCGGGTCGTAAAGCCCTGTCAGGTGGGAAGAAACATGTCGATGCGAATAACATCGGCATTTGACGGTACTACCGAAGGAAGCACCGGCTAACTCCGTGCCAGCAGCCGCGGTAATACGGAGGGTGCAAGCGTTGTTCGGAATTATTGGGCGTAAAGCGCGTGTAGGCGGTTGAGTAAGTCAGATGTGAAAGCCTTCCGCTTAACGGAAGAAGTGCATTTGAAACTGCTCGGCTAGAGTACGGGAGAGGAGAGTGGAATTCCCGGTGTAGAGGTGAAATTCGTAGATATCGGGAGGAACACCAGTGGCGAAGGCGGCTCTCTGGTCCGATACTGACGCTGAGACGCGAAAGCGTGGGGAGCAAACAGGATTAGATACCCTGGTAGTCCACGCCGTAAACGATGGGCACTAGGTGTAGGAGGTATTGACCCCTTCTGTGCCGAAGCTAACGCATTAAGTGCCCCGCCTGGGGAGTACGGCCGCAAGGTTAAAACTCAAAGGAATTGACGGGGGCCCGCACAAGCGGTGGAGCATGTGGTTTAATTCGACGCAACGCGAAGAACCTTACCTGGGCTTGACATCTGCGGAACCTCAGGGAAACCTGGGGGTGCCCAGCAATGGGAGCCGCAAGACAGGTGCTGCATGGCTGTCGTCAGCTCGTGTCGTGAGATGTTGGGTTAAGTCCCGCAACGAGCGCAACCCTCATCCTTAGTTGCCATCATTGAGTTGGGCACTCTAAGGAAACTGCCCCGGTTAACGGGGAGGAAGGTGGGGATGACGTCAAGTCCTCATGGCCTTTATGTCCAGGGCTACACACGTGCTACAATGGGCGGTACAAAGGGTTGCAATACCGTAAGGTGGAGCTAATCCCAAAAAGCCGCTCTCAGTTCAGATTAGAGTCTGCAACTCGACTTTATGAAGGCGGAATCGCTAGTAATCGCGGATCAGCATGCCGCGGTGAATACGTTCCCGGGCCTTGTACACACCGCCCGTCACACCATGAGAGCTGACTGTACCAGAAGTCGTTGGGCTAACCCTCAGGTTCGCCTTTGGGAGGCAGGCGCCTAAGGTATGGTTGGTGATTGGGGTGAAGTCGTAACAAGGTAGCCGTAGGGGAACCTGCGGCTGGATCACCTCCTTTCTAAGGAGTCTTCGGTTCCGGGAAACCGGAACTAAACTTCTAGGTCGATACCCAAATCAATAACCCCTACAATCAAATAAAAACGGGGTTGAGAGGGCCCGTTAAAGTGGGCATGAAGAATCCCCTTTAAGGGTCTATAGCTCACAGAAACTCCCAAGGGCTAAAAAAGCTATAGGCCATTGTGAAAAGAAGGGCCTATAGCTCAGTTGGTTAGAGCGCACGCCTGATAAGCGTGAGGTCGATAGTTCAAATCTATCTAGGCCCACCATATCAAGTTTAAAGTTAAAAGTTGGAAGTTCGAAGTTAAAAACCTCAAACTTTAAACTTGAAACTTAAAACTTTCAACTGAATCAGTGGGGATGTAGCTCAGCGGGAGAGCACCTGCCTTGCACGCAGGGGGTCGGCGGTTCAAATCCGCTCATCTCCACCAATAAGAGGTGGGGATTTGAATGCCGGCATTTGAAACCCGTTTGATGAAAAGGAAAGTTTCGTTGTTTTAATGATCATTTTTTTTTCGACTTGTTCTTTGACAATTGAATATGGATGAAGGCACCGATTCATACAATTTGAAAGTTGAGGGTAAGGCTGAGGTTAAGGAAAAAAACTTAACCTTGACCTGAACCTTAACCAAAACAAGTTTATGGTCAAGCTACTAAGGGCATACGGTGGATGCCTTGGTGTCAGGAGGCGATGAAGGACGTGGTAAGCTGCGATAAGCCTCGGGGAGCCGCTAAACAGGCTTAGATCCGGGGATTTCCGAATGGGAAAACCCATATCGAGTAATATCGGTATATCCCGTCATGAATACATAGTGACGGGAGGCAAACGAGGGGAACTGAAACATCTCAGTACCTTCAGGAAGAGAAATCAAATGAGATTCCCTGAGTAGTGGCGAGCGAAAGGGGAAGAGCCTAAATTCCGTATATGTTAAAGCCTGTGAGCGTTGTATGCGGAAGGTTGCGGGATCCTATTGGAAGTCATCACAGTGACTTCGGGGTGATTTCATTTCCATAGTTGAACCTACTGGAAAGTGGGGCCATAGAGGGTGATAGCCCCGTAAGCGAAATGGAATTGGAACCCCTGGGTAGGACACCCAAGTACCACGAGACACGGGAAATCTTGTGGGAATCTGGGAGGACCATCTTCAAAGGCTAAATACTACCTGGCAACCGATAGTGAACAAGTACCGTGAGGGAAAGGTGAAAAGTACCCCAATGAGGGGAGTGAAATAGTACCTGAAACCGTATGCTTACAAGCAGTGGGAGGACGTTGAATAGTTGAAGGGTTCGCCCTCCGGCTATTCTGTCTGACCGCGTGCCTTTTGCATAATGAGCCTGCGAGTTACTCTATGTGGCAAGGTTAATTCCCTAAAGGGAAGGAGCCGTAGCGAAAGCGAGTCTTAAAAGGGCGATTCAGTCATATGGAGTAGACCCGAAACCAAGTGATCTATCCATGGCCAGGGTGAAATCCCGGTAACGCGGGATGGAGGCCCGAACCGGTGAAGGTTGAAAACTTCTCGGATGAGCTGTGGATCGGAGTGAAAGGCTAATCAAACTTGGAGATAGCTGGTTCTCCCCGAAATATATTTAGGTATAGCCTCAGGACATTCGTTAACGGAGGTAGAGCACTGGATGGGCTAGGGGTCCTACCAGATTACCAAACCCAACCAAACTCCGAATGCCGTTAAGCGCTATCCTGGGAGTCAGCCCGTGGGAGATAACTTCCGTGGACGAGAGGGGAACATCCCAGACCGTCAGCTAAGGTCCCTAAGATGTGCTAAGTGGGAAAGGATGTGGAAACGCTCAGACAGCCAGGAGGTTGGCTTAGAAGCAGCCATCCTTTAAAGAAAGCGTAATAGCTCACTGGTCGAGTGAGTCTGCGCCGAAAATGTAACGGGGCTTAAGCATATCACCGAAGCTACGGACTTTACCGAAAGGTTGAGTGGTAGGGGAGCATTCCATTGTAGAGCGAAGGATGACCGTGAGGACATCTGGACGAGATGGAAGGGATCATGCAGGCACGAGTAGCGATAATGCTGATGAGAAATCAGCACGCCGTAAACCTAAGGTTTCCTGAGCAAGGTTAATCCTCTCAGGGTTAGTCGATCCCTAAGCCGAGGCTGAGAAGCGTAGGTGATGGGAAACAGGTTAATATTCCTGTACCACCGGATTGGCGTTTGAGCGATGGGGGGGTGCAGAAGGGTAGGTCATCCAGGTGTTGGACGCCCTGGTTCAAGCCCGTAGGTGGGAATTCCAGGCAAATCCGGAGTTCCAATTATAAACACCGAGAGGTGATGACCATTTCCTGAGCAATCAGGATTGAAGTGATTGAGCCCATGCTGACGAGAAAAGCCTCTAGCGAGTCAATCAGGTGATCGTACCGCAAACCGACTCAGGTAGGTGAGGAGAATATCCTAAGGCGCTTGAGAGAACCCTGGTTAAGGAACTCGGCACACTAACACCGTAACTTCGGAAGAAGGTGTGTCATGATTCGTGAAGGGACTTGCTCCCGGAGCGGATTGTGATCGCAGTGAAATGGGGGTGGCGACTGTTTAATAAAAACACAGGACTCTGCGAAGTCGAAAGACAATGTATAGGGTCTGACGCCTGCCCGGTGCTGGAAGGTTAAGGGGATTCGTCATGTCGTAGCAATACGGCAGAAGCGTTGAACCGAAGCCCCAGTAAACGGCGGCCGTAACTATAACGGTCCTAAGGTAGCGAAATTCCTTGTCGGGTAAGTTCCGACCTGCACGAATGGCGTAACGACTTCCCCGCTGTCTCAACCAGGGACTCAGCGAAACTGTATTGACGGTGCCGATGCCGTCTACCCGCGGCAAGACGGAAAGACCCCGTGCACCTTTACTACAACTTGGCAATGAATTTCGGAATAGTCTGTGTAGGATAGGTGGGAGACTGTGAGATCCCGGCGCCAGTCGGGATGGAGTCAACCTTGAAATACCACCCTGATTGTTTTGGACTTCTAACCTGGACCCGTTATCCGGGTCGGGGACATTGCCTGGTGGGTAGTTTGACTGGGGCGGTCGCCTCCCAAAAGATAACGGAGGCGCGCAAAGGTTCCCTCAGGCTGATTGGAAACCAGCCGTAGAGTGTAAAGGCATAAGGGAGCTTGACTGCAAGACCAACAAGTCAAGCAGGTACGAAAGTAGGCCTTAGTGATCCGGCGGTTCCGCATGGAAGGGCCGTCGCTCAACGGATAAAAGGTACGCCGGGGATAACAGGCTTATCTCCCCCAAGAGTTCACATCGACGGGGAGGTTTGGCACCTCGATGTCGGCTCATCGCATCCTGGGGCTGGAGCAGGTCCCAAGGGTTTGGCTGTTCGCCAATTAAAGCGGTACGCGAGCTGGGTTTAAAACGTCGTGAGACAGTTTGGTCCCTATCTGCCGTGGGCGCAGGATACTTGAGGGGAGCTGTTCCCAGTACGAGAGGACCGGAATGGACGAACCGACGGTGTTCCAGTTGTGACGCCAGTCGCAGCGCTGGGTAGCCGTGTTCGGAAGGGATAACCGCTGAAAGCATCTAAGCGGGAAGCCCACCCCAAGATGAGGTATCCCTCCTGATAGCAATATCGGGATAAGACCCCTTGGAGACTACAAGGTTGATAGGTCAGATGTGTAAGTGCCGAAAGGTATTTAGCAGACTGATACTAATAGGTCGATCGGCTTGACCATAATTGAATTTATAAAATCAAAGCCTTCATCCATATTCGCATTTTGAGTTTCGAGTTACGAGTTCCGTGTTTCGGGTTAAACCCGCAACCTGAAACTTGAAACCCGAGACATCTTTTAGAGAGTTCTTGGTGACCATGGCGAAGGGGTCACACCCGTTCCCATTCCGAACACGGAAGTTAAGCCCTTCAGCGCCGATGGTACTGCATGGGAAACTGTGTGGGAGAGTAGGACGTTGCCAGGATTAAAACTTGTCCTCGCGAAAGCGGGGATCAAAAGCCTATCAGAGATGATAGGCTTTTTTGTTTATAATAGACAAAAATTTTCTTGCTGTTTTTATTTTCTGGGTATATGGTTATTGAAAAAACAGGCCCAAAGGAACTGTTATGTTTGAGTTGAGTGAGGAACAGAAGGTTATTCAAAAGAGCATCCATCAATTTGCAAAAAAGGAGTTGGCTCCTCAGGCTTCCCATTGGGATGCATCTGAAGAGTTCCCATGGGAGAGCGTGAGGAAGATGGCGGAAGTTGGACTTATAGGACTCCGGCTGCCAGCGGTTTATGGTGGCTCAGGGGCCGATCTGATCACCTGCGGGGTCGCCTTTGAAGAGGTAGCTCGATTCGACCATAATTGTGCCATCATCCTTTGCGGCTCGAACATCACGGGGAGGATATTGCTCTATGCCTCTGAAAAACTAAAATCGACCCTCATGCCCGAGATTGCAAAGGGAAGATATATCATGGCATTCGGAGCCACAGAGCCGGACGCTGGTTCTGACATCCGGGCGATCAGGGCGATTGCAAAGCTTCAGAAGGACGCCTACATTGTGAGCGGTGAAAAATCGATGGTTACCTTTGCCGGAGTGGCCCATGGATATGTTGTGCTCGTCAAGACAGAAATGGAGGGCGTCGAGGGTATCAGTTCTATTTTTATCGAAGGGGATCGGCCGGGGATCGATATCCAACGGCTTCAGGGTTTTGGCTGGAGAGCCTCCCAATGGGGGAATGTTGCTTTTAATGATGTGAAAGTTCCTGTTGAAAATCTTATTGGAGAGAAAAATAATGCTCTGTCCATCTTAAAGGGAACTGTCCAAGAACAGAGGGCCCTTACAGGCCTCATTGCTCTGGGCACGGCGAGAGAAGCCCTTGAGGAAGCGGTGAAATATGCAAAGATTCGTAAGGTTTTTGGAAAGCCGTTGGGGAAGTTCGAAGGCATTCAGTTCAGGCTGGCTGAGGATCATACCTCACTTGAGGCAGCAAGACTATTATGCTATCAGGCCCTCTCCCTGATCGAAAAAAAAGCTGATGAAGCTTCGGTCTGGGCAGCTATGGCAAACCTCATCGGAGGAGAGACGGCGTATAAAGTTGTGAACAATGCTATGGATGTGTATGGAGGATTGGGATATTCAAGAGAATTTCCCTTTGAGCGCCGCCTGAGAGATGTCAAAGCAATGCAGATCGCCAATGCCACCTTAAAGATCGAAATCGGTCAGGGTCTCTTTGGAAAAGAATTTCTCCCCTATACTTAAGCAGGTTCAAATCATACTAACATTTATTCTTCAGTATTTACCTTTAAAACCATAACTTATTATGGAGGACACCGATGAGAAAAACTACTCATGCGAAAGAGAACGGCCGGAAAGAATTGGAAAAGATGTTCAAAAAACATGGCTATGACGACTTTGAATGGATCAATCCGAAAAACATCGTTGTGGCTCAGTGGGCCCGGATGAAGTGTATGTTTGGCTGTAAAAACTATGGAAAATGTGGGACCTGCCCGCCGAATACCCCTTCAGTGGTAGAATGTAGAGAATTTGTTGAGGGGTATAAAGCCTGCGCGGTTTTCCATTTCACCAAAAAGGTAAAAAGACCCGAAGACCGATTTGCCTGGACAAGGCGGGTTAATTCAAAGCTTCTTAAACTGGAACGGGAGGTCTTTCTTTCGGGTTATTACAAGGCATTTCTCCTGTTTATGGATTCCTGTAACCTCTGTGCATCCTGCCCCGGCATAAGGCAACTGTGCAAGAACCCGAAAATGGCCCGGCCCACTCCTGAATCCATGGCTATGGATGTTTTTGCTACGGTTCGAAAGATCGGTTACCCAATTGATGTTCTTTACAACTATTCCCAAGAGATGAATCGATACGCCTTTTTGTTTATTGAGTAAAAAGATTGTTAGGAGAGATCAACATGCGGAATTATTACTGTCTCTCATCCGGTTGATTCTTTGGGACTGGCCACGGCTTTTTCCTGTTTTACTTTTTCGTGAAGCCAAACTTTTATCAAAGCGCCACGGTCTACACCTATTCTTTTTCGTATTTCATCAATGTCTCTGACCAATGATTCTGCAACATCAAGGGTAATGCGAACTTTTTTCCCTTGACGAATCACAGTGGCTTTTGACATATCGATGAGATCGTGGATATCTTCCCCGGAATCAAAACGACGGTCAAATTCCGCACTACTTATTGCCAGTTTTTTCCCTTTCATAAAGATTCACCTCCCTTTTTCTTGCACGCCTTACAGATATGATGCGAATAGTATCATCGCGTATGGTATATATGGCAGCCCATATCTTATTATGATACTTAGCGATGATAATCCTCCTGTCTTCTATAGGGTGTGGTGCATAAATTTCAATTTGATCCTCATCTAACCATAAATTCTTTGCAGCCTCAAAACCGATTCCGTGTTTGTCCCGATTGATCTTGCTTTTATCCTCATCCCATTCAAATTTCATACAAATATTATACATATTTTGACCAAATTAGCAAGCTATTGTAATATTCTTCTTGCACTCTGCTATCTTAAGGACGGACACGGTCACGATTTAACCGCTATGCCCTCTGCGTTTTTTGGAGTGTCGGACACGGATGAAAGTAAAGTATTATAAGGTATTTACGCTATGCTCTGTGCGCTATGCGTTTTTTAGTGAATTCAACACGAATTTAGCCCCATGCACTATGCTCCATGCTCTATGCGCTTTGCGTTCTTTAAATTGTTGACATAAACCTACCCTTGGTATATTCTGTGCATCAGGTGAGGCACAAAAGGAAATATCAATGCGTTTAGGTAGAGGGGGCTTTGGAGAGGATGAAACAATTCAACTTAATCAACAACGTCCCAACCGCCCTCTATTATGGCATTCTAACTGTGAAAATGCTATGTTTGTCATAGATTAGTCGTCAGTGTTCACGCATTATTGAGGTTTATACAATCGATCTCCGTTTTAACTGAAATATTCCACTTTGGGCTAAAAGGGAGGAGAGGAGATAGTATACAAAAATTCTCTTGATTTGTTTCTGTGTCATATTTGGAGAAAATTACCATGAGCAAAAACACAAATATCCCACTTGCAATTATAGTCGTTTTTGTGGTTCTCCTCCTCCAGGGGTGTGCTAATACTCTTTTCATTACTTACCGTTCTGATCCGCCTGGCGCCGTTTTATATGAAGGTCAGAAAAATCTTGGATATACGCCAAAATCCCTCGACTACAAAATTACCCCAGAAGCTGAAAAAATAGGATACATGAAAATTGCGGGGACTTGTGTTAAATGGGCCGATGGTGAAACTGCATGTATTCCGTACCTTAAAGCCGATCTCAGTATTGGCTTGAACCAACAGTTTACATTTACCAGACCGGATAGAACTCAAAAATATACTCCATCGGAAACCGGCACTTCAGGCACAGGCGAATCTAAGAAAGGCATTGCCGACGTTTTAACCCCTCAGGATTTAGTAACAGGTAAAAGGACACTTAACCTTGAGCCCGAAGAAGAAGAGATAAAAAGGGCAACAAACCAGACGAATGAGATACTGAATAATTTTAGAAATAAGGGGATTCCAATAGATAATAATCAAAAAATTCTACTTCATCTCCAAAAGATGATGAAAGATATTGCAGAGGTATCGCATAGACCGAACCTTCCATGGGAAATTCACCTGATAGGAATCAAAGATTTTAATGCATTTACAATTGGCGGTGGGAAACTTTTTGCCTTTGCTGGTCTATTTAGTGAGCTTAAGAATGTCAATGAGTTAGCCGCTGTTCTCGCCCATGAAATCGCCCATGTAAACTGCAGACACGTGGGGAAAAGTATGGGTTTTAGCATTGTTTCCATGTTCTCAAAAGGAACAGATATGTTTAGAGCGAGCTTTACTACAGTCCAGGAGGCTGAAGCTGACAGAGTAGGACTCTTATATATGGCATTGGCAGGTTACGATCCAAGTGCGGCCCCAAGTGTGTGGAAAAGAATGCATGAGAAATTCGGAAGTTCTCCCGGAAATTATTCTTATGACCACCCCCTAAATGTTGATCGCTACAAAAAGCTAAGTGAGCTTACCCCCATTGCCTTAAAATATTTTAAAGGAAATGGCATTAGAAATCAGGATTATGAACGATTAAGAGTTGAAAATGATCTTATTCCGAGAACAAGTTCTTTTGCAGGCGACAGTGATTTGTTAGCTTTGTTGGAGGGAGCTGCCGGTACAACATCCGATATTCTTGGCGCTAAAATAGAAGAGAAACAAAGAAAAATAAAAATGCAGGAAGATCTAATAAAAATTCAACAAAGCCTAAAAATTGTTAATTTGAAAATAGCCAATACGAAAGATGGATACAAAGGAGTCTTCTTCAAGCTTCAGAACATAGGAAACTCTGTCATTAAAAGTGTGGAAGTTACATTGCATTATTACGATGCTGCAGGAACGAGCATTTATTCGGAAAAAATCCCTATTAGCTCTTTATATTTATCCCCCGGAAGCATAAAAGAATGGGGAACTTACCTCAAATCTGTTAGTGGGTACAAAAATATAGGGGCAGTTGTAACAAATATTGAATGACCTTCGATCTACCAACCCGATGATGACTGGGACAGAATTGCCCAAAAAGTGAGTAAAGAAAAAAGACTTTACATTGTCGTCTATGCCTCCAAAATAAAATTATACATGACATCATAGGTGTGAATTATAGTGAACGTATTAAATAAAGTGACATAATGACGTTATCTTTTTGGGTTT
>JASEHH010000136.1:4731-7082 GCA_030017685.1 Thermodesulfobacteriota bacterium | reverse complement strand
GCGCCGAAGGAGAAGGCCCATTGGATTCCGATGACCTTCCAGAGGATTCCCATCAGGAGGCTTGCTGGAAGGGCGGCTATACCGATACAGAAGTGATAAGCTCCATAGGCTGTTCCCCGTTTTGACTCCTCCACCAGGTCGGCAACCCATGCCTTTTCCGTCCCTTCGGAGAGACCATAAAAAAGTCCATAGGCGAAGAAGAGAAGCCAGATATGGTAGGGTTTTGAGGCAAAGGCAAACCCCAAATAGACCAGACCGTAGACTGTCCAGGCAAGTATCATCACCTTTCTTCGACCGATTCGATCGGAGAGGCTTCCGCCTGGAACGGAGAAGATCGTTTTCGAAAGATGAAAGAAAAACCATAAAACCGGAATGGTGACCACATTTAGTCCCAGGTCCTGTGCACGAAGGAGGAGGAAGGCATCGCTCGAATTGCCCAGAGTGAAGAGGGTGATGATGAGAAGAAAATATTTGAACTTCCTGTCCCATCCCCTCCAGTTGAGTTTGGGGGAAGAAGAGATTGAATTTTGCTCCATTTTTATATCCGTGACCCCTCGCCAGAGGATCCAGAGACAAAATAGGGAGGGAATAAAAGCGAGGAGAAAGATGGTCCTGAGATCCTCCGTGAAGACCGCCATCAGAAGGGATGCGATGAGAGGTCCTGTCATGGCACCGGCATGATCCATGGCCCTCTGAAAACCGAAGGCCTTTCCCCGTTCTTCTTCTCGGCAGGATTGAGAGAGAAGCGCATCTCTCGGAGAAGATCTCACCCCTTTGCCAATGCGGTCAAAGAAACGGAGAAAGAGGACGTGATAGGCTGAGGTGGCCAGTCCGATGAAGGGCCGGGTCAGGGAGGCGAGGGCGTATCCGAAGAGGATGAGCCCTTTCCTCTTCTGAAACCGGTCAGAGACCCAGCCGGAAAAGAGCTTGAGAAAGCTGGAGACACTCTCCGCAATCCCCTCAATGAGACCAATGAAGACCACTCCCGCTCCAAGCACCGTGTTTAAGAAGAGCGGGAGAAGGGGATAGATCATTTCGCTGGCAATATCATTAAAGAGGCTGACCCAGCCAAGGCTTCTCACATTCTTCGAAAGACCCAGGAAAGGTTTTGTCATTACCGTCCTCCCCAAAGATGTGAAATTACTTCTCTGTAGAACTTCAACTTTGAGCTAATGGAATATTGGAATTATGGAATGATGTCATTAAGAAAAAAATGTTAAAAGATCTTAATACTTTTTACTCAGACCCATTATTCCACCATTCCCTGCCTACCGGTAGGCAGGCACAATTCCATTTTTCCAGTGGAATAAATCTTCAGGATTTCATCCCGAATCAAAGGTTTTAGTTGTTTTTTCCTCTTTCCCTCAATTGTAAGCGCCCTTGCCGGCCCTCGCTTCACCCTGCCGATAACCTGAATGGGGATGGAAACCTTTTGAAATGCTTTTTGAAGGGCCGGCAGGTCTTTGGGAGAGAGGGTCATAAGCAATGATCCTGACGCAATCGTTCCCAGAGGGTTGATGCCAAATTCGCCGCACAGGATTCTGGACTCTTCATAGATGAAGACTTTCTCCAAATCGACTTCAAACTCCTTCTCGGAGGCGATGGCCATCTCAATGATCCCATTGATCAAGCCTCCCTCTGTCGGGTCGTGCATCGAGTGAATTAAGGCATGACGACAGGCGATCTGTGTGGCTTTAAGCACGTCGATCCCCGGATTGAAGATGAAAGATTTGGCCCTTTTTATAAAAGAAGGGTGGAAGCCCTTTGCTAAAAGTTCTTTTCCCTTTTCTCTTGCGATGATCGAAGTTCCTTCGATGCAGACCCCTTTAACCATAAGAAGGAGATCTCCCGCCCTTGCTCCACTCGTTTTAACCAGATTCTCTTTTTTGACCTCTCCGATCATATGGCCGGAGAGAATGATTCTGTCCAGTCCGGGTGTGATCTCTGTGTGGCCTCCGACAAAGGAGACATTGAAGCGACGGCAGGCATCGTGGATCTGGCGGAAGGTTTTAAGGATGAGTTTTTGATCAGACCCTTCTTCAGGAAAGAGGAGTGTGGCTAAGAACCATTTTGGAGTGGCCCCTCTTGTGGCAATGTCATTGATATTGACCACGACTCCGTAATATCCGATCTCTTCCGTGGTAAAGGTGATGGGGTCTGAGGTGACCACCCAATATCTGTCTATCTCTTTTCCGAGATCGACGACCGCCGCATCTTCACCGATCTTTGGGCCGACAATAACGCTTGGATCGAGGAGGGTGTATTTTGTCAGGACTTTCTTCAGGAGATTGATGGGAAGTTTGCCGGATTTCATGGATTGATCCATTCGTCTCTCCCTGGCCCCCCTCACC
>JASEHH010000136.1:0-4631 GCA_030017685.1 Thermodesulfobacteriota bacterium | reverse complement strand
AAAAGCCCTGGGAGAGGATGTCCCAGGGCTTCATTGTTTATGCGGCTTGGTCAGGGGGTGGTGTTCCCGGTGGATTGGGAAGTGTCAATGGCCACCTCAGCCAGAAGGCGTTATGGGCAATGAGGGCTGGAGCTACGATACAGAGGTTGATATAAATGATGAGGATATTGATGTCAGCAGGAAGTTTCGCGGCCGCTATAGCCTCGGCAGCAGGGCCGAGGATCAGTCTTAACACTATGATCCAGATAGCAATAAGGATGCACTGGATGATGAATGCCGCAAAAGCCCTTTTAGCGAAGGTATATTTAGTAACTCCCCAGAACTGAAGATGCCAGGAGTGGACGAGAGGCCAGAAGATGAGTGATGAGCCAACAGCAGCAAATGAGAAGGTCGGGCTGATACCAAGAGCTAAGCTACCACTCCAGAAGACATACCCTAACAGGTGGGCAAGGATGGTCTGGCCAATGGCGGCTCCGGGATGACCCCATTTTGTAAAAGGAGTTCCCTGGGTGGTAAAGACAGGGCTGAAGACAAAGAACCAGGCAATCGACCAGACAAGGTATCCTGTCAGCCAGTTCACATTGAGAGGACCTTTATGATTCATTGGCGTATCGGCAAGGGGTGTCCCATCGAGATTGGTTAAAAGATTCCAGATGAGGACGGAGATGACCAGGGTGATAAGGAAACTTGCTGCCATTGTTCCCCAGGAATGAATTCTCCCCTTAAAGGGCCATCCTCCCCAGTTCACTCCGTAGAGGAGGGTAGCCCAGAACCATATCACTCCAAACCAGAGGTAGAGCGGGCCTATGATCCATCCAGGATAGATAAATTTCATAAAGAGCAATACGACGAAAGTGAAGATAGCCCAGAGCAGGGTCATCCCAATTCCTGGAATGAGACGTGATTTGGCAGGTGTCCAATTGCCAGCCGGAGGTGCCCATGGCCAATTATCCCCTAAGAGGACGAGATGGCCGAGGACAACAAGCATGATGAGTGTGGCGGGGATAATCTTCATTACGATGGATTCGGGAGAGATGGAATATACGAATATGAGAATTCCCACGATAGCGAAAACGATGAATTGAATGAGACCTCCCAATCTTCCAGGAGGACCGATACCGATCTTTTCTGGTGGTTTTTCATTTCCCATAAAAGTAACCTCCTTTCAGGCTCCTCAAACCAATTCGCTTAGGAACCAATTTTGACGGTTAATAAAGCCTTCTCCATGAGCATCTCATAAACGCTTTTCTTTCCGAGGATGGGCTCTTTTCTCTTTTGACTCCAGACGGTTTCCGGCCGGCTCTGGACCATATAGATATTGAAAGGGAAGGGTTTCTGTTTGTCGATGGCCCATTCGATGTCCTGGGGACAGCCGTAATAGTCTTCGATCTTTCTTGCATATCTTGCCAGTTCAAGAACCTCCTGGTCTTCGATACACTGGATCTCCCGGCGGTCGGGAGGGATATCGGCATGGACAACCTCTCTTCTCTTAGGATCGAAGATACATTCCGTCCCCTTTAAAGAAATCTCCCTCTCTACCACCATGGTCACCTTATCCACGACAAATTTATCGGGATTACAGAGTCCGGCTACGACCGTTTCTCCCAATCCCCAGTTGCCTTCGATGACAACCCTGGAAGGATCTCCATTGAGAGGATTGAGGGTGAACATCACGCCCGCGGCTCGTGCATCGACAATCTTCTGCACACCCACACTGATCAATACCTTCTCATGAGGAAATCCCATCTTGACCCTGTAGGAGATGGCTCTGGGCGTAAACAGACTGGACATACAGTGTTTAATTTTTTCCAAAACATTTTCTATTCCCTGTATCCAGAGAAAGGTGTCTTGCTGTCCTGCAAAACTGGCTCCGGGAAGATCCTCAGCCGTGGCGCTGGAACGGACCGCAACCGGAAGATCGGACGTATCGAAGACTTTTGCGAGGGCTTCATAGTTAGAAGCAATCTCTTCTTCCATCTTTTGGGAAAATGGGGTTTGAGCCATCACCTGCCGGATCACCCTACTTGCCTCTTCCAGCGAAGCGACATCCTGAAGATCGGTTCGGGAGAGAACCCTCAGAATTTTGTCTTTGAGACTGCCGGTGATAAATTCAAGATAAGCATCGGTGGTTACAGAAAAGCCAGCTGGAACCGGGATACCGGCCCGGATCAATTCGCCCAAGCTGGCATTCTTGCCTCCGACCAGAGCAAGGGCCTCTTTACCGGCCCTGTCAAACCAAAGAGTGTAAGGCATGATGAACTCCAATTGATGAAAGCAGAAGGCAGAAGGTTGGAGGTTGGAGGCAAAATCTTAATGTTTGATAACAGATCCCTTAAACCTCCAACCTCCAACCTCAAACCTTTAGCCTGTTAGGCTCGTTTCAATATTTTCACTATCCCGGTGTTACCGTCCACTTTTACGGTATCACCTGTTTTAAGGACATTCGTCGCAATTCCTGTGCCGGTGACCGATGGAACCCCATATTCTCTACATACGATCGCAGCATGGCTGGTTAAACCACCAATGTCGGTAATGGACGCCTTTATTTTGGTAAAGATTGGAGCCCACGCCGGGTTGGTCGTTGGGCAAACCAGGATTTCACCCTGTTCGATCTTGGTAATTTCTTCAAGACGTTTGACAACCCTAACCTTTCCTTCGACGACCCCTGCTGATGAAGCAAATCCTTTTAGTTCGGTCACCTCTCCGGGAACAACGGCCATCCCTTTTAGCCAATCTTGAACTTTCTCCGTTGTAATTCCCCAGAGCATCACTGTAAAGGGTTCTGCAACCTCTTCAGGCGGTGTTCCAAGGGCTGGGATTGGATTCCACTTCTTTGCCGCATCCAATATCTTCTTTCTCTTTTCTGCTTTGGCCTGCCAGTATTGGAACATTGAAGGTACACCTTCACCCAGTGCCCATGTCGTTGCCATATCTTCCATGATTAAGGGCACTTCAAATCGGTTGAAGAGATAGATATCATCGACTCCTTTCAACATTCCAGACTTCACTAAGAGACGCCCAAACTCTCTAACCTTGTCAAACCATATGGTATGGAACCAGTGTTCAACCCAGAAGAGATGATCCTCTGCATATTTATAGATGGTTCGGACCGCTCTATAGGTATCATCAAACGATTTCCTGTCCTCATCGGTTTTGATGAGCTTTCGATACTCTTCAGCCAGTTCCGCCCTCGCTTTGTCAATACTCGGAACATCTCTCTCGATCTTCTCTCCTTTTTCAACTCTTTCAATATCTCCCTTCAGGTATCCAAAAGGAATTTCCAGCTTCGTCGTCCAACTTCCTTCATAATGGAACCATCCACTCCCGCAGGAGACAAAGAACCATGGGTCTTTCGATTTTTCATATTCTACTAACCAGTCATTTCCTTCGGCGGTCATTCTCAATGACTCCATCTTCTTCTCCGCAGGAATATCACTCTTCAGGACCTTTGAAACGGCTGGCACCGCTGCTGCCAGGCGGGCAAGCCTGCATAACTCTTCTTCCGGTCGGAACATCTGGACATAGGCACCCGCCACGAGCTTCCCGATGGTGCTTTCACTGAGTCCGGGGAAGAGCTTCCGACAAATATCTGCAAAAAGTAAATAGGCGAGATAAGCCAGGTTCAGGTATTGGAAATGATATTGCCATCCCTTGATCATTAAGTTGACCAATCTATCCCATGCATCAATCACTTCATATGAGGTGTAATAGCCTCTTGGTTCTGGAAATACTGTATCATCGGGTTCAAACTTTGGAAATTCCCCGGGGACTTTAATATTATTCATTTCCTCACCCAGGGCCTTGAACTTCTTCAGCCACGTCCCCCAGAGTTCATCGTAATGGTCAAATATATAGAAGACCCGTTTTTGGAAATGCCCTGCCTTCTCTCCAATGATCTCTGGTGGAGGTGGTGCAATAGGGGTAATGTACATGTAACAACCCACCATCCTCTGAGCAATTCCCTGAGCGGGTGGGATGCAAAATACCCTTGTCGTATATTGAGCAAGGGCAATTTGCCATGCTTCATGAAATATCAGGTCAAGCGGATACATCGCCTCCGGGGCATGGATTTTGTCATGAAACCAGAAGTGCTTTTCTTCCCACTCCTTTCTATCCTTGCTAAACATATACATGGGGGGATACATCTCCTCCCACCCTTCTAATTCTTTCGGATATTCCACCTCTAACGGCATCGGGAAACCTTTTTTTTCTGCCATGTTAACCCCTCCTTTTTAAGATGTGCTGATTGGAAGACGACCTTCTGACCTTAGCCTCCTTTTGAAAATTTTTTCTCCTCACCTCCTTTTCATGACGATGGTTCCCCCTCAGGTCTATCCATGAAAGAGATATTTATCCTCGGTTTCCTTACTTCACTTCTTAAGTTGGCAGATAAATTAAAGGAAGGAATGGTGCTTTATTTTAAAAACCCACCTGTTTGATTATCTTTATCAGAAGAGGATTTGTCAATCTATTTTTTGTTATACCGGGATTACCCAAAGTTATATCTTATAACCCGTTTTAAGGCTTGAGGATAAGCTCGATCTGGGGAGCATTCTTATCTATTTTCATTCCAACAGAAGAAGAACAGTAGACACAAAGATATTCGAACTCCTCACCTTCGGGCAGGACCA
>JASEHH010000135.1 GCA_030017685.1 Thermodesulfobacteriota bacterium | reverse complement strand
CCTCTGGGTGATGAAAGGGCATAAGCCGGAAGAATATAAGGCCGTGGCAAAATTTTTTGAATTCCTTGGTAAGACAGAACAGCAGGTATGGTGGCATTCGATCACAGGATATGTTCCCATCAGTAATTCTACCTTGAAGGCTCTCCAGGTAACCGATCATTTTAAGAAGAGCCCCAACCTGTGGACCGCCTTCGGTCAAATCACAAGCGGAAAGACAACAGCCAACAGCCAGGGCATCCGTCTGGGCAATCTGGTGGCGATCCGCGATGCCATTGAAGAAGAATTGGAAAACGTGATCGGAGGAAAGAAGACGGCAAAACAGGGGCTGGATGATACCGTGAAAAAGGGCAATGAATTCCTGAAGGAATTTGCCGCCCTGTATAAATAGACTTTAACAGGCAATGAAGAGGGAGGATGATTCTGTCCTCCCTTGTTTTTTTTCATAAAAAATAAGTTATAGTGAACGACCTCGAAAAGTAGTCATTGCGAGGAGCGCCTACTTGCGGTAGGCAGGAAGCGGCGTGCCTACACACCGAAGTGGCGTTGCGGCACGCAGGCGTGGCAATCCCTTGAGATTGCTTCACTTCGATCGCAATGACACAAGGGGTGGATGTCAACTTATTTAAGTCGTTCACTATACAATCACCCCCACCCTCCCCCGTCGAACTGATCCTTACCCATAAATGGGGCTGGACACAAGGGGCTAAGTTCTATGTTGTTAACAAGTCGAAATCATTATTATTCTTTAAGTTTGTCATTCCTGCGGAAGCAGGAATCCAGGTATTTCCTGTTGGTCCTGGATTCCCGTTTTCACGGGAATGACACACAAATATGTTATGTTGGAGCCTCAATTGAACCAATTATACCCCGTCTCCCTGTGTCCAGCCGCTGACTTATGGGACACGATCAGCCCGTCGAAGGGGGAGGGAAATATATTGGATTTTCATGGTTCAAGGGCGGCCAATCGGCCATGACCAATTATGAAAAAATCGATTTTTAAGAATAGATGGCTTCCCTATCTTCTCATTTCCCCACAGATCGTGATTGTGCTCGTCTTTTTTTTCTGGCCATCCTTTGAATCCCTGCGCCTTTCCGCATTCAAAGTCTCTCCTTTTGGAGATCGGCAGATTTTCGTGGGTTTGGAGAATTTCAGCCGGCTCCTTATCTCTGCAGAATACCACCGCAGCGTTTTTCATTCGTTTGTCTTTTCAGGGGGAGTCACTTTTTTGGGGCTGTCTCTCTCTCTCTTCATTGCGGCTTTAGCCAATCAGAAAATCCGGGGGCTTCGGTTCTATCGGACAGCCGTTCTCTGGACTTATGGAATTGCTCCTCCTGTATCTGGGATCATCTGGCTCTTTATTTTCCATCCTTCCTATGGGTTCCTTCCTTACCTTCTTTCCATGGTGACCACCTATGAATTTAACTGGCTCCTGAAAGGCTGGGTTGCCATTTTACTGGTCATCTTTGCTGCCACCTGGGCCCATCTCGGCTATAACGTTGCTTTCTTTCTTGCGGGGCTTCAGACCATCCCCAAATCCGTGATGGATGCGGCCAAAGTGGATGGGGCGAGTGGATTCAGCCTTTTCCGCTGGATTACATTCCCGCTATTGTCGCCGGTCACGTTTTTTCTTTTTATTATGAATATGGTCTTTTCTTTCTTTGAAACCTTCGGGATCATCCATGCGGTCACCCAGGGAGGACCTGGCGATGCAACCACAATCATGGTCTACAAGACCTACCTCGATGGTTTTGTCCATATGAGGATGGGCCTTTCCGCTGCCCAATCCGTCATCTTGATGGCGATGGTCATTTCCCTGACCGTGGTTCAATTCCGTTATACGGAAAGGAAGGTTTTCTATTGATGAACGGAGCCGTTTTAAACCAGAGCAGAAAGCCTCAAAGGGATTGGAAAAAGCTGGTCATCCATCTTCTGCTCATCCTCTCGGTCTGCCTGATTGGTTTTCCCCTCTATTATGGATTTGTCATCAGTACCCAGAGCATGGAGGAGTCCATTCAAAAACCCCAAAAGTTGCTCCCTTCGGGTTATTTATTGGAGAATTATAAGAAGGTGTGGAACCGTATCCAGATGGGACAACTTCTCCTGAACAGTTCCATCGTGGCTCTGGTCGTCAGCCTGGGCAAGATCGCCATTTCGATTCTTTCGGCTTTCGCCATTGTCTACTTCAATTTCCGGGGCAAGCAAATTGCCTTCTGGATGATCTTTGTCACACTGATGCTTCCTGTCCCGGTCCGGATTATCTCCACCTATCAGGTGGTCAGCTACCTGGGCTGGGTGGATACCTATGCAGGGTTAACCATACCCTTGATCGCATCAGCCACGGCGACCTTCCTCTTCCGGCAATTTTACCTGACGATTCCAGATGAGCTGGTCGATGCCGCAAAAATTGACGGATCGGGACCCCTCCGGTTTCTCTGGTCCATTCTGCTTCCAAACTCCGGAGCCAACATGGCGGCCCTCTTTGTGGTCATGTTCATCTATGGATGGAATCAGTACCTATGGCCCCTTATGATAACGAACTCGGATAAGATGAAGGTAGTGGTGGTGGGGATTGCATCGACCGTTCCCGTGGGGACCCAGCTTCCGGAGTGGAACCTTGTTATGGCGGCAGCCATGATGGCTCTTATTCCCCCCGTGTTGGTGGTCATCTTGATGCAGCGGTGGTTTGTGCATGGACTGATCGAAAGCGAGAAATGAGGCCGGTTGGAAAACACCCGATACCGAGGCAGATACTCCTTCTCCTCGTGGCGTTGGGGATGGCTGGAGTGACAGGTTGTAAAATGCACAGAGCAGAGCCTGTAAAAACCATGCTCCCGTCTGGAAGGTTTCCAGTGATGGTCATCGCCCACAGAGGTTTTTCCGGAATTGCTCCGGAAAATACGATGATCGCTTTTCAAAAGGGGATGGAAGCGGGCAGCGATATGATCGAACTCGACGTTCGCTTCTCTAAGGAGGGAGAGGTAGTAGTTATTCACGATGAAACCCTGGAGAGAACCACCACCGGGAATGGAAAGGTCATCGAGAAGACGATAAATGAATTGAAAAAGTTGGATGCAGGTTCGAAATTTCATTCTTCCTTCTCAGGGGAAAGGATTCCAACCCTTCGGGAAGTATTACAACTGGCCCATCGTCAAATCCCGGTCAATATCGAATTGAAAATTGGAGATTATGAGAGATGGACGATCTTAGATCTGGCCGACCGGGCCCTCCGGGAAGTGGAGATGGCCGGGATGGTTGACCAGGTGCTTTTTTCATCCTTTGATCCAATAGCCCTTGAAAGGGTTTTAAAGAAAAACCAGGCTGTGCCGGTGGCTTATCTCTACAACAGGCCCTGGAATTTTCCTCGGGAAGTGACCGAGGGGCGGCCCTTCTCAATCCTGAACTGCCGAAAAACGGTTTTGACCCGTGAGAACATCTCCCGGGCCCATCAGGAGGGTATCCGAGTAGGTGTCTATACCCTCAATACAGAAGAGGAGATGGGAAAATTCATCGAACTGAAGGTGAATGCCATCATCACGGATTACCCGGATCGGCTCATTAAAATTCTTCAAAAAAGATACCAGTAAACCCCGTTAGAAATTCCAACGGGGCATCGCCGCGCCGACCTGCCGGGACGGCGCGCGAGCACGGCCGAAGTGGCTCCGGCCACGCAGGCCATTGCTTCAGTTTCAGGCTGATCTTCTCGGATTTCCCATTCACCATTCTTCCATTGCGGATGCAACAGCACTGGGATGCGCTTTTTTGATCGGGCTCTACAAGGGGGTCTGGAAAGACAAAAAAGAGATTTGTCCTCTGCTGCGTGTGGATGAAACCTTTTATCCTGAAATCTCTTTATCTCAAAGGGAAAAGCTATTAAAAAGGTGGCATGATCTCTTGAGGGAGGGAGGAATCCTTTGATGCCCCTAATAAAAAGCCCACCCCGGGTAGAGCGAGATGGGCGCGGAGTGGTAGTACAACGTTATTTCCTCTTCTTTAAGAAGTTTCCCCTGATTCACACTTAAACCAGGCGGCGTAGGTCACATTAAATCCAGCTTTCTTGAAAGCCTTCACAATCGGATCAGGATCATTTGTCTTTAACCGAAGCACAACGATCCAGTCTTTCTTTTCCGGTCGTGGCATGGAAATCATACTGAGAATAATTGTTTCATGCTGATTGACGATCTGAATCATTTTCTCGAGCTCGCTCAGGCTTGACCCCAATCCTTCTATGGTAATCCTTGTTCCTTCTTCCCTCAACCCGAGGGCGCGGGTAAGAAACCTGACGATATCCGATTCCGTTGCAATGCCTACCAGTTTTCCTTTGTCCATTACGGGGAATGACCCAATCTTCTTCTCCTGCCCGACCCTTAATGCCTCCTCAAAAGGAGTATCCGGACTAAGGGTAACCGGATTTTTTTTCATGATCTCCTTGACTTTCATTTTTGAGAGAAGGTAATTCAATTCATAGACGCTCAATGAGGTGGCAGGCGAGGGCGAAGCTTCGAGGAGGTCGTGCAGGGTGACGATGCCCACCAGTTTCCCTTTGTCCACTACAGGAAGCCTTCGGATGTTATTCTCTTTCATGATTTTCTGGGCATCGACAATGAGTGTTTCACTGTCCACAGTCACCGGGTTCTTTGTCATGACATCTTTAATTCTCATAAGTCATCCTCCTTTATATTAAGATAATCATAGTTGCCCCAATTGGCCAGCAGTAATAGGCGAAATTGGAGATTTTCCCCATCCTAATAATTTTCATCAGTAACGTCAGGGACAATATCCCCGTAACAAAAGCCACAGCCGCTCCAATCAGGGCCGTCTCGAGTTTTGCCATGGAGTCGAGCTTAGGAATCTCGAGAAACGTGGCCCCCAGAATCGCCGGAATCGATAGAAGAAAGGAGAATCTTCCAGCCAGTTCCCGGTTCAGGCCGCAGAAAAGGCCCATGGAGATGGTTGCTCCGGATCTGGAGATTCCGGGGATGATGGCGATTCCCTGAGCGATACCGATGAGGAGGGCATCGACCCATTTCATCTTTTCTAAGGACCTGTCTTCCCTCTTGACCCACCTGGTCAGATAGAGGATCGAACCTGTTATCAGGAGCATTCCCCCCACGATTTTAGGCTTAGAGAAGAGGGATTCAAACCAGTCTTTGAAGAGGAGTCCCATCAATGCTGTGGGAATAGTGGCAACGAGAATCGAGAAGAAGAGTTTAGTCCCCTCCTCATTTTTCCTTTTCCCTGTAACCGTTGATCCTATCCCATGAATGATGACACTGATATCCCTCCTGAAATAGACCATCACTGCAAGGAGGGTTCCGAAGTGGAGCATCACATCGAAGAAGAGTTGGGGTTCTTCCATCCCGAAGAGGGATTGGAAGAAGACAAGATGGCCGGAACTGCTGACGGGAAGAAATTCCGTAAGCCCCTGAACGATTCCGAGGAAGATGACCTGTAGAGAATTAATTTCTCCTCCTTACTATCCTCCCCATCTCCCTTGGTGGGAGAGGGATAGCCTGCCTGCCGGTAGGCAGGGGTGAGGGGAATGAATTTCGTGTTCCGAATTTAGGATTTATTTTCTAAAACAGATACCGCCAATTTAACCTTATCTTCAACCAGTTTTTTGATCTCCTGAAGCCGTTCTTCGGTCAGGGCTTCAAACCGCAGCACCAGAACCGGTTGAGTATTGGACGCCCTTACCAGCCCCCAGCCATCTCCGAACTGAGCCCTCACTCCATCAACATCGATGATCGGGTGGTCCTTTCTCAGTTCTTCCTTCACCTTTTCCACAACATTAAATTTGATCTCGTCCGGGCAAGAGACCCGAATCTCCGGAGTGATGAAGGTTTTCGGAACATCTTCGAGAAGCTGGGACAGCTTCCTCTCCGTTTTCGAAAGGAGTTCGAGAAGCCTGCATGACGCATAGATGGCATCATCATAACCAAAATAACGGTCGGCAAAAAAGATGTGACCGCTCATCTCCCCTCCCAGAACGGCCTTTTCTTCCTTCATCTTCTCTTTGATCAGGGAGTGGCCTGTTCTCCACATGATCGCCTTTCCGCCATGTTTTTCAATGTCGGTGAACAGATTCTGGGAGCATTTGACCTCGGCAACGAAAGTCGCCCCTTTTTGATTTCTCAGTATCTCCCTGGCAAAAAGAATCATCAGTTGGTCTCCCCAGATGATATTCCCTTTCTCATCCACGACGCCGATCCGATCCGCATCGCCATCATAACCGATTCCAACATCCGCCCGGCTTTTTAATACCCGGTCGATAAGATATTTTAAATTATCCGGGACGGTGGGATCAGGGAAATGGTTTGGAAACCGGCCATCGATCTCGCAATAAAGTTCTTCCACCTCGCACCCCAGGTCCCTGAGGATCGGCCCGGCGACCACTCCACCGGTTCCATTCCCTGCGTCGATGACGACCTTCAACTTCTTTTCAAAGCGGATGTTCTTCTTAATATAATCCTGATAGGGAAGGATGACTTCGGTTTCTGAAAGATTTCCCCTGCCGGTGGCGAAGTCACCCTTCTGAACCAGTCGACCCAGATTCTGTATCTCTTCTCCAAAGATGGTGCTTTTTCCCACAGAGACCTTGAAGCCGTTGAACTCAGGCGGGTTATGGCTGCCCGTCACCATTGCTCCCCCATCTTTGCCGAGATGAAAAATCGAAAAGTAGTAGACCGGCGTGGGACAGACCCCGATATTCACCACATCGCATCCGGTTGATACCAAGCCCTCGATCAGCGCTTCACTGAAGGCCTTTGAGCTAAGCCTTCCGTCCCTTCCGACAACGAGCGATTTTTTGCCCACCCCAGCCATATGAGTTCCAAATCCTTTGCCCAGCTGCCGGACGATCTCGGGTGTCAGGTCCTTATCCACCACTCCCCGGATATCATATTCTCTGTAGATCTGCGAATTGATCTTCATGGATTCCTCCAAATATTAGACGAATAGATCGAATGCCAGCGAATGATTCGAATATTTTATTTGATTCGTTTTCGTTCGCATCTTTCGATAATGATTAATAATTATGGTTCATGACGAATTATTGTGAAGGTTTATCCAGGGATTAAATTCTCTCAT
>JASEHH010000134.1 GCA_030017685.1 Thermodesulfobacteriota bacterium | reverse complement strand
TTGACGCTTTTCCCTCTCAGCAGGCAACCATTGCCAGGTTGCCCTAAACAGTTACCTAATTTTAATCATCTCAGATTATGCAAGAAATGCAACCACCGGAGAAGCTCAGACATACCTATCTACATATTTTTTGCTAAATTGTTGTTGCCCTTTTCTCTTTCCTTCTGTATAATGATGACTATACTAAACACAATTATACTTTCGGAGACTACGCATGGGATTTGTTAATCGAGAAGAAGAGCTTGTTGTTCTTGAGAAACTATACAAAGAAGAAGCCTTCCAATTCGTCGTTCTCTACGGAAGGCGCAGAGTAGGGAAGACGCGACTCGTGCAGGAGTTTATCGAAGGCAAGCCTGCCATCTACTTTCTCGCTGATAGCATTTCAGAATCGGAACAGCTAAAGAATCTTGGAAGGGAGGTAGGGGAGTTTTTAAATGACCCTAGGAAATGGGGCCAATCATGATTAATTTTTTATTTATGAATACTTGTTTTCCCGCTAAGACCCTCTGATATTATATTAGATTCCCGCTTTCAATATTTAATTATTTATGTCTGACCCCAATTTTATCACCCTGCAGTTGACACGTATCTGCCTTTGACCGCAGGGCAAGATGGAGCATCAAACAAGTAAGATGTTTGAATGAGGCGTGTGAGTGCACCTGCGCCGTTTTCAGTCTCTCGTCAATGGCTCGAAACGGTATACGGGCAATCTTTCTTTGATCCTTGTCCAGTAATTCGCATTTTCAAGCACCAGGAGCACGGATTTTTTGTCCCGCAAAAGTTGCCCCAGATGCTGATTCGCGAATCTAAGTGGAAACCCATATCGAGCGCCCCTGCGGTTTTTCCCCATTTCCGAGAGTCCAAGCAACTGTGCCGGCCTCCGGTCATGAGCATGGTAAAACTCAAAAAAGTCACCTACCTGGAAAAGGATGACATCTTCAGGGAAAACCCGATTGTAATAGAGATACTGCAGGCGTATCTTCGTGAATCCCCTCGGAACTTTGTATTTTGGGAGCAGTTTCTGTTTTTCATGGTCAAAGTCGAAGTATTGAGACAGGAAGGTATGTCGTTTCCAGAGTGAGAGGGAGAGCGAGTAGGTGTTGGCCATCTTGAAATGACCGAGATAGGAGGACAGCGTAGCGGCCAAAGAATCCAAGATTGCCTCATCAAAGCGGTATCGACGATAGAATCGTCCATCTTTGACCAACAGTGCTTCATAGTCCCGCAATTTGCTGCGGAGGTTGTTCACCACGCGTCTGCGCACCAGGAGATAGTCGCCTCTCACTATATAGCCCAAGAAGTCTATCCCGTTGCTTACAGGTTGAAGCCGTTGTCGTTTCCGGTTGAGTTCGAGCTGAAGTTCCTCCTTCAAATAGGCCTCGATCTGTTCCCGCCACATGAGAAGCTCATCCCTCACCCTTGAGAGAAGAATAAAATCGTCGCAGTACCTCAGGTAGTACCGGCATTTGAGCTGGTGTTTGACGAACTGGTCAAGCCCGTTCAGGTAGACATTCGCGAAGAATTGGCTGTTCAGGTTGCCGATGGGAAGCCCCTTGCTTTTCGACGCATGGAACAGCGTTTTGTGCGGCGGGATGCTTTTTATCAGCCCTGCTTCGCCCCTGAGGACATAGTTATCCGTGCAGTCGTGAAAGACGAGCAGACGGGTGAGCCACAGGGCAGCTTCATCTCTGATCTTTCCGGCGAGCAGGAAGAAAAGGATCTCCTTGTCGATGCTCATGAAGTAGTTCTTGATGTCGAGCTGGATATAGTAGGCGGGGCGGCTCCCGTTTGCGGTGACTTGCCGAATGAAATAATGCCGAAGGCGCAGGACGCCCTTATGGACCCCCTTTCCCTTCCGGCAGGCATAGGAGTCATGGATGAAGATCGGCTCGAAGATCCTCTCCAGGTGATCCACCAGAATGTGGTGGACTATCCGGTCCTTAAAATCCGCTGCAAAAATCTCTCTGAGCTTCGGGCGGGTAGAAACAAAGCAGACAGAACGAGAGGGATGGTAGGTGCGGACATCGAGCTCCTCTTTGAGCGCAAGCAGGTTCTTTTCCTGGTGCGCCTCAAAGCGGAGGGCGTTCAGCGTATTGCGTTTGTTTTTCCGGCATTGCAGATACTGCCGGTAAAGGTTCTCGAATGAGAACATCAAGGGGCATCATTATCCGGGACGAACAGCCCAGGCATAGTTGTTGTTGTCCTTATTGTCGTTGTTCTGGTTGCCGTTGTTGAAGTTGAAGTTCCACGCGTTGTTCGGATTGGCAGAATACTCCGTACCCGACCAGTAGTCGAAGGGCTGCAGCTTGTCTACCCACTTACGGCGGAGAATCTCTTCCGCCCCACCGGATACGAATCCCTCACCGGGTATCACATCCTGCATAACCATGCTCGCCACCAGGGCAAGCGGGGTAGACGCACAATGATGAAACTCGGCACACTCGCCTGAAAGAAGAAAAAAGCCTCTCAACATTCAGGCGATTCTGGCCCCCTATCCTTTTCGCATGCTCTTGATCCACCCCTCGTTCTGTCTGCTGAGCGCCACCACCTGTTCTGCGGCAAATTGAAAGGACTTGAAACTCCTGAAGGCCTTCACCTCCTTGCCAAGACGGATCAGGATCAGAAGTTGCTCAAGGTGATCCCGAAGCTCCAGAAGCCGCGCGAGTTTCTCCCTCGAGGAGTTGGCCTTTACGATCAGACCCAAGACATCCCTGCTCTTATCCCGAAGATCCGCTCCCAAGGTATACTTGTGATACCGGCTGAAACCGGCCACCACCTTTTCAAAGTGAACCGCCACATCCATAGCCTGCTTGTAGATGGGCAGGTGCTCGTACCGGGCCATACTAAAATATGCTCAAAAAATGGGGAAAAGCAGGGGGGAATCCCCCTGCACCCCCCAGCTAAAATTACCAAATAACTCAAATGACCAAATTACCTATGTCTCCGCCCTGTCTTCCTGCGATACAGCCCTAAGCCCGCCAAACCGCTGCCGAGGAGCAGCATCGTTGCAGGCTCCGGCACAGGGGCGGAGACATCTCCGGGACGAACAGCCCAGGCATAGACGTCGTCGCCCTTACCGTCGTAGCCCTGGCCGCCGAAGTCGAAGCCGAAGACCCACGCGAGGAGCGGATAGGCAGAATACTCCGTACCCGACCAGTAGATGAAGGGCTGCAGGTTGGTAAAGGGACCGGTGTTTGAGAGTCCCCAGCCTAACTGAGGGTTTGTCCCGTCGGTAGCATAATACCCCAGGTTCCCCAGGTTCACATAGTACATGTACCCCATTTCACTGGTGGTGATGTTATAGCCGGCTGTATTGCTGCCATCATAACCCCATTCATAAGGCCCGTCCACTGTTGACGGCAGCCGCCAGTCGCTATAGCCGCCGTAGACCAGGCTCTCAGCCCAGGTCCTGGCTGCATCCCAGGTCATCCGCCCATTAGCATCATAGCCTGATGTTTGGGCATAGTTGGCGTCCTGAAGCCAGGTGATATTAAGTACATCGTCATAGATAAGCCCACCACCTCTGTCCCAAAGAGTTGCGTGGGTAGGGCTTGTAAACCAGAACATGCTCACCATTGCCATTACTGCTATAAGTATCTTTCTCATTACCTCTCCCCCTTATCTTTATTTAAGATAAGCAAAACAGAAAAGCCGAACATACCGTTGTTTCGTCCTTCGGCAGCTCGGCCATCTTCACTAAATAACCTGTCATTTTTCACCTCCCTTCACACGAAAGGTTTGGCCTTATCGGGATTTCTATATATTTATCAAACAAATTAACAAGCAATTCTTATGCCAATACTTAATACTTATAAGTTACTGTAATTATATTGCTTTCCTTAAACTTGTGTATTTCAAACAGAACTAAAAGTGGAAGAGATTTTCACAAAAATCCTAAATAACTTCCACTTTAAGTGGAAAAGGGGTTCCACTCTTTATTGATTTCGATTCGATGAAAGGTTGTATCTTGGAGGAAAATTCAAAAATGAAGAGTACATGAAGAATTTAACACCCTATTTGACATTGTCTGTGGGGTAAAGCAACAACTTTTACACCTGATCCGGCATATGAAACCAAACAGTCAGGGTCGAAAGTATCCAAGTTTGTCTGTTTAATGTTTGGAGCCAAAGTATTTTGTTTTAAGATCTGGATAGTTTGAGGCAATCATTTCAAAATGGTCATCGTGATGGAGCAACAGACTCTTGTTTTCGATGGCAAGAGCAGCAATGATCAAATCTACTGTGGGGATGGTCAGTCCCTTTCTCCTGAGTGAAAACCCAAATTCATAGGCCTGTTCCCAAACAGATAAGGTAATTGATAAAATGTCGAGACTTTCCAGATTGATTTTCAACGCATCTCGCTCTTCAACAGAGCGACATCCTTGAAGGAGTTCCAGTATAATTACAGGTGAGGTAACCGCAAGACCGGAGACAATGGCTTGTCTCATGAATTCTTTAAGTTCGTCATTCCCTGTCTTCTTAAAACTGGTGATCCAGGCAGAGGTATCAATTAATATCATCTTAGGAGTCTTTCCGCATCTTTTCCAAATCTTTAAGGGTAACCGCAAACTCTTCATAATTGCCGATCAAATCACTCAATTCCTTTCGGCGTTTTGCGCGGAGAAATTCCTTCATTGCAATCTCAATTGCTTTTTTCTTGGAACGGGCTCCTGTCGTTTTCACAACTTTTTCAATAAGCTCTGCATCAATATCAAGCGTCGTTCGCATAAGTTCCTCCATTATATTTATGCATAAAATATATCTAAATTGATGCAATAAGTCAAGATTTTCTTTATCTCATCCTCAACTCCATCTCTTCAAGTCTTTGAATCCTGTCCCGGATCTCTGCCGCACGCTCAAATTCCAAGAGACGTGCCGCTTCCTTCATCTCCTTCTTCAACTTTTGAACCATCGTTGGAATTTCTTTGATGGAAGCATATTCCTCTTTGATATCCGAAACAGCAGGAACAGTGAAATAGTCCGCCTCATAAATAGAATCCAATATATTCCGGACTGATTTTTTGACACTTTGTGGTGTGATCTTATATCTTTTGTTGTGCTCCTCTTGTATTTTTCTTCTCCGGTTTGTCTCCAGAATGGCCTGATCCATCGCGCCTGTCATCTTATCTGCGTAAAGGATCACCTGGCCATTTATATTTCTTGCGGCCCGGCCAAAGGTCTGGATTAAGGACTTCTCAGATCGAAGAAAACCCTCCTTGTCGGCATCGAGAATCGCCACCAGGGAAACCTCTGGAAGGTCGAGACCTTCTCTCAGAAGGTTAATCCCGATGAGCACATCGAATTCCCCGAGGCGAAGTTCCCGGATGATTTCCACACGGTCGAGGGTATCGATATCCGAATGAAGATATTTCACCCGGACTCCCAGATCGGCATAATATTCGGTCAGGTCTTCAGCCATCCTTTTCGTAAGGGTGGTGACAAGCACCCTTTCTTTTCTTTTCACCCTCTTTTGGATCTCTTCTAAAAGATCGTCAACTTGATTCTTCGCCGGTTTAACTTCAAGAAGAGGATCGCTCAATCCGGTCGGACGGATGATCTGCTCCACCACTCTCCCCTTGCCTTTTTTCATCTCGTAATCACTCGGAGTGGCAGAGACGTACACCACTTGATTGACACGCTTCTCAAACTCCTCGAACATCAATGGCCGGTTATCCAGCGCCGAAGGAAGACGAAATCCGTAATTCACCAAAGTCTCTTTCCGGGACCGGTCTCCCCGGTACATCCCAATTAACTGTGGAAGGGTCACATGGCTTTCATCGATAAATAAGAGGAAATCCTCCGGAAAGTATTCCAGCAGGACAGGAGGAGGTTGTCCTGGTTCTCTTCCCGTGAGATGACGGGAGTAGTTCTCGATTCCCTGACAGTAGCCGAGTTCCTGAAGCATCTCCAGATCGAAGTTTGTCCTCTGCTCCAACCGCTGGGCTTCTAACAACAGGTTTTGCGATTTTAACCAGGCCACCCTTTCCTTCAACTCTTTCTTGATGTTCTGAACAGCTGTTCGGAGACGATCCGGAGGAGCGACATAGTGGCTTCCCGGATAGATGGGGATTTTTTCCAGAGGCTGGATAACCTTTCCTCTTAAAGGATCAATCTCAGAAAGGGCTTCGACTTCGTCTCCGAAAAGCTCGATTCGGATCGCCCGATTCTCTTCATGGGCAGGAAAGACCTCGACCACATCGCCCCGGACCCGGAAGGTCCCACGGTGAAAATCGATATCATTGCGTTCGTACTGAATCTCCACCAGTTTCGTAAGAATCTCTTCTCTGGAGATGGCCATTCCCTTCTCCAGATAGAGGAGCATCCCGTGGTAGGCCTCAGGAGATCCCAGTCCGTAGATGCAGGAGACGCTGGCTACGATGATGACATCGTTCCTCTCGAGGAGGGATCGAGTGGCAGAGTGCCGCATCTTATCGATTTTTTCATTGATCTGGGTGTCCTTTTCAATATAGGTATCGGTCGAAGGAATATAGGCCTCGGGCTGATAATAGTCATAATAGCTGACAAAAAACTCAACCGCATTCTCCGGGAAGAGTCCCTTGAATTCGCCGTAAAGCTGGGCGGCCAGTGTCTTGTTGTGTGAGATGACCAGGGTGGGCTTCTGCACCTTTTCGATCACATTGGCCATGGTGAAGGTCTTTCCCGAGCCGGTCACACCGAGTAGGACCTGGTGAGGAACGCCTTGGAGAACAGCCTGACTCAATTTCTCGATGGCCTGGGGTTGATCGCCTTTTGGTTTGTATTCGGAGATGAGCCTGAATCGGTTCATGCAATCATTTTACAACAAAATCCCTCCCTATTCCTCTCCCCCTGCCTACCGGCAGGCAGGCAAGGGGGAGAGGGAGGGTGAGGGGAGTATGACAAGGGTTGAAATGAGCTTGAATGAGTATAAAAGAAAGAAATCATTCTTTCCTGTTTCGCTTAAATTCGGAGCAAAGCTCCTTATATCTGAAACAGGTGATGATATGGTCATTGACAATGCCTGTGGCTTGAAGATGGGCATAAAGGATCGTCGAACCTACGAATCGGAAGCCTCGATGGATCAAATCCTTACTGATTTGATCCGATAGCG
>JASEHH010000133.1 GCA_030017685.1 Thermodesulfobacteriota bacterium | reverse complement strand
AAGTGTCACCCAATTTTACCCCCCTTTTTGGCTCATGAATAGGTAGCCTGTACACTATTCTATCAAGCAAAAAGTAGGAGGCAATGCTATGTCAACAGTGCTGGAAAAAGAGGTAGCTCACAAACTCATCGATCGAATGCCCCCAAACGCCACATGGGATGATTTGATGCGCGAAATATACGTCCGCGAGGCGATTGAAGGCGGGTTATCCGACAGCAAGACAGGCCGCACCAAAGATGTGAAAGAGGTACGGGTGAAGTACGGCTTGCCGGAATGAAAGTCCACTGGACAGATACAGCGGAGGGACATCCTGCTTTTCCTTCCCTGTTTGTTCAGATATAATTTGAATCTCCATTCTGTAATAAGTAAGAAAGATCAATAACGAATTTCGCATGAAAGGTTGAATTTTCTCTTGAAATCTTTAATAAGAACTGGTAGGATGATAAAAAAAGAGGGAGGTGGAGCGTTATGGCAGTCAGGATCATCATCGATCGGAAGGTGAAGAAGGGAAAGGAAGCGGAGTTTGCAAAAATGCTCAGGGAGTTGAGAACAAAGGTGGTTCCCTCCAAAGGGTACATCTCTGGCGAGACTCTTCGGTCATTGAATGACCACTCTAATTTTATTGTCATCACCACGTGGCAGAGCGTTGACGACTGGAAAGAATGGGAAAAGAATCCGGAACGGAAAAAGGTTCAGGCAAAGATTGAAAAGCTGATGGCCAGACCGACAAAGACAAAAGTTTACGTCCACGCCTGATCCGGGTTGTCATGAGATTTCTGAAAAAGTCCAGAAATCTCTGCAATCGAGAGAGCGTAAAGTAGTTTTTCAGAGCTCTCTTCATGAAATCTTGACAATTGAAGTCGGGCAGGTTAAAAAAAATAAAAATTTTAAAGAGAGTTTTATGGTCAAACGGGTAAGAGCTAATAAAAAAGACCCTCGACCCCTTCACAAGGGATCGGGGGTCTTTTTTTATGGGGAACATGAATTCAAACTGTAGCGCCTCCATTTATTGGAGGCGTATTGGACGTCGGCAACTCGCCGCGCTGTCGCAGCGGGTAAATGCCGACGCTACATAAAAAAGGATTCTATGAAATCTACCCAGAAGGCCATCCTGGCCCTTGAAGACGGAACCGTATTTGAAGGGAGATCGTTCGGATATCCCGGAGAGAAAGCAGGCGAACTCGTCTTCAATACGAGTATGACAGGCTATCAGGAGGTCCTGACCGATCCTTCCTATAAAGGGCAAATCGTCATCATGACCTACCCTCTTATCGGTAATTATGGAATCAACGAAGCAGACATCGAATCCCATGATCCAAAAGTGGAAGGTTTTGTCATCCAAGAGAACAGTTCCCTACACAGTAACTGGCGTGCGGATCGATCCCTTTCCGAATATCTGATCGAACACCGCATCATCGGAGTCGAGGGAATGGATACAAGAGCTCTCACCAAACATATCCGTGAAAAGGGAGCCATGAAAGCCGTCCTCTCGACCGAGGATTTTCATCAGGAACGCCTGATTGAAAAGGCAAAGGCCTCTCCTGGCCTGATCGGACGGGACCTGGTAAAAGAAGTCACCTGCGAGAAACCCTATCAATGGACCGAGAGGATTGACTCGGAATTCTCTCTTCACAACCAGCCACACTCCACTCTCCACTCTCGATTTAAAGTGGTTGTCATGGATTACGGTGTGAAGTTTAATATCCTACGTTCCCTCAGGGATTGGGGTTGTGAAGTGACTGTTCTGCCTGCCTCTTCCTCGGCAGAATCGGTCCTCTCCTATCAACCCGATGGGATTCTCCTTTCCAATGGGCCTGGCGACCCTGAAGGCGTTCCCTATGCCATAGAGACCGTGCGAAAACTGATCGGAAAAAAACCGATCTTCGGCATCTGTTTGGGACATCAGCTCTTAGGATTGGCCCTTGGTGGAAAGACATTTAAATTGAAGTTCGGCCACAGGGGTGCCAATCAACCTGTCAAAGATTTCGAAACCGGCAAAGTGGCCATCACATCACAGAACCACGGGTTCTCCGTGGATCCGGATTCCCTCAACCCCGATGAGATAGAATTGACCCAGATCAACCTGAATGATCGGACGCTCGAAGGGATGAGACACAGGAAATTGCCGATCTTTTCGGTCCAGTATCATCCCGAAGCTTCCCCGGGTCCTCAGGACACCCAAAGCCTCTTCGGAGAATTTGTGAGGATGATGGAATTGAATTCGAGGGAAAACTGATAGAGGTTGGAGGAGCGTTCTCCTCCGGAGAACTTGAGGCAGAAGAAAACTGTTTTGCCTCTAACCTCTATCCTCAAGCGTAGCGCTCCTCAAGGGAAACGATCTTTTATGCCTAAGCGGACCGATATCAAAAAGATTCTCATCATCGGATCCGGCCCCATCGTCATTGGCCAGGCCTGCGAATTCGACTATTCAGGCACCCAGGCATGCAAAGCCTTAAAAGAGGAGGGTTTTGAGGTGGTGCTGGTCAATTCCAATCCCGCAACCATCATGACAGACCCTGAGATGGCTGACCGCATCTATATTGAACCGATCACCCCTGAAATCGTTGAGAAGATCATTGAGCGGGAAAGACCGGATGCCCTGCTCCCCACCCTGGGCGGTCAGACAGCTCTCAACGTTTCCGTAGCGCTCTACGAGACAGGAATCCTCGAAAAATATAATGTTCAGATGATCGGGGCCAAATACGAGGCGATCAAAAAAGGAGAGGACCGGAAACTTTTTAAGGAGTCGATGAAGAAGATCGGTCTCGACCTTCCGAGAAGCGGGTTGGCTTATTCTTTGAGCGAAGCTATGGAGGTGACAAAAGAGATTGGTTTCCCTTTAATCATCCGGCCCAGTTTCACGCTGGGCGGCACCGGAGGGGGCGTCGCCTATAACATCCAGGAATTTGAGGAAATGGCCAGTCGGGGTCTTGAATGGAGCATGATCGGAGAAATTCTGATCGAAGAGTCTGTCCTGGGATGGAAGGAGTATGAACTGGAGGTTATGAGGGATCTCAATGATAATGTCGTCATCATCTGCTCCATCGAGAACCTCGACCCCATGGGCATTCATACCGGAGACAGCATCACCGTGGCCCCGGCTCAGACGCTGACAGACAAAGAGTATCAGAGGATGAGAAATGCGGCAATCCGCGTGATCCGCGAAATCGGCGTAGAGACCGGAGGCTCTAACATTCAGTTCGCCGTTTGTCCCGAAGATGGACGGATGGTCGTCATCGAGATGAACCCCCGGGTTTCCCGGTCCTCTGCATTGGCCTCCAAAGCCACAGGATTCCCCATTGCCAAGATCGCCGCCAAACTGGCAGTGGGATATACGCTCGATGAAATTCCGAATGACATCACCCGGAAGACCCCCGCTTCCTTTGAACCGACGATCGACTACTGCGTCGTCAAAATCCCCCGGTTCACTTTTGAAAAATTCCCGGACGCTGACCCTACGCTCACCGTCTCGATGAAATCGGTCGGTGAGGCCATGGCCATCGGCCGAACCTTCAAAGAGGCCTTACAAAAAGGGCTTCGTTCTCTGGAGATCGGAAGATTCGGTCTGGGAGCGGATGGGAAGGAGAATGTCCTATGGGATGAGATCGGAAGGGATTCCGATCGTTCACATATGATTGAACAGGTGAAGAAAAAACTATTGACGCCAAACGCGGAAAGGCTCTTCTACCTCCGGTATGCATTCCTTTTAGGGATGAGGTTGGAGGAGATTTATGAATTGACCCGGATCGATCCCTGGTTTCTTTCCAATATCCGTGAGATCGTCCATCTCGAAGTGGAGATTCGTTCTTATGGGGCCGCAATGAGGGACCTCGAACTCTGGCAGAAAACCCGCACCCCCGATCAACTCCGCCTTCCCGATGAACTTTTAAGGAGGGCCAAAGAGTTCGGATTCTCCGATGTCCAATTGGGACACCTTCTCGGTTTTGATGAACAGGCCATCCGGAAGATGAGAAAGGAGAAAGGAATTCTTCCCACCTACAAGCTGGTCGATACCTGCGGTGCGGAGTTTGAAGCCTATACGCCTTATTATTACTCCACTTACGAAACAGAGAATGAAGCCCAGATTTCTTCGAGAAAGAAGATCATGATTCTTGGCTCAGGTCCCAACCGGATCGGCCAGGGAGTCGAGTTTGATTACTGTTGCGTCCACGCCTCCTTTGCCCTGAAGGAGCTGGGTTATGAGACGATCATGATCAACTCCAATCCGGAGACGGTTTCAACCGACTACGATACCTCCGACAAACTCTACTTCGAACCCCTCACCCTTGAGGATGTCCTCAACATCGTCGATCAGGAAAAACCCGATGGCATCATCGTTCAGTTCGGAGGTCAGACTCCGCTCAATCTGGCCGTTCCTCTGGAAAAGGAGGGAGCAAAGATCATTGGAACCACTCCGGACAATATCGATCTAGCAGAGGACCGGAAACGTTTTCAGGTCCTCCTCAATAAGCTCCGCCTCATCCAGCCTCCGAATGGAACAGTAACCTCCTTCGAGGAGGCAAGGAGGGTCGCCGAGGAAATCGGTTATCCGGTCGTTGTGAGGCCTTCTTATGTTTTGGGTGGGAGGGCGATGGAGATCGTCTATGATGAGACTTCCCTTGAGCGTTTCGTTCACCGGGCTGTGGAAGCCTCTTCCATGCATCCCATCCTGATCGATAAGTTTCTCGAGGATGCGATCGAGATCGATGTCGATGCCGTTTCGGACGGATCGACCTGCATCATTGCGGGGATCATGGAACATATCGAGGCCGCAGGGATCCATTCCGGTGACAGCGCCTGCGTCACCCCTCCCTACTCTCTGAGCGATGATCTGATCGAACAGTTGAAACAGAACACCTATGGACTTGCCCGGGAACTCCAGGTCGTGGGCTTGATGAATATCCAGTTTGCCATCAAGAACGATGTGATCTATATTCTTGAGGTCAACCCCAGAGCCTCGAGGACCATCCCTTTCATCAGCAAAGCCACGGGGATTCCATGGGCCAAGGTGGCGGCAAAAGTGATGGTGGGTAAAACACTCTCGGAACTTGGCATCGTGAAAGAGGTGCAGATCCGCCATATTGCAGTCAAGGAGTCGGTCTTTCCGTTCAAGCGATTTTACGGGGTCGATACGGTTCTGGGCCCGGAGATGAAGTCGACTGGAGAGGTGATGGGGATTGATACCGATTTCGGAGTGGCCTTTGCCAAGTCTCAAATTTCGGCCGGCACCTCTGTCCCCCTGAAGGGCAGGGTCTTCATCAGCGTGATGAATAAGGACAAACGGTCCATTGTCTTTGTCGCCAAGAAACTGGTTGATCTCGGATTCGAACTCGTGGCGACCAAAGGAACGGCCAAGGTTTTGGCGAACAACGGAATCCAGGTTCAAACCGTTTTCAAGGTCGGTGAAGGGAGACCTGATATTGTGGACCGGATGAAAAACGGAGAGATCCAGCTCGTCATCAATACGCCGAGCGGGAAGAAGCCCAAGGTGGATGAGGTGGCCATCCGAAGCCAGGCGGTTGCCCATAGCATTCCTATCATTACCACCCTCTCCGGCGCTGAGGCAGTGGTCAACGGCATCGAATCCCTTCTCAAGAAGGGGATGGCAGTCATTTCGATCCAGGAATACCATCAGAACATTTTACAATGAGGTCATTTATGGGAGTGTTGACAAGAGAAGAGATTCTCAAGGAGATTAGTCTGGGGAATATTGAGATTGATCCTTTTGAAGAAGATCAGATTGGCCCGGGTTCCATCGACCTCCGATTAGGCAATGAGTTTAGAGTCTTTAAAAAACTTAGAAATGCCTGTGTGGTTGAGGATGGGATTTCGATGGAAGATCTCACGGATCTCCTGAAGGTTAAAGACTCTTTTACACTGATGCCAGGGGAAACGGTTTTAGGAATTACTCACGAAAGAATTAAATTGCCTTCAACGATTTGTGGATGGCTGGAGGGAAGGAGTCGTTTCGCCAGGATGGGCCTGGTCATTCATATGACCGCAGGATTCGTTCAGCCCGGGATCAATAACCGGCAGGTGCTCGAAATCGGAAACCTCGCCCCGTTTCCTCTCGTGCTCAAGCCCGGGGTGAAGATATGTCAGATTGTCCTTCAGCGCACTGAGGGAGAAGCCTTCTATCAGGGCAGGTATATGAGCCAAAACAAATTATGAATGCGGATTGCAGAATTAAATTAAGTGACTAAAGCGTCTAAAGCTAATATTAAGTGTTATTCCGAAATCCGCACTCCGAATTCCCCTCACCCTTTCCCTCTCCCCAATGGGGAGAGGGTAGGGTGAGGGGGCAATCATATTAAGATGAACCGTTATTCCATCGCGTCGATCATTGGCATCCTTCTTTTATGGGAATTTCTGGTGAGGTGGTTGGAGATCCCGAAATTTCTCCTGCCAGCCCCTTCCACAATTCTCTCCTATATCATTGCCAAGCACAGACTCCTTGCGTTGCACACTTCGATGACCTTTCTGGAGGCAGGGATGGGGTTTGTCATCGGCTCTTTTTCAGCCATCCTGACCGCCGTTTTCTTTCTCTGGTTCCGGCCGCTGAAGGAGATGTTTTACCCTTATGCGGTCATTCTCAACAGCACTCCCATTGTGGCCATTGCGGCTCCGATTGTCATCATCTTCGGAAGCGGGATGTGGTCCAAGGTGATCACTGCCATCATCTGCGTCTTCTTCCCCGTCCTGGGCCCCACCTTTAAATCCCTCGCCTCTGTGGGAGCCTCGGAGATGAAATGGATGGATTCCTATCATTCATCCCGCTGGCAAAAATTCTGGCACCTCCAATTCCCCTTCGCCCTTCCCCAGATATTTGCCAGTTTTAAGGTCGCCTGGACGCTGGCGGTTATCGGTGCAGTGGTGGGTGAGGTCTTTGGAGCCTACAAGGGGCTGGGTTTTTTAATCGTGGATGCAATCTATATTATGGACACTCCCCGTGTTTTTGCCAGTATTATCGCCTGCTCCCTGCTGGGGCTCTCTTTTGTCGGAGTGATCACCCTCATCGAGAAACGGGTGATCGCATGGCACATCTCTGCGGAAAGGAGGTGAGTTCGGCCCGCCCCGCAGAGCGGAGCGAGGCCAGGGAGTTCGGAGTAAAATAATAA
>JASEHH010000034.1 GCA_030017685.1 Thermodesulfobacteriota bacterium | reverse complement strand
AAAGCGGCTTAAAGTTTCAACTATCGATTTCAGAATTTTTATGCAACGTTAAGGTCTATAAGCCAATCGATCCACGTGACATCAGAATCATCCTGTTTGAAGCCGAATGCAGGATCCTTGCGGAACTTGATTCCCAATTGGGCGACTATGCAACAAGACAGATGGAGCGGATGGGCATTGAGATCAGGGTGAGCTCTCAAGTCACCCGTCTCTGGGAAGGCCACGTTGAAGTTGACGGCAATGTCATCATTCCCACAAAGACGGTTATCTGGGGCGCCGGCATGGTGGCCAACCCGTTGATCGCTGAGATCGAGGCAGGAAAGGATGATTTCGGCCGGGTTCTGGTCAATGAATATATGGAGGTTCCCGGTTTTCGTGGCGTGTACGCCCTTGGCGATTGCGCACACTTCAAGGATCCAAAATCGGGCATGGCCGTGCCGCCCCGGGCTTATGTCGCATTCCGCCAGGCCAGGGTTGTGGCCAGGAATCTTCTGTCTGCAATCCGGGGAAGCGATCCCAGAGCCTTTCATTATTCGGGTATCCCGGAGATCGTCTCCCTCGGAAGTTCCAGGGCAGTTCTCTGTCTTCACCGAGTACGACTCTATGGTTTTCCGGCGCGCCTGGTCTGGCTTATCCTTTATTCATCGCTGGTGACAGGGATATACAACCGGGTGAGGGTTCTGACCGATTGGCTCCTCTCCCTTCTATTTGGCCGTGACATCACCTATCTCAGACTGGGGAAATAGAAGGGGCGAAAGACAGATACGATGAATGATCTATCAGACCTTGCTTTTCAGCAGCAGTTGTTGGAGGGTGTCTCCCGCTCCTTTGCTTTTACGATCCCGGAGTTGCCGGAGGCTCTTCGTAACATTGTCACGAATGCTTATCTATTATTCAGAGTTGCCGATACCATCGAAGATGAAAATGCTCTTACGATTGACCAAAAACAAACCTTCTGGGGAGAGTTAATCGCTGCTGTCTCTGAGAGCGGAGATCCCGAGAAGTTGGTCAATGACTTATTGCCCTTACTCTCCAGTTCCACCTCTCCGGCTGAACGAGACCTGATCCGACATTTAAAACAGATTATTCACGTTACCCGCGGCTTTCACGAGCATGAACGGGAAGCGCTGAAACGTTCTCTCGGGATTATGTGTTCTGGAATGGGATGGTTTCAAAAACATAGAAGCTCCCAGGGGTTGAGGAATTTGGCCGAATTAAACGATTACTGTTATTACGTTGCTGGCGTCGTTGGGGAGCTTTTAACCGACCTGTTTTATGACTACTTAGTTGAGACATCCCAAACGAGAGCGACCTTCAAAAAGCTGGCGATTTCGTTCGGCCAGGGTCTTCAAATGACCAACATCTTGAAAGACCTATGGGAGGATCAAAACCGGGGTGTTTGCTGGTTGCCCAGGGATGTTTTTAAGGCAATGGGTTTTGATTTAGCAAGACTTTCCCGTAAGCGCTATGATCGCGGTTTTGGCAGGGGGCTCTCCGCTTTGATTGCCATTGCCCACGGCCATCTTAAGAACGGACTTACCTACACCCTGCTTCTTCCTAAGAGCGAAAAAGGGTTGCGTAAGTTCTGTTTATGGGCCATAGGAATGGCAATCCTGACCTTACGAAAAATAAACAGAAAAAAAGATTTTACCGCTGGCGAAGAGGTGAAGATTTCAAGAAGAAAGGTCAAGGGGATTATGCTGGCAACCCGCTTCGCGGGAAGAAGTAATGTGTTGCTAAAAACCCTGTTCTTTCTCAGTGCCAGGGGATTGCCCGATAAAGCCTTTAACCGATATTCACCTTTCTTTTTTTTTATAGGATGAGCACCATTCTTTAATAGGATGAAACCCAGACCAGATGCTCAAGGTCCTTAAGCAGGGGGGCTCCGCCTACCATCTCCTTAGAAACTGCGCCGAAAAGATCGTCTTTGTGAAAAAATAACCTGCTTCATTTAAGATTTCCTGTGGTATAATGACTTCAATCTACCTCTGAAGGAAGGGATTCATTCCCAACTATCCAATGATGTGCCTTCCTTGACAAACGAACGAAATAATAAATGAAGGGGGGTGAGAAGATAAAAACCAGCAGGATTTTTAGACAGGGTCTTCCCAATGATAATTCAGGAAAGGAGTGAAATATGGTGAAAAGAAAATTTCTTGTCACGCCCGTGATTCTGTTGAGTCTGTTCTTTGTTTCTTCAGCGTTGGCCCAGGTCTGTGTGGAGTGTCACAAGAAGGTCACTCCGGGCATTGTCAGCGACTGGCAGTTGAGCAAACACAGCAAAAATAAGATCGACTGTGTCCAGTGTCATGGTGCTGATCATAAGTCAGCCAAGGATGTGGCCAAAGCAAAGATTCCCACACCCGACACCTGCGCCACCTGCCATGACAAACGGGTCAAGGAGTTTAAGGCCGGCAAGCATGCTGCTGCCTGGGCCGCGATGAAGGCCATGCCCACTGCGCACTGGCAGCCGATGTCCTTGATGGAGGGAATGAAAGGCTGCGGTGGTTGCCACAAGATCGGATTAAAGTCCGAAGCGGAAATTAAAGAGCTAAAGAAGACCGGACCCGGGTTTGGCGTGGCCTCCTGCGATGCCTGTCACACCCGACACACCTTCTCTGTTCAGGAAGCCAGACAGCCCCAGGCCTGCCAGACCTGCCATATGGGATTCGATCACCCACAATGGGAGATGTATTCCGGATCCAAGCACGGGGTTCGATATCTGTTGAAACAGAACAAGACGCTTCCAGCAACTGCCTCCGCGCCAACCTGCCAGACCTGTCATATGCAAGGAGGGAATCATGAGGTGCGAACTGCGTGGGGGTTCCTCGCTGTGCGACTCCCCATGCCTGAGGACAAACAGTGGACGTCTGACCGGGCTACCATCCTTCAGGGACTGGGGGTACTTGATCCAGAGGGAAAACCGACCGGACGACTCGAGGTAGTGAAGGCTGCTGATGTGGCCCGGTTGACTCAGGAAAGCTGGCAAAAAGAACGAGATAAGATGCTCAAGGCCTGCAACAAATGTCACTCCGCCAACTTTGCTAAAGCCGAACTGGAAAAAGGTGACCAGATCATCAAGGACGCAGACCGTTTGATGGCTGAAGCCATCCGTATTATTGCCGACTTATACAAGGACGGCATACTTCCTAAACCGAAAAACTATGCACATCCTTTCCCCGATCTCCTCGCATTTCACGACGCCCCGACCGTGATCGAACAGAAACTCTTTGTGATGTTCCTTGAACACCGGATGAGGACCTTCCAGGGGACCTTCCATGCCAACCCGGACTACGCCCTCTGGTATGGATGGAGCAAGATGCAACAGAGCCTAACCGAGATCAAGGAAAAGGCCGCAGACCTGCGCGAAAAAACCAAGAAATAACGGGTGGAGGAATCCCCTTTTCGGGGGTTCCTCCACCCGTTGCCTCAGAATAAGAACAGGTTTTCACCGGATGAACTTTTCCATTTCGATGGTAAGGAAGGGAGACCCGCTTACTTCGCCCATAAGGGAAAGATTTACGATGCCGCTTCCGGTAAGCCATGGAAAGATGGCAACCACATGAAAAAGCATCCTGCGGGCAACGACCTGACCGATCTTCTTAAAACTGCGCCTCATGGGGAAGAGAAGATATTACAGATGCCTGTGGTCGGAGAATTGCTGCCGGTGGGTGTCCCCATGGGAAAGTCTGCCCATGAGAAAGTTTTTTATTTCATGGCCTATATGAACCTGATCTTTGTCTTCCTCATCACCTTCATCATCGCCCTATGGCGCTGGTGGTAAGACCGAGTTTTGATTTGCGAGTTCAGAGTTTTAACTTTACCATATCCAATCTAAAAGCAATTCGACTGCTCTTCAAAGATGAAGGGCGGGCCCATCTTCTTTAAAGAAAAGTTTTTAAAGATATGATGTCCATCGAAGTCTAAAATCCTCATATCATTTGTATCTTGTAGATCCTCAATGATGTCCCGGTAGCTGTAACCATAGAGATCTTTACATTGATCGATCGGCACCTCAAAGGAGATGAATTTTTTGATTCCCTTTGCATTCAATTTATTGACGAAATTGGGATCATCAATCGAAGGGTAAGAGGATAAGATTAAGATAGGCCCTGTCCCAGTAAATACAATCACTGCTTTCATAAGAACCTCCTTTAGTGAATACTGCGTTACTCTTCAAAAAACTTTGACCCTTTCGACGACCTTTCCTTTTATACATTGCCAGAGTAGTGCAGTACTATCTTAATTTGATTATCTATCGATTTAATGCCTTTGACTTCCATCAAGATCTCCTCTGCCCTTATTTTGTTCGATTGCCCTGAAACAGTCCCAGTCAATTGAATTTTACCTGGCTCCAAAACGGAAACGGAAAGAGAAGTTGATGATAACCCGGCCTCGATGAGGGCAGCCTCCGCTCTCCTGGTAAGAGCCATCATCTCCAGAGATTTCATCGCATCTATTGAGCGAGCCTTTATTTCTTCAGAGCGAGCCATATGCAAAACCGTATCGATTGCTAAATCTACAATCAGATTATCCATATTGAGCACAATATCGTAAAGATCAGGGTTCTCCCAATCCACTCCAAATGCAAATTTGACGAAAGATCCTCTTTCATGATCACTTCTGTGGATTGCCTTGATCGCCACTTCCCTTTGAAAACCTCTTTCCATCAGGTTCTGGATGCGCTTTTCCAGAGATGCCGTCACCCTGATATGCAAGGCACATTTTAATGCCCTTAAAAGGATGTAACTGCCTCTTCCAAGGAATACCGCATTCCCCCGGCTCGCCAGCTCATAAATAACAGAGCTAAGGCGATCCAAATGAATCTCCGGTTTATTTGAAAAGAGTCTCTCAAAAAACGATGGCACCTTTTCATCTACTTCTTTGACATCCCGAAGAAAACCCATCTCCTGTGCGGCATTCTCGATAGCTTCTGTGTCATAGAAACGATACCCCAATTGCTCCGAAATCCTTCTGGCGATTTCTGATCCATTAGTACCCAATTTTTCCGAAAAAGTTATGAAATACATAAAGTTTACCTCCTTGGTCATTTTGAATGTAATTCTTGTAATGTAAGCCAATGTCTTTTTTCAGAATGGGTCCACCTGCCCTTTCAAACGACTGGCAATAACCTGGGCCAGGTTATTGATCACCTTCATCCCCATCTTGGGTTCCTTATGAAGGACGTAGTAGAAATCAGGGCTCTTAATAACCAAAACCTTGGAAGGAGTAACGGTTATAGCCGAACCTGTATATAGAAATGGGGGGACCAAAAAAGACCACCCCACAATCTTTCCGGGGGTGTCTATATCATATTGGCCGCTTTTCTTGGAACTAATGGAAACTCTCCCTTGCTCGAGAACATAGAGTCGCTCGGCGCTTCCGCCCTCTTTGCATAGGATTACCCCCGCAGCTACGTTTTCTTCCTCGAAGAACTGGGCAATGCTCTGTAACTCCCCTTCCGTAAGTCCCTGCAATATATCTACTTTCCTGAGCCGATCAATATTCACCACTTCTCTTTTCCCGGACGTCAGCTCTCCCTCCAAGCGTTGGATGAAGCCCTCTATGAAGGCCTTTCTTCTTTTCAGGAATTCAAGGAAATCTTTTCTGTGGGTGAAGGCGGTTTCCAAGGAGAGCTCTGAGAGCTGCTTTTTAAGAATTTCCCGGAGCATTTCAATCTCGTTCCCCGTCAGTTCAATCTGGGCCATCTGGGTCTCCTTCTTTCTGCCTCTACGGCTTTTTGGAAATCGTTCCTACCTGTCTTGCACCCCGTGTACGCAGGCCATCCTTCGGGTCTCCGCCGACCGCCAGGTGGTTCCCTTAACTCACATCCTCATCCTTGCCCTTCATCAACTTCTCCGACCTCGAATAAGACCTCATCACGCTCGAAGGCATTTCGCCGGGCGGTTCTGATCGATTCCCATCCCTTACGAAGGTCGGCTGACATGAGAGGGTGTGTTCTTAAGTCATCGGTTCAAGCTGGTGCTAATATATTTTTAGAGATTGTCAATAACCCTCACGTGTACACATATATTTTTGTCTTCGTAGGCCGAGCCATTAGTTCTTCGATCTTGGCTTGAACCTTTTTTCTTTCTGGATTCTTCTCCCAATTCTTCCAGTCATCAACACTTTGCCACGTGCCAATGACAATATAGTTCTGAGGGTCAGCCAATGCTCGAAGCGTCTCGCCTGAAGTATATCCCTTTGAGGCAATTGCTTTGGATCGTAACTCCCTAAGCAGCTCAGAAAAATCTGATTCCTTTCCTTTCTTAACCTTCCTATCGATGATGATCTTTACCGCCATGACGCCACCCCTTGTCAGATTTAGACTCCTGTAAATAAAAAGCATTTCGCGTAGCCATGTCTCCTATTCTATCTCTGCGGACAATTTTGTCAACAACTTGAATTCCTATCAAAGACCACATAAGATCTGGAGGAATGTTTGGGATTACTATGGCCCTTGACAGTGGATGGGGTCGTTGAACCCCTTTCTCCAGAGATAAGCTTCAATTAACCCCCAGAATATTTACTATCGGGATTCTCCTTTTTCTAAGAACTCTCGAATCTTTTCTTTCAACTCTATGAGATCGGATGATTTAATGACGTAGGCGTCAGCCGCCCAGCTCATAAAATCTTCTTTATAGTGTGAGTAAGAAATATTGAGGATAATGGGAATCTTCCTATTCTTCCCTAGGATACGACCGAGGGCCTCCATCCCATCCATCACGGGCATGATAATGTCGAGGATGACCAGATCCGGGTTTCCCACTTCCAGTTGCACAAGAGCTCCTTTTCCATTGCACGCCGTGAGAACCTCGTACCCCTCCTCTCTAAGTTCTTCTTCATAGAGAAGTCTCAGGGGTTCCTCATCCTCCACGACCAAAATCCTCCTTTTCATAACTGCCCCGTAATGACCACAGCCCCCTGGAGTGCGAACGATACTCCTCTTGCACCATGCCATCACATCTTGGTTGCCCTTACAGTCAGGATTGCCGTGTCTCCAGCATGGAGCACCTTGTCCGTAACGCTGCCCAAAACCCACCGCCCGATGCCCGAGCGTCCGTGAGTCGACATGGCTATGAGGTCGATTCCATTCGTCTCTGCATATTCAAGGATCTGGTCTGGCGGGGACCCCTCCCTTACCACGCTCAAGGTCCTCATTCCCTTCTCCTGGAATGCCTTCCCCAGACTATCAAGATAATCCATGGCAGAGGCTCTTACCTGCTCCTCTCTTTCCTTGAACGCGGCCGGGGGCACGGAGTAGCGCTCATAGCCCCCCACCGATATGGGCGCGACGAAGGTTTGGAACAGGATTAGCTCTGCACCCAATACCTGAGCCAGCGCCTCTGCATAGGGAATGGCCACCTCACCTAGCTTGGAACCATCCAATGGGACCAGAATTTTACTCACCAATCTTCTCTGCTGAAGGGCTGCCTTGTCGGCTGGAGCCCTGATTAGTAGCACAGGCTTGCCTGTAGCTCGAAGCACCTTGGCAGCGATGTTCCCCAGAAGCCATGGCCCTCGACTTGAGCGACCACGGCTCGCCATCGTTATGAGGCTGACGTTATTTTCATCAGCGTACCGCAATATTTCGCTGGCGGGTTTGCCGAGAAGAACCACGCTCTTCACCTTGGCCTCTTCCTTTGCTCCCCAGTCCTTAAACTGGCGTTGCACCTGCTCTGCGATGCGCTCCAGGTAAGAACGGTAGAGATGATCCGTCTCGCCAGCGGCGAGCTCGGAAACACTCGCCAGAATAATTTCCGCCCCGTGTTTGGCGGCGATCTCTTCTGCGAACGGCAGAGCAATCTCCGCTGCGCTTGATCCATCCAATGGAACCAATATTCTTTCGTACATATTGTTTACCTCCTCGTATAATATATTTTTAGGATGAACGTGGTTTAGAGCTATGGCTCAACAAGAGGCAACATGATACTAAAGGTAATCTGACCCTCCATAGCCTCCACCCACATTTTCCCTCTCATATTTGTGACCAATCGGGTGCAGATGTGAAGCCCCCTCCCTTTGCCTTGCTCAAGAATTAATTGATCTTTTTCCTCTTCCGAGATCTGACACGTATTATTGATCTCGACCACGGCCCAGAGGTCTTTACGATAGGATCGAATAGAAAGTTCTCCTCCTTCTTCAGGAATTGCATTGGAAGCGTTGTTAAGGAGATTATCTATTACTCTTTCAATATGCATGGGATAACATTGAATCCATAAAGGAGATTCCAACTCTCGCTCAATCAATCGAATGTTGCCTCTATTCAACTCTTTAAGGGCATCTTCATTGATTAGAAATCGGTTTTTCAATACTTCAGTTAGATCAACGATCGATTCCTTACCCCTCTGATGAAGGGTCAGTGCCAACTCTTGAATACGGGAAGTTTCTTTCAAGAGAATATCCAGTGACTGTTCTAATTTCTCATCCTTAAGATGGGCTCCTTCTTTAAGAATCTTCTGGACTTTTTTGGCAAAGCCTGCCACTGCAATGGCGGGGTTCCTAAAATCATGAAGGATATCATCCATCTTCTCCAGTTTCACCGCCTTTGTCAACTCCTTGCCAAAGAAGGTTAACATATCGATTTCCTCGTGTGTAAACCGCTGATGTTGGGCTTGAGCATCAAAGACGAGGAAGTACTTGACGCTTTCATTCATTCTTAAAGGAATATAAAGAACGGAATTGATTTGCTGAGTTTCTAAGAAATGTTTGATGTCTGCAGGAAGGAGTTGAGTTCCTTGTGGATTGGCAATAAGGATATAATGGGGGTAGATCTTCTCATTTTCGAAACTGCCAAAGGGCCCTGTCTGGTCCACAATAACCTTTGCGTAAAGTTCTTCTTTCACAGAACGGACATTCCCGATTCCATGTCCGGCTTCCGGATACCCAGCCTCCAGGATAATGTGCTCTCGATCCTCCGTAACCGAGAAGAGGGAACACCTCTGGACCTTCATGATGTCCACCAATTCTGGGATAACCGAGTTGAACAGATCCTTCATCTTGATTCCCTCACCCCTGGCTAATTTCTCGTAGATATGCTCCAAAATTTTGTCCTTGGTCATATTAAATTTATGAAAATAATTAATTTTCTTTAAAGCCATGACATAACCCACTGGTTTTGAAATCATCTCTGCAATTTCAAGCTCCAGCGGTGTAAACACCTTATCTTCCTTTTTATAATAGATCTGGAAGACTCCCTCTATATCTATATCCTTGGAAAAACGGTGGAGGTGGATCGGTGCGGCCAGCATTGAACGAATTCCAAGTTTTTCAACTTTCTCCTTATTCTTATACCTCTCTTCCCTTAAGATATTGGGTACTAAGTAACTTTGACGCGTTTTGATCACTTCACCGGCGATCGTATCTTCAAAAGGGATTACCTCCTCACAACTTTCGTCAAAGCTTGGGTAAGATCCATAAGAGACCATCCCCTTCTCTTCAGGATCGTATATCCGTATGCTTGTGGCCTCCGCACCAAGATATTCCACGATGGTTCTGGCTACGAGCTGCAGAATCTCACTCTCCGTAAGGGAGGGATTTATCTCAAGAATCTTTCCGACCTGGGTTATCAATTGCTTTACATAACAGTAACCAATTTCATCCTTGATCAGACCGATTACCCCATTCACATCTTCGGGGGAGAGATTAAATCCTTTCTCCAACAAACGAGACTTAATAGACTCAAGATGTTCCTGATTAGTTCCCAGAGTATCCATAAATTTTGCCCTTAGAAAATCTACTCTTCCGAAGGAGTAACGGCTTCCCCCACCATCCACTCATGACCCAAGGCAGCGCGCCATTCCAGCATATCCTGCCTGAATGTTTCGTAGTCTCTCTGAACAGCCTCGTATAGCCTGGCATTTTCCAGGGCAATGGCACCGAGGTTGGCAACTCCCCCGGCGAAATACATATCATCCATGGTGAATTGATGCCGCTCTGCTGTGTATACCCTTATAACACCTATGATATCCTCTCTAAGCATCATGGGAACTGAAAGGATAGACGCTATTCCTTCTTTCTTGGCTTGCTCCCGATACTGGATCCGATGATCCTCGGTTGCGTCTAAGATAGCCACTGGCTTGCCCTCTAATGCTTCGGAAATGCTTTTATCGGCTGATACCGGACCCTTTCTTACGTACCAGTCACTAAGCCCATAGGCCGCTGTATGAAGCAGTACCTTCATGTCTGGCGAAAGTAGCATCAGTGAGCAACCTTTTGCTCCCATGGCCTTGGCCACGCCCTCGACAACAGACTGGAGTATGGAATCAGGAGCACGAGATGAGTTTAATGTTGCTGCCAACTCGTACAGACTCGAATAGTAATTTTCTTTATTTCTTTCCATAGTTGCACCTCCTTGGCTTAAATTTTTAGCTCTCGCAATAGGTTTCGATCAACTTGCTCTTTCCTGTCTGAAATTTGACCGGAAGGTGCCCCACAAGCCCCGCTTTGTAGGCGGGGTCAAGGGGCACAATGTGAATGATAATACCTTGCCGGGAAGCCCCGCCCTATGGGCGGGGAGCTTCACATCTTAAAGATATTGGTGATCATAGTTCTTACTTTGAGATGACATTATAGGGATAGATCGAACCAACTCTCGTCTGACAAAACAACTCAATGGGACTCTCTTTTTTCTAAGAGTTCTTTGATTTTCTCTTTCAACTCCTTCCGATCAATGGATTTGAGCACATAGGCATCAGCTGCCCAGCTCATGAAATCTTCCTGATACCCTGGATGTGACGTATGGAGAATGATAGGAATTCGTTTCTGCTCGCCCAAGATTCGCCCAAGTGCTTCCATCCCATCCATCTCGGGCATGATAATATCAAGAATGACCAGATCGGGTCTATCTTTCCTCAATTTCTGAAGGGCCTCTTTTCCATTCTTCGCTGTGAAGACCTCGTATCCCTCCTCTTCCAGCTCTTCCTGATAGAGAAGTCTCAGGGCCCCCTCATCTTCTACCAACAAGATTTTCTTTTTCAAAGGATGACTCTTTCACCAGACATAATTTTGATTGAATAAAATTGGAAGGACGATGCCTACTTGACCGAGATAATGAAGTTTTGCGTGCCAAAGGGATTGGAGATCGGTTCCGCACCAGGAATATCTTCAACCCAAGCGCTGTCTGCAAAATATTTGTATTCATAGCGGCCAGTAGGCAACTTGATCTCTGTCTTCCAAACCCCGCTCTTATCTTTCTTCATGGGCAGTGAATTGGTATTCCATTGAATGAATTCGCCCGTAAGGTAAACTTCCTTTGTCTCCGGAGCATGGAAGGTAAATTCTACTCTTCTATCCATCTTTTTGGATGCTTCTTTCGCCCCCTTACCTTTGTTTGCTGGACTTATCTTCTCTTTCTTGCTCATGCGAGAATCCTCCTTCAAGGTTGATGGAAAAAATCTGGAACAAATTATACCAGAATCACCCATTCCAAGAATGAGCAAAACTACTCATTTTTAGAAACCGTAGAGGTTTGGCCTTAGGGATTGTTAAGAGGTATACCCTTGATGAATAGCATATCTTATCAGGTCGGCTGTCTTCTTTATGCCCAACTTGCTCATTATGTTGGCACGGTGATTTTGTACGGTGCGTATGCTGATAAATAGAAGATTAGCGATCTCTTTGTTCGATTTTCCCTCAGCAATAAGCCTTAAGATCTCCATTTCACGTTCCGTCAGTCGTTCCAATGGAGGCTTGAATAGTAGGTTACGGCGTATTTGTGCCGAAGCATTCGTGAGACCCTCAGAGAGACGAGGTGAAATGTAAACTTTCCCCTTCCGGATCTTTTCTATGGCAGTGTGAAGTTCCTCGTCCGTATCCTCTTTAAGCACGTACCCATCAGCACCGGAGGAGAAGGCATGATGGAGTAATTCTTTATCCTTATACATGGTCAGGATCAATACTTTCACGTCAGGGAAAATCCTCTTAAGCTCCCGAGTTGCTTCAATCCCCCGGAGATTGGGCATGGAGATATCGAGAATGACCAAATCGGCATCTAAAATTTTCAAAAGGCTAAGAAGTTCCAGGCCATCGCTCGCTTCTCCAACGACCGTTAGATCGGCCTTTTCCTCGATCACCCTCTTTATGCCCTGCCGAACGATCGTATGATCATCGGCCAATACGATGCGATAAGGATGTCGCTTCAAATTCCCTCCTTGCTTACTGGAATAGTGAAGCCTATTCTTGTGCCTTTCCCGACTTCACTCCAGATGTCAAGGGGTACGCCCAACATCTGCGCGTGTTCCTCCATTGCCATCAAACCCAGGCCCTTTTCAGGTAAATATTTTGCCATTTCCCGTTTCACGTCGAATCCCTTCCCATCATCTTCGATGAAAAAAGAAAAGCTATCGTCCCTTTTGCTGACAACGACAGATATACAGTTAGCCCAAGCATGTTTCCTTATGTTTGTAAGGGCCTCCTGAAAGATCCTGTATATAATAAGTTGGGTCTTCTGTGAAAAGAGATTACCGATATCCTCTATGTGAACGGAGGCCTTAATGTTGTGCTGTTTAGCAAAATCGTCAACCAGCCACTGAAGGGAAGCCGAGAGGCCGAGATGTTCAAGAACATAGGGACACAAGTCTCGCGAAAGCCGACGGACATTTTCAATGATTTGTTCTATACTCTCTTGAATATATTCACACTCATCTTGAAGGGTTTTCTGATCTTTCCGCAGCTTCCTTTGAATAGAACTTAAACCGAGCTTCAAGGCAACGAGGGCCTGCCCTAATTCATCGTGCAGTTCCATTGAAATTCGCTTTCGTTCTGCTTCCTGAGCCGCCAGGAGACGGGAGGAGAGAAAGCGGAGTCTCTCCGCCGATTCCCGCAAGGTTTGCTCTGCCTGTTTATGCTCGGTAACGTCTTTGCATAAATAGACAAATTGAAAAGCTTCTCCTTCCTCATCTTTGACCGGATAGGCAGTGATTTCAACGAATTTCTCATTCCCCAGTTTATCTAAATGCATATGAGATAGGGTTATTGGTTTACCCGTTTTCTGAAATTCCTTAATAGGACATTGATCGTTTGGGGGCCCGCAGCAAGTCTCCCGATCATGGGTAATCTTGTAGCAATAATTCCCCAAGACTTCGTCCTTGGGATAGCCCGATTCGTCCAAAAACGATTGATTGGCCCACAGGATCTTAAGATCTTTTGAAAGGAGCAGTATACCTTCCTTGATTCCTTGGGTTATATTTTCCATCATCTCTTTTGACTTTCTTAATGCTTCTTCAGCCTGCCTAAGCTCAGTGATATCTAAAAGAGAGGCGACACTTTTTTTTGTCCCTGGAATCATTTCAACCATGATTAGAATATTCCTATAATGGCCCTGTTTATCCATGAAACGAGCTTCATATTTGCTTGGAGCAGTTTTCGGATCAATCCTTCTCAACCGATGGTATTCTTTCATTCTCTCCAAATCTTCTTGCCTGACAAATTCCGCCCAACTTTTTTTGCCTTCTATGTCTTCTTTGGAGTAGCCGGATATTCTTTGAAGCTCCGCATTGGCTAATAGAATGGTCGTGTCTTCGTCGATGATGGCAGTGGCGGTTCCGGTCGTTTCAAAGATGGTTCGATATTCATCCTCAGACTCCCGGAGGGCCTCCTCCATCTTCTTCCGGTCGGTAATGTCCATCCAGAAACCAACTATTTCAACCGGGTTACCTTCCGGGTCCCGGATCAGGTTCAACTCGTCATGCATCCACCTATATGTCCCATCTTTATGCAGGAAACGGTATTCGTGGGTATGATGTCCTTTCTCAAATATATCTGACAATCCGGCGAAGACAAGGGGCTTATCTTCGGGGTGTATCCTACCGGCCCAGAAGCTAGAATTCCCGATAAAGTCATGAGCCTCGTAGCCGAGCTGTGAGTTGATATTCTCACTAATAAAAGTGACAGCGTAATCGCCCGAAGGCTTACAGGTATAGATCATGGTTTGGCTGAAGGAGAGAAGATGTTGGAGCCGCTCTTGAGTCGCATGTACTCTTTCTTCTGCATATTTGTGCTTGGTTCTCGAAGCTTCCACCTCATTTGTCATATTTCTATCCTTCGACTTAATTTTGTGAAAATAATATCAATACCATTGGCCTATATTTCGCCAAGGAACCGAACAAAAAAGCCGTGAGAATAGTTTCCCCACGGCTCCAAATTATAGAAGGCCGTGGTTAAATTTCATTTACCCACAGCCTTCGCTGATTATATTGTAATTATTTTTAGTGACCAGCCGGAGACAGTGGGTAAACTTCGGTCAAATAGAACCAGTAAAACCTGTAACCACTGTTTAAGTTATAAATATGAAGCTGATCCGATTCCATCTTTTGAATTATATTATACACCACTTAAATTTCAGGTCAAGAAAAAATGTTTTTTGAAATATGTGAAATACTTCACTCCTGTCCTAATTGAGATTTATGGTTGTGCCTTAATTTGGCATCTTTGATAATAAACCCCTTTTTCTTGAGATTTTCCTCAACAAAGGGGTAGAGAATCAACTCCTCTTCTTCAAAATCATAAAAATCTTGCCTGATCTCTTTTAACCTATGCCTCAATTTTTTAATCTCTTCCTGCGAAGAAAAGTCCGCCATCACAGCAGGAAAACAGTCCACACTTTTTTCGATTAAATTCTCTAAGGCCCTCAGTTGCAAATTAAAACCTTCTGGTTTTGCTCCTGTTAACTGTGTGAAATCCTCGTGACAAACCCCTTTCAGGCTGACCCGGACATAAAGATGGGGAAAACGGGAGAGCTCCTTTGCATAAGAAGGATCATGGCCAATCAAAATCCCGTTGGTTTCCAAAATGAAACGAATCTCTTTGGGAATGAATTCGAGAACTTTTAAGAGGTGAGATCGGTGAAGGGTGGGCTCATTACCACTTATCCGGATTTGCTTAAATCCTTTTTTTCTGGCGATGGAGGTGAGATTTCGAGCCACCTCCTCCGGCGAATAGAATCGTCCTACATTTCCAGATTGAGTCACGATGTGCCAGGACCAGCAGAAAAGGCACCTCAAACAACATCCGACACAGTCAGCAGTGGCAATTCCTCCATAATAAAAAGCAGGGCGGAATCGATAATATTTTCTCTTCTCTCCGGAGGCAACAATTCTTTCTACCTTCTCGGACAATTCCAGGGGATCATACATTGAAGTAATTGTCTATGACAGTTACGTTGACCACGAATCATGAAAAAAATCTTTAGTATGTGGGTAAAGGTTACGAAACCAGTTTGGTTCAGCGTGAAAGGGGAAGGTGTTTAAGACTTAGACTTCATAAACGTAACCCTTAGACGAAACGGGCATCCTTACCTTGACCATTAGACAAAAAACTTTATTTCTAAACAATCACATCTTCTCCTTTAACTCCATGGCCTCAAAGATCAGCTGCGTGACCTGGTCGAAGTTGAATGGCTTGGAAATCATGAGATCAATTCCGTTTTGGCCCATCTTCTCTCTATTCAGTTCCATCCCCCATCCGGTGATCATGATAATGGGGATTTTAGGATTCAATTTCTTCAGCGCCTTTCCAACCTCCCAGCCTGAAAGCTTTGGCATCCCGAGATCGGTGAAGACCAAATCAAAGGGCTGCTTCTTAAACAGCTCTATTCCCTCGTCTCCATCCGAAGCCATCTCGACCTGATGGCCTTTGGTCATAAGCATCCGGGAGAGGATGTCCCGGACAGCCTCCTCGTCGTCAATCACCAGAATTCTTGCCGATCGCATCATCCCCGGGACCATCTCCCCCCGCTTTTCCGTCTCCTTGACCTCTTCCCCGTAACCCATGGGCAGATGGAGAACGAAGACGGTTCCCTTGCCGGGTTCGCTCTCGACAAGGATTTCACCTCCATGGCGCTTGATGATTCCGTAAGAGACGCTCATCCCCAGTCCGGAGCTGGTCACCCCTTTCGTGGTGAAGAAGGGGTCGAAAATTCTTTTCTTCACCTCCTCTGACATACCGATGCCCGTATCGGCGATTCTCATCTCCACCCAGCCTTCCGAATGGGGTTGGGTCGAAAGGGTGATTTTCCCTCCCTTCGGCATGGCATCGACGGCGTTGAAGACCATGTTGGTCAAGACCTCTCTTAACTCCGATGGATTCCCCAGGACGGGAGGGACCTCTCCAGGCCTTTTGACCAGCTCAATGTGGATTCCCTTCTTTTGGGCCTGGTCCTTCCACCTCGGCTCTGTGATGGCCGACACCTCATGGACGAGATCATTGAGGGAAAGAGGAATAAATTCCCTGTCTCTTCTTCTCCCTGTAAAATCCTGAATACGACGGACCGTCTCCGCCCCATCCTTTGAAGCCTTTTCAATCGTTTTTAACCGTTCCCGAATCTCCTCAGGCCCATAATGCTCAAAGGAATGGAGAAGGAGTTGAATATTTCCAAGGATGGCGGCCAGGACATTATTGAAATCGTGAGCCACTCCGCTTGCCATCTCCCCCATAGCTCTCAACTTTTCGGCCTGGATGATCTGATCCTGAGCCTGCTTTAGCTCACTCAGGGTCTGCTTCAAATCGGAGAAGAGCTGAGCATTCTCAATGAAGATGCTCACCTGGCTGGCATAGGAGGAGAGAGTCCGCAGATCCTCTTCGTCAAACCCCATAAGCTCCTTGCTCTCCACATTCAGCACTCCAATTACTTGGTCCCTGATTTTAAGTGGAAAGACCGCTTCCGATTTTATATCCGGAAATTCTTTAATATATCTTGGGTCTTTTGAAACATCGGGGACATAAAGAAGTTCACCGCTTTTGGCCACCCAACCTACAATGCCATCCATACCAACCCTAAACCTTAAATGCCTTACCTCTTCGATGTCCCGGCCGATCACCTGTCGGATATAGAGTTCATTCTTCTCCCGATCCAGGAACAGAATAACACATAGCGCATAACCCCATTGTGTTTTGAGAAGTTCCAGAGCATATTTGAGTAACTCATCAAGATCGAGGGTAGAAGAGAGTTTCCTCCCGACCTCATAGAGGATCGTCAATTGCCTGATCTTGGCTAACGAGTCCTCAAAGAGTCTGGCATTTCCGATGGCAATCGCCGCCTGCTGGGCAAAGGAGGAAAGGAGATCAATATCATTTTGCCGAAAACGTTTTTTAGGGTCGGTCGTACAAACAATCATCGTCCCTATGACCATTTCTCTTACCGTCAGTGGAACACCTAAGGTCTCCTTCAGATGAAAAGGATCCAGTTCTACTAAACGGTTGGGGTGGGTGTCATAATTCGAATACACTATAGGCCCTTTCCTTTTTAACACCTCTCCGCCTACCCCCTTTGAGGATGGATAGATCTCTTTGCCTATTAAAGCCTCTGTCAATCCATGGCCGATGACATACACATAAGCCTGCTTCCGATTGTCCCAAAGAGCAATCGATCCGGCATCCACCTCTAAGAGCTCAATGGCGCTCCGGATGATCTTTTCGAGAATGACCTTTAGTTCGAGTTTGGAGGCGATCTCCTTGCTGATGGCATAAAGGGTCTTCTGCTCTTCGAGGCGTTTGACATTCTCCGTATAGAGGGAGGCTCTCTCCAGAGCGCTACCGATGATCTGTCCGATGGAATTGAAGAAATTCCTGGTAGAGGGTGTGAATGGATAAAATTCCTTTCGGGCAATATTGAGGGTTCCGTAGATCTTCTCCCTCGATTTAAGAGGTATGACCGCCAGCGATTTCAAGCCCTCTTCGATGGCAAAAGGGATAGCTTCCGGATAGCCGGGATAGTCCTCGATGAAGAGGGGTTCCCCCGAAATTGCAGTTTTTCCTGTCGCCCCGTCTCCCAATTTCAATCGCTTCATTCCCTTTGAAAAGGCCATTGAAAATCCCTTGTGAGCCACATAGACCAATTCACCGGTCTTCTCCTCTAAGAGGTAGATGCCTACCGACTCGATCTCCGTCATCTCAACGATCTTATCCAGACTCTTGTTCAGGATCTCGTCGAGATCAATCGACTCGTTGACGGTCTGGCTGATGGCATTGAGGATCGAAAGCTCACGGTTGAGCCTGACGATCTCTTCTCCTTTTCCCTTCTTCTTCTCACCCTTCATATGAGAATGTCTTCCTTCCTTTTCAATCCACCAGGATCAATCCGAAGATATTCTGTTCTTCTTCAGGAGTTCGCACCACCCGGATAGAAAATCCATTATCCCTTGCCGTCTTATAGACATCCACCCCGCAGGCCTCCATGGAGGGCCTCGCCTCCATCCCGTGCATGCAAAGACTGTTTAAATCACACTCCTTACAGAGGCGGCAGGGCCCGGAGGTCATGCTCAGGGCTTTATAATAGCCATCGAGAAAAATTTCAACCTCGAGTCGAACAAGAATCTCATTAAATTGCTTCGTCTCCTCTCGCCTCTTGGTTCCATCGGTGATGTGCCGGTGGAGCAGAATCGCTTTTTGATAGGAATCGATCACCTTCCGGGTGACCTCAGGAGTGGGGGTGTGGGGAGGACAGCAGTGGCTTCTTCCAAATCCCGGACATCCGAACTGACATTTCAGCCTGACCCATTCGGCCGTCGCAATGGAGCTGGAATCGATCGCCTTTGCTCCATCTACTCCTCTCTCAAGAGCGCTTTTGCAATATTCCTCAACTGGTTTCATCATATCTCCTTTCCTTGTAACGCTAAAAGAAATTAAGCTCTAAACTCTAAACCCTAAATAAACTCAAATGCCCAAATACAAAACTTAAAACTGAATGACTTAGGAAAAAGAGAAGTCCAGATAAGCCTTTTTGAACATTTGGATTTCGAGTTTTGTGTTTATTTAGGATTTAGTGTTTAGGGTTTTGAGTTTAACCTCGTGCTTTAAATGGTTATTTCCCCGTCCCTCCCAATTCCTTGATCTCCCTCTGGGCCTCCTCCCTTTCCGGGCTTCCCCTCTCCAGCCAATCAAGGGAAGTTCTATAGTGAAGGAGGGCATTCTTATGTTCGCCTCTCAACTTAAAATATTTTCCAAAATAGAAGTGAGACAGTCCCTTCTGTCCCATTCTCCCATAAACGGAACCGAGACTATGATGGACATCGATCCATTCAGGATGACCCTTTTTGACCTTAAGGAAGAGCGGCAGAGCCTGGGTAAAATCCCCCTTTTCCTGATTGCACCTCCCGAGATAATAAAGGCTCAACAGATCCTCATCCCGATCGCCGCTGTCTCTAAAGAGTGATTGAACCGCTTCGAGGTTTTTTACCGCCTGATCCAGCGTTCCGGAAAGAAAATAGGCGATCCCCAGTTCCCGCAATAGATCCCTGTCGTCTAAAGCCAATGAGCGCCCGTATTGAAAAGCCTCTATCGACTTGTCCAATCGTCCCATCTTCCGATAGGCGAGGCCCAGGCCATAATAAGCGTCCACATTCTGCGGACCGGAATCGATCAGGGATTGAAAGTGGTTGATCGCCACATGAGGTTCCCTCTCCTCCACAAAGGCTTTGGCCTGAATCTTTCGATAAGTTCCGGAAGTTTTAAAAGGCGCTGCCGGTCTTGGCCTGGTCTGGAGGAGATTCTCCATCAGAGAGATTCGATCTTCGATGGCCGGATGGGTTGAGAGATAGGTAGGGATCCTGGGTCCGGAGGTCAGGCTGAGTTTGTAAATCTTGTTCATAAAGGTGATCAGTCCGTTCGGATCATAGCCTGCCTTGATCGCATATTGAAGACCGTTTTGATCGGCTTCAACCTCCATCTCGCGCGTATACTTCAGGGCGAGGGCCTCGGCTGCGGCCATTGCGGTCGTCGCCACCGCCTCAGAGGCTTTTCCTCCTCCGCCCAGCAAAACCCCCGCGATGATGGCTGCCATGGATGCAATGTTAAGCCTTTTTGACCTCTCGATCATCTGGGCTACATGTCTCGCCATCACATGTGCAATTTCGTGGCTGATGACTCCGGCGACTTCCTGCTCATTCTCTGTTGAGACTAAAAGCCCGGTGGTCAGGAAGATGTGACCTCCTGGAATAGCATAGGCATTGGGATCCGTTCCGTTGATCAGATAGAATTTGAACTCGAAAGGAGTCGGGCCCGCCTGAGCGACCAAAGAATGGCCAACCCTGTTGATAAACGTCTGGAGGGTCAGGTCTCTCACCCAATCGACCCTCTTCTCCATTTCGAGAAGGATCTTCTTTCCCAACTTCTTCTCTTCCTCGGTCGTCATGGCCCACAACACCCTTGCAGGGCTTCCGAAGAGAAAGCAGAGGAAAAGAGAGATAACCCAAATTGAAATTTTTTTCCGGGGGAACATCCCTTTGTTTTTCTGAAGATAATTTTACTGGGATTTATCTTAACACTTTCCCTTTATCACGACAACGAAAAAAAACCCTATATATCCTCTCCATTTGGGTGGGGTTTGGATGGTGGGAGTAAGAGGATATATAGGGCCGCAAATTTGATGTAAAATTATATCTGATACGCTATGCGCTATGCTCCATGCTCTTTGCTAATGTTCCAAACATGGACAGTGAAACGAAAAACCACCTGTGACGACCATCTTCCATTTCAACCATTCATAGGTTTGTTTTAAAAACGGTCCCTCTTTATATCGATTTCGTTTTTTTTCCTTCTTCTCCGGATAAGGCCCGTAACGTTCCCAGATGTGCTCCTTCATAAGCCTTCACCCCCTTTTGTTTGCCCCGTTAGAAAGTAGAAGAATTTCTAACGGGGTTTACTTACCTTTCCAGTTCTTAATGGATTCATTAAGATGTCGAACCAAACCATAAAGACCTTTGATGGAGAATTTCTCCCTTCCTTCCTGATGAATGGGATAGGCCCTCCCGCCTCCTGCCCCCGACCCTTCATTGAAATGGACCGGTCTTCCTTTCTCCTCCGCCTTAATTCTCTCCAGTTCCAGGCCATGCTCCAGTTCCATCTCATGTTCGGTCAGGTGCCCGTTGATCCAGGCCCAACTCATCGGGTAGATATCGGGATTCCACACAACAGAATAAAGGTGCCAAACAATAATGGTGAGCGTAGCTAAGATCGCCTCATAAAAATGGATGGCCCGGGCCACATCAAAGGTCCACATCGGAAAGAAGAGAAGCCATTCTTCCTTGAACCAGAGGATGAAACCTGTGACGGTCATTACGATCGTCCCCCAGATCAGGCCTAAATATTCCAACTTCTCCTTGAAATTGAACCGACCCATCTTGATCACTTTAGCGGGTCGGTTGATGAAGAGGTTATTCTTCAGGGTCTCCCAGAGGTCTTTAGCATCCTTCCACATGGGGATCATGTCGATCACAATCCTTCTTCCCCTTTCCGTAAAGGCAAGATAAAGGAGGTGATAACCTCCCAGGGTGATCGTGGCTACTCCGGAGAGTCGGTGGAGGAACCCTCTGAAGGTCATTCCCAGTGGAACATCCGTAATGGGAGAAGCCCAAAACGCCTCGGGGTACTTTAAAGCGAAACCGGTGATCACCAGAATCGTGAAGTTGATCGCCAGATTGAGGTGTTGAATCCTTTCATTCAATGTCATTCGAAGATATTTTTTCGCCATGATTCCCAGCTCCTTAGTCCTTAGGCCTGCGTTCAATGGTCTTCCTCAACCAATCCGTGAAGTTGAAGAAACTTAATCCTCCGATGACGGCCACAATCAGAATAATGTAGACGATTCTTACCCATCCCACCACCTTCTCGCCAAAGTCCACTCCTTTAATATCAGCCAGTGTGTGAATCTTTCCTTTGGCAAAATTGACGGAAGCCTTGGGATGACAAACACCACAGGTCTTCTGGAGGTTATCCTTATGGATCATTGATTTCGGGTCAGAAGCGGCACGGATGTCATGGACGCCATGGCAACTGGCGCAGTTGGCCGACAAGGTATCTCCGCCCCGGTAAGAGAGGCCATGAAAACTATCGTAATAGGATTTGACGGGTTTCGTTGTGAAACGGTACTCCCTCGTGATCTGTTCAGCCGCATGGCACTGGGGACAGGTCGTCATGGCAATTTTTCTCTCATGGACCGCCGACTCCGGATCGGATCTCGGTTTGATCGAATGGGTCCCATGGCAGGTCGTACAGGTCGGGTGATTTGGCCTTCCCCTGGAGAGTCCAACCCCGTGGACGCTTTCAGCAAATTGCTTGCTTTCTTCGGAATGGCAGGCTCCGCAGGTTTGAACAAGATTGGTTCGATACGTAGCCGATTTCGGATCGGCAAGAAGGGTCACATAATGGTATCCATGACATGCCTGGCAGGTGATCTCAGCTTTTAAGCGATGGACACATGTTTTATATATTTTCTCCGACTCCTCATGGCATGTCCCGCAATCCACCTTTCGGTCGGCCTCCTTGACCCCCTTGCTGGCATGGGTATCATCAAGGATTCGGGCATGACAGTCCGTACAGGAAATTTTCCCATGGACCGCTTTTTTGAATTCCCCCTCCGATACGAAGAGAGAAACTTTATTCCCACGGGCGTCTTTTTTCGCTAATGCTTCATCCCGATGGCAGCTTAAACACTTTGAGTTATCCCCCCAGGCCATTTCTCCCATCATTCCATAAAGAAATAAAAGAGAAAGGATTCCCAGAGGAACCATCCAGGTTTTATGCTTTCTCCACATCATGCTGGAACCCTCCTTGGAATGAGAAAGGGTAGAAACCTTTCTTTTAAATTTTCCCGCTCAATCTTTTCAAAGGCACATTCGACGGCTGACTTGACCTCTTCCAGATCGACCGGTTTCATCGCATGGTAGAAGATCCCTGCTCCCCTGAGGCGTTTGACCAGCCCGAGGGAAGCCTCCGAGGAAATGACGATGACCTGGATCCTCTCATTGATCTTCTTAAAGAGAGGAACCAGGTCAAAAGCCTTCACCCCTTCCATCTCGTCATCCAGAAGGACGACATCGATATGTCCTTTTCTCACCTTACGGATCATATCGCTCACCATCGTTGCCGTCTCCACCTTATAGCCGAGGCCATGCAAAAAGGTGGAGAGCGATCTGACCCATAAATCATCCTGATAGGCTATGAGAATGATCTTTGATTTCATCCCTGTCTCTTCCGTCCGTTCCGGAATTCTGTCTTTTCAGCGATCACCTTTAAAACTTATAAATTCAATTTCCTGCTTTCCTGGATTCCTTATCCGGAACTCTATCTTTTAGCCCCTGTTATTTTACCCTAACCATCGCGGGAAAGAAACCTTTTTTTCTTAAGTCACCCGGATAGGCATCTCATTTCTCCTGAAGGAGGAGAAACTTGTTCCGATAAAAGAAGACAAGAGAATGCCTGCCGGGATCAACTGGGCTAAAACCACAATGATCCCAAAAGTAAGGAAGAACCATATCCCCAACAGGCCGATTCCTCTGATCCCTCCCGCATAGGCGATCCCCAGAGAGAAGAGAGCAATGGCTGTAATCAGGACGAAAATCATTATGATTAGAATCCGTTTCAACTTTCTATCCATCCTCTGCTCCGTTCCTGTTTCTTGATCTTTTAATTTCCAACTCTCAACTCATAACTCTCAAGGGAACCTCTAATAATTCCCAATTTGTCACTCCCGCCCCGTAACAAGTACGGGATAAACTCCGGCGGGAGTCCAGTAATCTCAAAAACTTATGGATTCCTGCTTTCGCAGGAATGACATTTTTAGAGGTAGTCTCAATTCTGATCTACTTCTCCACGGTTGCGGGCTCATATCCTGGAAGGCTCATCTTTTCTTCGGCTGTTGCCTTTTCCGGAGCCTTCTTTTTCATGATCAGGCCTGTAGTCGTACCGATGAAAGTGAAGAAGAGAATCGCCGCTGGTATTAATTGAAGCAGAATAATAATCGCTCCGATGATAACAAAAATCCAGAGAGCCGCTCCTGCATCCTTCAAGCTGATCGACCTTGCAAAAGCTGGTGTCGAAATAAGGCTGATGAGTGCAACCATTAAGCCCGTTCTAAAAAATCTAAACCCTTTTTCCATCTTTTATTCCCCCTTTCAACTCTAATCATAGTAACTATTGCATTTCGTATGCCAACGTTAAACCTCAAATCGTGACATACTTAACTATATGATTTAATTGATTTTATCAAAATATAAAAACTAAAATGGCAAGCCTAATGTATATTTTTAATATACATTTTGTGGAATATAATTTGAGCAAAAATTCACTAATTGGCAGAATTAATTGATTTTTAACCAAATATAAAATAAATATGCAGTTAAAATTTTTAGAATCCTAATGTGCGGGCAAGAATGGAGAAAGCGATAATTGGAATGAGCCAGCAGAAAAAAGCAATGATAAAACAGAGACTTACATCATCTGTTTCAATTTTTTTTATCTCTCCGTATTTGACAATTAAGATTAGGCCGAGGCAAGCAATCCCAACCACTACGATAGACCATCCCATTATTAACCATTTAAAAAAGTCCGACAAGGAGAACCCCTTTGTTTGAAAATAACGTGATTTGTGCCCGTGCCTGCACGCCGGAGTGCTGCGTTTCGGCACGCAGGCGTGTTACGTGTCCTTAATGATTTAAAATTTAAAAGAATTCATAACTCATCACTCAAAACTCTTAACTTCTAACTTTCTTCTCTCGCCCGTAGGCTATACTTCCGCATCAGTGCCTGAAAGTTCGGCCGGAGCATCCCCACCTCTTCAGCTGCCTTTGTCACATTCCATTGATTTCGTTCCAGGGCTTTGATGATAAACGCCTTCTCTATATCCTCCACGGCCTTCTCCCTCAGTTGCTTCTTGATCTCCTTCAACTCTTCACTGGTCACCGGAACCAGATTCTCCATCGCCTCGCTTTCCTCTTGGCCGGGCAAGATCAGATGCTCAACCCGCACCATTTCCTCATCCATCATCACGACCGTCCGCTCGATGAGATTCTCCAGTTCTCTCACATTCCCCGGCCATGGATACTTCATTAATTTCTCCATCGTCTCAGGGGTAAACCCTTTGATCGCTTTTCCCATTTCCTCGGAATACTTTTTGAGAAAATGGACAGACAGGGCGGGGATATCTTCATGGCGTTCCCTCAGGGGAGGAAGATAAATGGGAACGATGTTCAAGCGATAATAAAGATCTTCTCGAAATGTCCCCTCTTTGATCATCTTCTCCAGGTCCCTATTGGTGGCGGCAATGAGCCGGATATCAACCTTTTTGGCTTTTGTTCCTCCCACGGGCGTAAACTCCCTCTCCTGTAATACCCTCAGGAGTTTTGCCTGAATGGCCAGGCTGATATTGCCGATCTCATCGAGAAAGACCGTTCCGCCGTCGGCCACCTCGAAAAGTCCAGGCTTGGTCGTCACCGCACCAGTGAAGGATCCCCTGACGTGACCGAACAGTTCGCTCTCCAGCAGATTCTCGGAAAGAACAGCGCAGTCAACGGTCACAAATTGCTTGTCCCTTCTCGCGCTGTTGAAATGGATGGCCCGGGCGATAAGTTCCTTCCCCGTGCCGCTCTGTCCATTGATCAGCACCGTGCTATCCGTCGGAGCAACCTTGGCAATGATCCGGTAGATCTCCTGCATCTTCTTGCTCTTCCCTACGATGTTATGAAATCCGTACTTCTCCCGCAGCTCTTGCCGCAGATAGACGTTTTCCAGAATGAGGTTCTTCTGTTCAATCGCCTTCTTCACAACGATGGAGACTTCATCGGGAGTAAAAGGCTTGGGAATATAGTCGAAGGCTCCCAACTTCATGGCCTCGACCGCTGTCTCCACTGTGGAAAAACCGGTGATCATGATCACAATCGTATCCGGATACTCTCTCCGCAATGTCCGGAGTACTTCCATGCCATCGATTCCTGGCATTTTAAGGTCGGTGATGACGATATCAAAAGGATTCTCCTTCATCTTCCTGAGGGCTTCCGCCCCGCTTAAAGCGGTCTCCACCTCTAACCCTTCCTCTTCGAGAATCCGCTGACAACTTTCACAGACAATCAGCTCGTCATCGACAACCAATATCCTTGGATTGGACACGATTTACTCCTCCTTCTCATTCACTAATATCGTCCACATTTAATAACCAAGTCCCCTGCCTGCGGCAAGCAGGCAAGCTCCAAATAAATCCTAATGACCAAATGTCCGAATAAAACCTTTCGTCACCAGTTTAGGCCCCGTTTCCTATTTTGGTTATTGTGATTTTGGTCATTATTTGATGATTGGTGCTTGGAAATTGGTTATTTCTCGCTTTATACTACCACAAATTGAAGAATCCTTTCAATCCGTCCCCCTTCGCCCCTCTTTCCCCTCCGGGCCAGAGGCCCTATGGGCCGGCGGCCAAAGAGGGGTAATTCCGTCCGGCGCCAGAGTCCCAATACCACCCTTGGGGTAAGCAATGCGGCTCTGGATGGCAGCGCCTCCCTTTAGCAAAGCCTGCCTGCCCCGATTTCCATCGGGATAAACTCCAGCAGGAATCCAGTATTCTTGAAGCAATGGTTAACGAAAAAACCGCTCAATTTAGGCCTTAATAAAGCTTCTTCTCCAGATCTCTCAGGTCTGAGAGGACCGAGTCCCCATTCTGTTTTCCCGAGCGGTCTAGATAGAACGCTTCAATCCCCAGAGACTGGGGAACGAGATAGTCGAATTCGTAGTGGTCGCCGACATGGACGATTTCTCCGGGTTCGGCCTTGAGGATTTCACAGATTCGTTGATAAAATTGGGCTGTCTTTTTCACCACCTGGAAATCAGAGGTGGCTGAAAAGATGCGATTGAAATATCTTCCCATGCCTGTGACTTCCATCTCAATATCGATGAACTCCCTTCCCGCATTGGAGGTAAGAACTAAAGGGTACCTCTCCTTTAAACGCTCCAGGATGTGGCGGGCATCCTCATAGGCACTGATCTTGTCGGCATAATGTTCCATTAAGGTCTCCCACGCCTCATCGAGTTGAAAGAGCCTGAACCAGTATTTAATATCATACCACTCAATCGCACCCTCCCCGACCTTTTGGTACTCCTCCACGACCATGGTTTTTGCTTCATCGAAGGAAAGGCCTTTCTTCCGGGCATAAAGTTTGGGGATACCGTGGAGCCAAACCCAATCCGTGAACTCCGAATCAACCAGCGTTCCATCCATATCAAAAGAAATGATCTTGACCATCTACTTGTCTAACCTTTCGATTAAATTTTAATCAGGACGAGTGTTAAGGTCGATTCAAATTCCAAATTCCAATCTCCAATACTCAATAACCAAAACAAAGTTTAGAATTTGGATTTTGGTTATTGGAATTTATTTGGTGCTTGGTGCTTGGTATTTGGTGCTTTCTTAAAAATCATATTTTTTCAATGACCACATCCCCTGCGTCCCGGATCTCCTTTTCCAGATCGGCGATCACAATCGTCCGGGACAACGGATAGGCCTGTGAAGTGAAAATGGTAATACACCTTTTCTTAAACATCAATGAAGGCGCATGGGGTTGATGTGACCGCACCAGTATTTTCTTCCGATACCTTTCCATCAACCGGTTAAAATAGGCTCCCCCGAATTGGGGCCTTCCCCACGAATCTCCCATGAGATCCCCATCTCCTTCAACGAAGTCCCCCCAGACGATCCTGTCCCAATTTGAATCCCCCCACTCTATCTGATCAATCTCTTCAAGAGATTCCAACTCGGGTAGCGCACCGTGAAGGGCCACTAACCCATTGGCCGAAGCGGCGCAGAGAGGCAATGTCGAGAAGACCCGTCCATATTGTTTCCTTTCCTGGATAGAAAGAGATTCCCAGAAATTGGCAGGGCGCAACTCTTTGACCAATTGCCCTTCATGATTTCCCGAAAGTAGGAAAATGTCTTCCGGGTGTTCAATCTTCATGCGAAGCAAATAGTTGATATTCTCTTTGGAGTCATCCCCTCGATCCACATAATCCCCTAAAAAGACGATTCGATAAGGTTTCTTCAGGTAATGGCGGAGGACCTGCTCGGAAGCATCGATATCTCCATGGGTATCCCCCACAAAGACAACCTTTCCCTGGGTAGGAAGATGAATCAGCCTGGGTTCCTGATCTAAAATCTTCTCCACTTCCTCAATCAGTGTTTCCCGATCCATTCTATCCCTTGACCACTTTGACATAGACCTGACGATCCCTCGGTCCATCGAATTCACAGAAGAAAATTCCCTGCCAGGTCCCGAGGAGGAGCCTCCCTGATTCGATGAAAAGGGTCCGGGAACATCCGATGAGGCTCGACTTGATATGGGCTGAAGAATTTCCTTCGGTATGCTGGTATCGGTCCTCGAAGGGAATGATCTTATTGAGTTCCATCAGAATATCTCTCGGGACGCTTGGATCGGCATTTTCGTTGATCGTCACCGCGGCGGTCGTATGGGGAGTAAAAATCACACAGAGGCCCTCTTTGACTCCGGCCTTTTGAACCGCCTCCTGAACCGGGTGGGTGATATCGATCAGCTCCGTTTGCTTCGAACTTTTTACCGAAAAAGTCTGTGTCATCGTCATTCAACTCCTTCCGCTTCTAATGACTCATTCTCATATCACATCCGATGAAGAATCTCAATAAAACCCCGGTTTCTGGTTGACACTTCATATTCCAATTTAATTACTATTGAAAGAGAGGATTTAAAGAAGTATAAATGGTATATGAAGACAAATCCGGATGACCCTCGCTACCTCAATCCCACAGACATCATCGACAGCGAACATAAGAGGGTTTGGGATTATGCAAGGGAAGTGCTTGCAGGAATCACCGAACCCGTGAAGATGGCGGCAAAACTCTATCTGGCAGTCCGGGACGATATCCGTTATGACCCTTACTCTCCTTTCTATCTGCCCGAACATTACCGTGCGAGCTATGTGCTCAAACGGGGCAGGAGTTTCTGCGTGCCAAAGGCATCGCTTCTTTGTGCATTGGGAAGAGCTTGTGGCATTCCCTCCCGCGTGGGTCTTGCGACCGTCCGGAATCATCTTGCAACGAAACAACTCATCGATTTTCTCGGAACCGACCTTTTTGTCTCACATGGTTTCGTAGAGTTTTATCTTGAGGGCGGGTGGGTAAAAGCCACCCCGGCATTTAACAGGGAACTTTGCAGAAAACATAACGTATCTCCGCTTGAATTTAATGGCCGTGAAGACTCTCTATTCCAGCCTTATAATTTGGAAAATCAAAAGTTTATGGAATATGTGGCATTCGAAGGAATCTTTGCCGATATTCCGGTTAAACAAATTGTGGCAGGATGGAAAAAGGCTTATGGTGAAGACCGCGTGAACAGTTGGATCAAGAAGTTTGAAGAAGATGGGAAGCAGAGTCTTTCTTCCTTTGAAGACGAGGATGTATTAAATGAATAGGGGAATTAAACTTCTTGAAATCCCTTTTTAAATCGGGTATGGTGGAAGCAAAGATAGAAGGAGAGGAACGAGGATGCCCCAGAAAAAGGTCTCAGAAGTTTTAAAGCTGATCGAATTCCTCAATGAGGAGGTCAGAGAGGTTTCAAAGAGATTGAGCAGAGTCACGCCAAAAGAGGTGAGTGAAAAACTGGGGACCCTTGCCCTTATCCGGGAGAAGATCCTTAACCTCCAGATGGACCTTCCTCAGGAGATCGAGACCAAACTCTCCCAGATCTACCCTTCCCTCGACAGAATCAAACAGAAACCCTCCTGATTCCATGATAAAGGAGCGTTCACTTCGCTCTCTTGAGGATTGAGGTTTGAGGCAAAATCCTTTGCCTCTATCCTAAAGTGAAACGTTCCTTAAGCGAAGCGATCCTCAAACGAAGTGATCTTTTTTAATAGAAGGCCATGCTGGCAAAGGAGACGACGGATTGAGTCTCCGGAGTGAAGGCCTGAGCGTATTTGAGGAGTCTGCCCTCTTTTGCCTCCATCACCTTGAGCATCGCATAGATGGCCGGCAGTCCGCAGATCCTCTTTCGATCCTGCTCCTCTGAAATGGAGGAAAAGAACTTCTCCTCATCCACTTTTTCCGCATGTTTGAGCATCTTCCTGTCTTCCTCTTCGAGGATCCGGAGATCGTACTCTCCGATCCCGTCCCGGTCACCAAACTGAAGACCCATATGGGCGAGGTCAGCGCTGGCAATATAACAGACCTCTCTTCCAAGGGAGGACACTGATTCTTTGATCGCCTCAATGAACTGACGGATGGCCGGAAGTTCCATCGGCGAAATTCCTCTCTCAATCGCCTCATGGAATGATCCGCTCAGAATGGGAACGATCCTGACAGGTGCGGGTTCCGGAAAGAGATACCGGAGAAAGATGCACTGAAACTCGATCGAATGCTCGCTCCGATGGATCCCCTCGTCCATGAAAAGATCATCAGGGCATCGGGATTGAATCGCATCGACCAGTTCTCGATCCACCTCTAAATGGCCAAGCGGGGTGATGAACTCCTTTCGGGTCAGAGAGAAAGGATGTCCCATCAGGGTATGGGCCGTCCCAAAGATGATGAAGCAGTCCGGCAAACGGTTCTGCCACACCTCCCGGTGGGCAAAGGCGTAACAGGAGCCCCCTCGCTGGAAATCGATGTGTGGGGCAATCACCCCCTTCAATCCCTGTATCTCTTTTCTCTCCGGAAGCGGCCCCGGACCCTCCGGCCCGGTAAAATACCCAAGAAGTTGATCCTTTAGCCTCCCGGGTTCTCTTTCATAACTCTTTCCGGCAAACGCGGCCTCTCTAAAAGAACCCTTCTTGAACCCTTCCTCCTTCTGCCGCAGGGCTTCCTGGAATTTCTCCCCTTCGAGAAAGAGGGTGTCATCGAGTTGACGGATGATCTCCTCGATCTTTTCTGTAAAAAGAAATTCTCCGAATCTTCTCATGTATTCGGTCTGGATATCCAGAATCGAATGACGACCATCGAAGAGGGAGACGATGAAGTAAAGAGGAGGGGGCAGAAAGAGGGCCTTGTCGCTAATATTCTGAGGGTCCTGAAGACAGAGCAGGGATTGGCCAGACCTCTGAACAGGAAAGATAATTACATTTCTGAGCTTGGGAAAATCCACAGGACTTCATTGCTCTTGTAGTGCGTCAATAATCACTTTACAATCCGTTTGTGGTGAGCCCTTCCTTCGACTTCGCTCAGGACATTCGGAAAAAACCGTTCGCCCTGAGGCTCTCGAAGGGACGAACGGTTTGCTCAGGACAGGCCATGTCGAACCATGAACGGAACCCTTCGATATAGTTCACCCTTCGACAAGCTCAGGGTGAACGGGGTGTGTAAACCCCGTTAGAAATTCCAGTGGGGCATTATTTCTAACGGGGTAAAGAAGTGTTAGAGGCACTACACTCTCATCAGGCCGTAATGGTCAATGCCCCGTGTTCTGGCTTCTGCAGTTCGGGATGTTTGAGGGCCAGTTCGATCGCCTCATCCATCCTCTGAATAAACTTAAAGTTCAATTTATTTCGGATATGCTCCGGAATCTCTTCCAGGTCCTTTTCGTTCTTCTTCGGAAGG